>JBIIOE010000062.1:0-21010 GCA_044337105.1 Bdellovibrionota bacterium | reverse complement strand
TTCCCCGGAAGAGTATCAAGCCGGGAAGCTTTTGCTGACAAGGATTGGAGCCATGCTTTCCAAGCTATGCCTTCAGCCAGTGTGACTCCTCCTCCGGGTACGTTCACGTTTACGTGCACGAGCACGTCCACGTCGGGATAATACCGAGTCTTACCCACTCGATTCCGCGATGACCCAAAAAAAAGACCACCCGGAGGTGGTCTTGTCTAGACTGCGAGGCAAAGGCTCTCAGTTCTCAATGGAGTGGTTGAGCCGCCTGGTACACTCGTGGTGGTGGCGTTCTCAGATCCCATACCAAGCCCATCCACGAGAGAGCCTTCAGAATGTAGTGCGAGATATCAATCTCCCACCAGTAGAATCCCTGACGCTCGGAACCTGGATAGTAGTGGTGGTTGTTGTGCCAACCCTCTCCCAGCGTGATGAGCGCGAGGAGCCAGTGATTCTTACTGGAGTCGGTCGACGGAAAGCGGCGCTTACCAATCAGGTGCGTGAACGAGTTGATACAGAAAGTTCCATGATAGGTGAGCACTGTGCTGATGAAGAAGCCCCAAGTCAGCATTTGAAGCCCTGAGGTTCCAAGCTCAGGGTATGCGGTCTGTAGCCACGCTCCCAGGAAGTAGGTAAGTGCCCCAAGGAGGGCGGGTGGAATCATGTAGTACTTGTCCAGCCAGCGTAGCTCTGGGAACTTGGTCAGATCCTTGACCAGTTCAGGACGCGCGTCGATGAACTGCGAGCCCAAGACCCACCCTACGTGAGCGTAGTAAATCCCGTGCACGACCGGGGAGTGGATATCCTCCTCGGTGTCGGAGTGCTTGTGATGGTGTCGGTGGTGAGAGGCCCACCAGATCGGACCCTTCTGTGCAGCGCTAGCTCCAAGGAAGCCCAACACGAACTGAAAGGGCCGACTCGTCTGATACGAGCGGTGAGAGAAGTAGCGGTGGTAGCCCCCGGTTATGGCGAACATGCGCACGACATACAGGAAGAGACACACAGCGAGCGCTACCCAGCTGAAGCCGACCCAAAGAGCCGCAAGACAAGCAAGGTGAACTGACCAGAACACACCCTGCTTGAGAATATTACCGAATTTGAACTCGTCTTTACCTACAGCGTCACCGTGATACATGTCTCGATCCTTTTACCTTTAAGTCCGTTGATCGTTACACGATCTGAGGCTCTGAACAAGAGGATGCGCCCTCAAGAATAAGGGACAAAAGAGTACCGCATAGAACACATCGTCACCCATGATCACGATCGAGGATTTCAAACGACATCACGATAAAGCTTGAATGAAACATTCAAAATCAAAGAATTTCGGCGAGTTGCGAATTACCGATAAATGGAATGCCTCAATTTTGCCGCAGAATGAGGCTAAATTCTGGAGGATCTACCTACATACCGCTCGGGAATGTCTCCGGAGGCTCCTCGAACCCACGCTTTGGCATGGTGCTAATAGGAGTGACGGCGCAGGTGGTGTCGACGTGTATCACGGCGTCGAACTGCTCGCTCAGCCGGGCGTTGAAGTAGTGACTGTGACGTTCAGTTTGTGGAAGATATACAACCCCGATTGCGCGCTCCAGACGAGGTCGTGCGAGCATAGACGACAAAGGGCGATCATTCCGAAGCGGCAAAACAAATTGCTCAACGTCAACTCGATGGAAGAGATCCTCATAACTTCCCGGCAGTGCCTCCCTGACAACCTCAAGCGCTCCCTCAGCTCCCCACTCAGGAGCGGCGAAAACTTCACCTTGGTAGGTAGTGAAACCCACGAGACAGCAAGCGTTCCCAAATTTCTGTCGTGCTAGTTGCCCGATGTTGAGTTGTCCTCGTTGTGCAAATTCCGTGGCCCGCGAATCACCTATGTGTGAGTTGTGTTCCCAGACCACAGCGCGCGCAGGGCGTCCCAGCCTCTCCTGGTGGCGCATAAGCGCTGTCAGGGTCTCGAACATATGAGTGTCGCGGAGGTTCCAGGTTGTGTGGGGCTGTTTGAACATGGCGTGGTAATAGATCGCTGCATTAACAACGACCAACGCATTTTGCTCGGCGCTGAACTGAGCATCTTCTGCCAATAATCCATCCGATTGCAGGTACTCCCATCTCCTTGCTCGGAGCTCCTTAAGCTGTTCAATAGCTCGCGTCTCACAGTCGGTGGTGATTCCAAGGCTCGCTGCAAACCCGTAACTTTGTGCATCACTTGCGTAGTGTTTGAAGCACGAGTATCGCTCTCGGGCCTTTCGCGCTGCGACAGAGTCTACCACTTCGAGATACCCAAGCACGGAATCAAGTGAGCTGAAGAGACTGTAGAGATCTAAGCCATAGACCCCGACTCGTCTATCCTCGGGCTGCAAGTCATTATAGTTGCGCAGCCATTCGATAAATGAGCGCATAGTCGTGTTGGCCCACATCCACGTTGGAAAGCGCGTAAAGAGACTGAGAGCGGCGCTAGCAGGCACATCGCCTTCACGACCCCGCACAAACCGGTTGATTGCGTATGCTTCCGGCCAGTCTGCTTCGATTGCTACCAAGTTGAAGCCGTGCTCCTGGATGAGCTTCTTTGAGAGCTCCGCGCGCACCGAGTAAAAATCTTCAGTGCCGTGCGTTGCTTCGCCGAACATGACAACATGGGCGTCTCGCACCAACGGCTGTAGCCCCTGGTAGATCGTATCTATCGAATGCGGAGAATCGCCGATGCAGCGCTTGATCAGGTCGACATCGTCCCAGATAGTCATGACACGCCTCCAGCTCAAAAAGAGGGCCTGAACCCATAACTACCCTTCAAAGACGAGTGGCTCCCTGACGCATATCAAGTCGCAGCTCGCTCTCTTCGGCTGTCATCCGAGAAGCGACAGCGCGAACGTCGGTATAGTGGGCCTCGTAGGGGCTCGGTAGCTTTGTTCCTCTTGTCCAAGTGCTTTTGTGACAGCTTTCACTACGTCCTCTGGTGTTACAACGGAGACGCAGTGGGCGCTTTCAAAAAGACACGCCCATTTGCAATTGAGGCACGCCATTTCTTTGGTCACGATCTCTGTTGTGCTGGTGTATGGGAAAAATCTTCCGAAGTGTCCGCCTCCCATAATGACGACAATGCTCTTGTCTTGTGCTGCGGCCAGGTGCATCAATCCCGCGTCCACTCCAACAACCACTCTCCCATAGCGCAGGAGTGCGGCCGCCTCGCGGAGAGTAGTCTGTCCAGCAAGACTTACCGCGCGAGTCGATACCTCTTCTACCAGAGGATCGGCGCTCGCCTGATCTTTAGCTGAACCTAAGATGAGCACTTGCAGCCCAAGTTGGTCTGCTAGCTGAACTACTACCTCATCGATACGGCTATAGTTGTGGAGGGGTTTTGCCTCGCTTCCCTAAGGATACGGAGGGCTCGCTCGACGTAGCGAGCAAAGAACTGCTCGCTCTCTTCATCGTCCGAGATAAGCGCTTGCTTGTGGAGTTGAGCGAGTACTCGTACATCATGAAAGCTTGAGAAATCCGCGCCTTCCAGGCTCCGACGCAGATTCCTGTGTAAGTGTCAGAGCGATTGAGGGTGTGCTGTGCCAGCTCGAGGCCGAGCCCGAATGCCGCCGCAACGTTGTGCGCACGTACGAGCTCATTCGCAATTCCAACTCTGCCCCTGCCATCCGGCGCACCGATATCTCCCGCTGGTCGAAGAACCCCGCCATAGGCGCCATCGAGTACGGACACCCTGTAGTCGAGAGCTCCCCAACCCCAGCAATGAAGCTCTTCCAGCAGTACGCCGATGACCGATCTTCGGAGTAGATGCCACCGAGCCTCGAGTGTGAGGCGCTCGTCTAAAATTCTGGCTCATCGCGGAATCGAGTGGGTAGGACTCGGTATTATCGCGACGTGAACGTGCTCGTGCAGGTAAACGTGAACGTACCCGGAGGAGGAGTCACACTGGCTGAAGGCATAGCTTGGAAAGCATGGCTCCAATCCTTGTCAGCAAAAGCTTACCGGCACCTTCGGCAATGTTGAGCACTATCGAGAAAGATGCGCGCTTGAACTGGTCCACGAGTTCCCCGTTTCCTCTAGGAAGCGAGGCAAAACCTATGTTTCCTCGCACGTGAACGTGCTCGTGAACGTGAACGTAAACGTACCCGAAACAAAAACCTCAAGTTTTTCGGGTACGTTCACGTTTACGTGCACGAGCACGTTCACGTGGAAGGGCGCGATCTATAGGTCAAAACAAGGGCTTACGCTATCTCCAAGCTCGCTATCACCCACTCTAAAAGGCGATGAGCCCGAATTATAGGTGGCTTCATCCCACCCGCTACCAGCGCTCGGTGGAGAGATGGGATGACTCGGTGCCTGAGAGCGATATCGACGATCTCTGTAGAAGCTCCAGGAGCTGGAGGGATCTCGCAAAATCCGTGCGCATACCGAACACCGGCAATCAACGGATGATCCAAAATGGTGCTGGGGGAGGGCGATGAGGCCTTCGTAAGGAAAGGGAATTCAGTTCATCTGTTAAGTATCATCAAAGCCTTGGAGAGTTGATCCTGTCATACTTGTTGGGAAGCATGCCTCTGGATCACCTCTGCGCAGCCTGTTAAAGGTACTTGTGCGGTGAGGGCATGACCACTTCGCTCGCGGATCATCCTTGTTCCTTGGGGTGGTCAGGAAAGACGTCCGCGCTACCGAGGTGCCCCTCGAGACGGTCGGATCGCTCACATATTTCATCGACCACTTAGTCCTTGAGGAGAGCGAAAACATTCCCTCGCGGTAGGTGATCTCGCTCTGGGCTAGGAGTCGTTCGGTGTTAGGATCATGACAACGCGAGCCCTGCAAGTTTCCGAAGGTAATCCTGTGTTCCCGCGACATCAAGAAATACGTCTCTAATCGCAACTCTGCGCACCAGTGGCATCTGTCCCAGGTTCCCTGTCGCGACAAGATCGTTTGCGGCCTCTAAGACTGCGGACCCGAAACCTCCGCTCGCTTGATGCTCCTCGATACATAGTAACCTGTCATGTAGCTTGCAAATGTCGCATAGCTCCGTCAGAGGAAAAGGCTTTATTACTGGCACGCTGTACAGGCTCATTTCCGGCAAGTGGGCCATTTCGTTTTTGACCCAGGACAACACGGCGCCTGTAGTCAGGACCGCAACCTTACCGGCGCTAACGATTGGAAGAGGCTGACCAAACGGCACTGCAGGCATCTCCTGATGCACATCAGGCTCTCCACCTTTTCCAAGTCGCAAATATTTAGGACCACCTCGTGCGAGAATGTTGCGTACGACGTAACGAACCTCCCATGGATCTCCTGGAGCACAAACCGTGATGTTGGGAATCGCGCGCATAATCGCCAGGTCTTCTGTGGCATGGTGGCTCATTCCGTAGGGGCCATATGAGAACCCTCCGCCAACTGAGACAATGGTGACGTCGAGGTTGTGGTATGCAACGTCATTGCGGATCTGTTCAAGGCACCGAAGAGTCGGGAAATTAGCAATAGAGTACGTGAAGACTGCATAGCCCTCCATGGCCAGGCCAGCGGCTATGCCGGTCATATTTTGCTCAGCCACCCCGACATTCAGGAAGCGATCAGGAAAAGCTTTCGCAAAGGGGTCGACAACATTGAAACCAAGGTCGCCTACTAAGAGAAATATCTTGGGATTGCTGTTGGCTTCATGGATCAACTGGTCGATGAAAGCATTTCTCATTCGACTAACTCCTGCAAAGCGTTGGAAAGCTCCTCTGGCGACGGTGGTCGGTAGTGCCAAAGAATTTGGTTTTCCATGAATGAAACTCCCTTACCCTTGACAGTATGCGCCAGTATTACTTTGGGTGCCGAGGTCTCCGTCTGAAGCGCTCGATAGAGCTCTGTGTGTGAATGCCCGTCTACCTCCTGTGTGTCCCACCCAAAAGCCACAAACTTGTCTTTCAAAGGCTCCAGTCTCAACACCTGCTCAGTAAAGCCAAGGCTTTGAATCTTATTGAAGTCTATAATAACTGTCAGCGAATTGAGCCCATGATGAGGGGCAAATAAAAATGCCTCCCAGTTGGAGCCTTCATCCAACTCTCCATCACTCATAACTACAAAGGTGCGCCATGCGGCGCCACGACGCTTGGCAGCCAGCGCAACGCCGCACGCGACTGAGAGTGCATGCCCCAAGCTGCCCGTGGACAATTCCACTCCAGGCACCTTGTGACTGGCATGGCACATAAGATAGGAACCATCTGATCCATAGTCTTCGAGCTCAGCCCTGGGGAAAAAGCCGCGCAATGCAAGCGTCGCATACAATGCAAGGACGCAGTGGCCTTTGGAAAAGAAAAGCCTATCCCGCATGGGGTCCGAAGGGATCCTTGGATCCACAGAGAGCACAGCGCCGTAAAGAACGGCGAGAATATCCGCAACGGACAATGAGCCGCCGAGATGTGCTGCCCGGGCTTTGGATGCAGTTTTTACCGACTCCCTACGAATGCCCAAACTCAACTTTCGCAGCTCTTGCTCGTTCATGCAGAAAGACCTTCCATGATAACTGCATGTTTCTCTCGGTGAAAAAAGAAAAAATTCGTCTCAACAGTGTCGTCCGAGATGCCTATAACGGCTCGAACTCCGGTTCCGATTGGCGAGAAACAGCTGTATCCGAAGCCCGATAGATAGTGAATGAGATCGTTTGGATGATAGCCAAACGGAGCGGCCCACTTCCGTAACATCTCGACGTAAAGGACGGGCTTATGCTTGGCAAGAGTGGCTAGAGCTCCTTTGAGGACGAGAAACTCAGCTCCTTCCACATCACATTTGATGAAATCCACGCAAGCAATTCGATCGTCGACAAACAAGTCGACAGTGCTAAGCTTGCAGTCCCTCAATTCGACATCAGCACAGCCAGACAGCAGACGCATACTCGCGTTAACGGAAAGTGAGGGATCGACATAGAACTGTGCAGAGCCCTCTTGATCCGAGAGCCCAAATGGATGAAGAAAAATGCCTTGTGCATCGTTCAGCGCGACATTTTTTTCGAGCAGATCGAATGTGGCTGGGATGGGCTCGAAGCAGTGAATCGACACATCTTCGACCAAGCGTTGAATACTCAGGGCAAACCACCCTATGTTCGCACCAACGTCGAGGACTGTAGAGCCTGGCTTGATGAGAAGCTTGTGGAGCTGTAATTCATTGCTTTCGTATGATGAAAAGTTGAGCGTGTCGAGCGGGGCGGCACGGGTGTCACCTCTGGCGGTAATCAACTCAAGTCCCGAGTCACGAAACCGAAATACAACGCACCCATCCTCGATTCGAATCGAACTGATATTGGTGGTTCCTAGATAATCAGCGTAATCGAAGAGGATGTCGTGGATTTCGTACGCATGCCTGATGTAAGACTGCTTGTCTACCTGATTGTTTTCGAGTTGCAGCTTGAGCTCTCTCAGTTTCATTCAAAGCTCCTTATTGTTCGGGAAAAGCCCTCTCGCACAGTCGTACTAGGATTCCACCCCAGTGATCGCGCTCGCTCGATGTTCGGCTTTGAGCGCATAACTGTACTAAGACTTTCCTTGTTGACGGATTTCGGATCGGCTGAGGCGACCTTGAGGCCTCGCTCGGGAAAGATATCCACGAGTGTTTCTGCTAACTGTCTAATTGAATACTCTTCGTCGGGATTGCCGATGTTGTAAGCCATTCCAGGCTCCCCCTTGAGTAGCACTGTAAAGAAACCCTCGGTAGCATCTTTCAAATAACAGAACGCTCGCCGAGCGAGCCCTTCGGAGTTCATGCGTATGTCCTGGTGCTCGACGATGTTACGAACGAAATCGGCAAAAACGCGGCCATCGGCAAGGTCCATACCAGGACCGTAGGTGTGAAATGGCCGGACTATACAAGTGGACAAATTAAACTGCCGGTGAAATGACGCGCAAAGGGCTTCGCCTGCTCTTTTGCTTTCAGCATAGCAATTTCGAACTTGTATTGGGTCGAGCGATCCGAAATTGCGCTCGTCCATAATGCTTCCGTCGGCTACATGACCGTAGACTTCACTGGAGCTAAAAAAGAGTAATCTCGAGGCTCGAATATCGACTGCACGCCTCAGTAAATTGTAAGTGCCAACGGCGTTGGCAGAGATCGTCCCAACTGGATCGACGGTATAATATTTCGGACTAGCCTGACTAGCTGCGTGCACGAGGATGTCTGCACAGAGCTCTAGGGATAGAGGCGCAGTAACATCTTGTGTGATGAGTTTCAGATCCCCTCTTGTCAGGAGGGGCCCGAAACGCGACCTTGCTCGCTCTTCATTTCGAACCAACCCCAACACCTGAATCCCTAGGGTATGCAGATCGTTGAGAGCCAAGAGAGTGAGACACATGTAGGAGGCTAGAAAACCGTTCGCACCCGTGATCAGGACAGAACGTCCTCTGAGTTGTTCCCACGGAAGAGGAGCAGCTGCGACCTCGAGGATATCCTCTCTTATTATTGGGTGGAACTCTTCAAGCATGTATCTTGACATCCTTCGAATCGAGGATCTCTTTGAGTGATTCTGCAAGGAACGCGCACATCTCCTCGGAGATAGCCGGCGTAACTCCAACCCAGAAAGTGTGGTGAAGTATCGCTTCGGTTTGTGATAGGTCGCCAACGGTGCGATGAGGTATATCTTGAAAAAAAGGCTGCTTGCGAATATCCCCGGCGAAGAGCAGCCGGGTGCCGATATTACGGGCCTCGAGCGCTCTCAATACCTTGGTCCGAGAGATGCCCGCCTCGGGGCGTAGGCTAATGAGAAACCCAAACCACGAGGGCTCTGCGCCTTCGAGAGCGCGCGCAGTAATAATTCGGTCGCTGTAAGCGGCCAAGGCCCCTGTCAGATATTCATGATTTCTGCGCCTCGTAGCTATGAAATCAGGAAGGCGCGCCATCTGAGCAAGTCCAAGAGCGGCTTGCATATCGGTAAGCTTTAAATTGAATCCTGCCCTCGAGTAGATATATTTATGATCATATCCCTGGGGAAGCTGGCCGAGTGTCCAACCAAAGCGCTTTCCGCACGTATTGTCTTGGCCGGAAGGACACCAGCAATCGCGCCCCCAATCGCGAAAAGATTCCATGATTTTAAGGAGTCGAGGATTGTTGCTGAACACTGCTCCGCCCTCTCCTGTTGTGATGTGATGAGCGGGATAGAAACTAAGGGTTCCGATGTCTCCAAATGTTCCAACATGCTGGCCATGGAGTCTCGCGCCCAGGGCATCGCAGCAATCCTCTATGATCCACAAATTGTGCTTGTCGGCGATTTGCTTGAGCGCCTGGGCATTGAATGGATTGCCAAGGCAATGAGCAATCATGATCGCCTTGGTGCGCGGGTTAATCGCGGCCTCGACGAGTTCCTCTCGAATATTGCCGGTCCGACAGTCCACATCGACAAAGACGGGTACAGCGCCATATAAAATCAGAGGTGTCACGGTGGTAGGGAACGATGCTGCGACAGAAATGAATTCGTCCCCTGGTCGAATTGCTCGCGGTCCTAATTCGCTGGCAGTCAGGGCTGCTGCCGCGACGAGATTCGCTGAAGATCCTGAATTCGTAGTGAGAACCCGACGAACTTTAATGAGATCTGCGAGTGCTCGCTCGAACTGCTCATTGAACCTGCCTGTCGTGAACCAACCATCCAGTGCAGATTCGACGATATGACACGCCTCCGAGACACCGCATACCTTTCCACTAACGGGAATGTGCGTAACCCCGGCTTCAAAACGACTGTGGGAGTTCGAGGCCTCCAGAAATCTCCCTACGAGCTCGAATATCTCTTCTTTGAGTTTACCTAGGGAAGGATTGCTCGAAGCTGCGCCGTATGGTGTGTTCACTGTCTTGGTGCCTGTTGATGTTGACTATAAGGTGGCGGGAGTTTCTCCCCAGGATGGGTGCTCGAGTCTTAACAGATTTACATATTCTTGGATCTGTTCGATTCGAGCACGCAAGGTTTCTGTCTTGCCTGTACGATAACCTCTTACGGTAAATTCAACCGTGCGCTCGAAGTTTAACACCGGCCTCCAGCCCAGGAAAGTACGAGCTTTCGATGCGTCAAGCTTGAGAACAGCGGCCTCTCGATTACTCGAATCAGCACTAACAAAGTACGAGCCGACCCCCAGGCGATTGAGCAATCCTCCGACCAAATCACTTACCGAGACGCAGTTTTCTTCGGTCGGGCCGAAGTTCCACGCCCCTTCCAAATCACTGTTTCTGCCCAAACGTGCCGCGAGAAGCAAATATCCACTACATGCCTCGAGCACGTGTTGCCAGGGGCGTATCGCGTTCGGATTGCGAATCTCCACAGGGGTATCAGCGCGGAGCGAGCGGAACACGTCTGGCACCAGGCGATCCTCGCACCAATCGCCGCCGCCGATCACATTGCCAGCACGGGCACTAGCTAGTGATCCTCCCATCGATGAAGCAAACGATGCACAATATGATTCGGTAATCAGCTCCGCACAGGCCTTGGACGCGCTGTATGGATCCTTACCCCCGAGGGCATTTTGCTCGGTAAAGAGGCGCCCCGTTCCGTCGTTTCGGTAACACTTGTCACTTGTGACAACTATCGAAGACTTGAGTGAGGGTGTGTGTCTCACACATTCCAGGAAGTGTGCTGTTCCCATCACGTTAGTCGAAAACGTTTCCATCGGATTCCGGTATGATGCCAAAACCAATGGCTGTGCGGCCAAATGAAACGCATAGTCTGGACGAGTGCGGTCGAAAACAGTTCTTAGTTCATCAAAGTTTCTAACATCACCATCAATATGAGAGATCAAATTGAGGAGTTGGCATTCACTGAAGTTCTCCTGCTCGCTGCGTGGTGGTAGAGCGAACCCGAAAACTTTTGCGCCTAACAAATGCAGCCATAATGCCAGCCAGGAGCCCTTGAAGCCGGTGTCGCCAGTGACCAGCACAGTAGCTCCCCGAAATGCGTCCTTGAACGTATCGACGTCAGTCATTCCAGACCTTCCACGGAGCATTCCCGGAGGCCCAGAGCGCCTGTAAAAGATTGCAATCCCGCATCGTATCCATCGGCTGCCAAAATCCCGTGTGGCGAAAAGCGGTTAGTTGGTCGTGCTTGGCTAACTTCTCGAGAGGGTCTTGCTCCCAGACCGTCGAGTCTCCCTCTATCCAGTCGAAAACATCTGGCTCCAAGACAAAAAAGCCCCCATTTATCCACCCTCCATCGCCGGCAGGCTTTTCGCGGAAACTTTTCACCTTTTCTCCATCTACGCTTGCAGCTCCGAATCTCCCGGGAGGCTGAACTATCGAAACAGTTGCCTGCTTACCCATTCTAGAGTGAAACTCCACGAGCTCTGTGATGTTTATGTCTGCCAGACCATCACCATACGTCAAGCAAAATCGCTCGTTTCCAATCGCTGATTGTATTCGTTTGATTCTTCCTCCCGTCATCGTTTCAAGGCCAGTTTCCACCAATGTAACTCGCCATTGCTCTTGATGCGGATCGGTGATGAACATTTGATTGCGCGGCAGATCGAACGTGACACTCTTTGCGCCGTGTAGAAAGTAGTTGGCAAAATACTCCTTAATCACGTAACCCTTGTATCCAAGGCATACGACAAAGTCCGTCAGCCCATGCGTCGCATACAGTTTCATGATGTGCCACAGGATGGGAAATCCTCCGATTTCTATCATCGGCTTCGGCTTGAAGAGAGATTCTTCGCTTATCCGAGTTCCCAGACCACCCGCTAAAATAACTGTTTTCATTAAAATCGGCCTCGCAGCCGCTCCTTCGTGTGATTCGTGCTTTCAGACTTACGTTTCGTACCGACGAGTGACGCTTCGTCACAGCGTGCACGCGTCTGAATGCGATTTCGATACAGGTTGATTCGCGACAAGTCCCAACACTCTGCGCCTAATTACAGCTACTTTCACAGACTAAGATGCCGTCAAATGGGCGAAGTCGCACAATTTAGCCGGAAAGGAAAGCAGCTTGACTGCCCATCCAAGTAAATCCTGAGGTTAATCGCCAGCCTTCGTTTGTCATGCTAATCCAGTGGTTTAGCGAGGGCTTCGCAAGCACGAACTCTGTCTAGCAGCGGTTGAAGATGCTCCAGTCGACTGTAGTCGAATCGATGCGGTTATCTTCCATGAATCTTCGAAGTACCTTAGGCACAGTAACCTTCCAGACGGTTGGCCAGTCGTTAATCCACTCTGATTTGTCACCTTCTCTGTAACGTACCTGAGGCTCCCCGAAGAGATAGGCATTTCCTCTAGTGAGAGCATCAAGAGCGAGTGTGAGTGGGCTGATCAGATTGCCATAGCCATAGTGCCGCACATAGATACCATGGTCTTCTCGCCGCTTGAGGACCAGCGTTGAACCCGTAAGAAGATCCACGCCTGGGCACTGTAATACTTTCGCCAACGATGTTTCTAATCCTGTCGGGCATTTGCTCACGATAGGATGAGTCACCTCTCCGTTCATCAGTTCTACTGAACGATTTAAGTAAATCAAGGCAGCCGAGTCTCCGTGCGATTCAATCACACGGAGAATGTTCGAGACGGAACTTGTATAAGGTATGTCATCATCGCAGAGCAGCCAAACAAACTCGCCTTTAGTTAACCTGAAGCAGTCCAGTATATTAGCATCTGCCCCCAGGTTCGTTCCGCGCCTGAGGTACAGATCGACGACTGAGTCGTCAATCAATCGTTTGACCGCATTATAGGTCTCGTCGCCCGATGCATTGTCAGCTACGACCACTTCAAAAAGGGTCTGTGGTTGGGTTCGTCTTATCTCTCCCAACGTGCTCAGCAATTCTAACAGTCGAGGTGCACGATTGTAGGTCGGGATATAGATGGAAAGCTTATAAGACGTCATTTGCGAATTCCACAGACCAGCATGTACCGCCGACTAAACAGTGAGTGGTAGTTGTTTCGTTGGCTGGTAGTGCCACTATGGTGCTTCAGAGAACTGGAAGCGCGCAATCCTCTTTATGCGACTAGTCGAATTCTGGAGGCTGACCTTAGAACGCTTGCCGCACAGTATTATGAGTAGCGGAGCGAGGGGGTCTTCACGAGCGGGCACGCGTCGAGGTGCCGCCTTTGGCCATGTGTGCCCCTCACGAGTAAGTCGCCTGAGCACGCGCGCGCATACATAATCTGAGCGTTACTGTATGGAGGAGCTTAAAATAAGGTCTTTTTTCGGGCAAACCTCATCTAAACCGAGAAAGTCTACCTCCGGAGAGACCTATGTCCCTCGATCATCTCATTGCCCCAGAGATTAAAGACGATGAGTTTTACCATCTTATCACTACGTTAGCTTGCCAAGAGGAGCTTCGCCATGTACTTGAAATCGGCTCGTCTGCGGGAGGCGGTAGCACTGAGGCATTTGTAAATGGTCTCAAGACCAATCCGCACAACCCCAAGCTCTATTGTCTCGAGGTTTCGAAGGGGCGGTTTCGCGAGCTCGCTGATCGTTACGCCTCATGCGGATTTGTGCGGGCCTACAACGCATCCTCTGTTCCTGTCTCTGGTTTTATGTCCGAGGCCGAAGTGCGGCATTTCTATACAGCCAATACAACGCGTCTCAATCAATACCCTCTTCGCGATGTATTGTCGTGGCTCAAGGAAGACATTCGATACGTCAGTGAAGCAGCGGTTCCCTCGAACGGTATCGAGCTCATAAAAGCGGAAAATGGAATCTCCGAGTTTGATCTTGTCCTCATCGACGGGTCGGCGTTCACCGGGATGGCTGAGCTGCAAGCAGTATATGGCTCCAAAATAATCATGCTCGATGACATAAACGATATCAAGTGCCTCCAGGCATTTGAGGTCTTGAAAAGTGATTCACAGTACTTTCTCGAGAGAGTTAATTGGGACCTCAGAAATGGGTTTGCGATATTTAGAAAGCGACCTCTCCCGAGCAACAAAACCCTCCCTGTGCACTTCGTCACTTCAGTGCTGAACGGTCATCCATTTATCCGTCATCACATCGATGTTTTTAAGCAGCTTGCGGTGCCATGGACGTGGCACATTGTGGAAGGCTCGATTTCTCCGTCAGCCGAGGTGGCTCGTGGTATGGGTGGGGAGACGTGGCGTTCCGATTCGAGTGATCGATATTCCCCAAGTAACGACGGGACCAGCGAGTACCTGGATGCCCTTGCGTCGGCGTACCCTGAGAATGTACGGGTGTATCGCAAACCGCCGCAGTGCTTCTGGGCAAATAGGCTTGAAATGCTGAATGCCCCTTTGCGGACGATTGCCGGCTGCTCCTTGTTAGTTCAGATCGGGCATGATGAGCTGTGGACAGCCGAGCAGCTAACGACTTTGCACGGGGCCTTTTTGGAGGATGAGCAGAGGACCGCTGCCTTTTTCTTTTGTCACGACTTTGTCGATTCAGAAAGAGTAGCATTTACCCGAACTGCGCATGGAGACACGCCGTCGTCTGAATGGGTCCGAGCCTGGCGTATCGGTGAGGGTTGCCACTGGCAGGAAGACCAGCAACCCAGACTATTCGCTCCTCTCGAAAAGGTAGGCAGTGTCGATTTGGTATCGATTAATCCATTCAGCAAGCACGAAACCCTGGCTATGGGTCTCGTATTCGAGCGCTACGCTGGTGCGATTGAGATGCAAGCACGTCTCGAACGAGGTCGGAGCAACCGCGAGGAAGAAGTCGAAAGGCGTTGGGACCGTCTTCGGAACGAACAGCAATTTCCTCGGCAGCTCTCTGAATATTTGCCGTGGGCGACGTCCGAAACGATGGTCGCGACACCGACACTCTTGGGGCTGAACCCATTGGCCCGCCAAACGATGGACAAAAAATGGCACTTTAGGGCCAACGAGCGGACACGCGCACTCCCACGGGAGGTGGTCCTTATTCGAACGGACTTGATTGGCGACGGCGTGCTGCTCTCGAGTCTTTTACCCGAGCTGAGAAGGCATTATCCGCATAGTAGGATAACGATGGTATGCCAAGATGTAGTAGAGCCCATTTGGAGGCACAGCGCATACCTGGATCGCGTTCTGCCCTTCAATAAAGATACAGTTTTGACCAATCAGCATGAATTGCAAAATTTGATTCACAGGATTGCGACCTTACAACCCAGTGTCATCATCAACACCATCTGGTCTCCGGACGTATTGGCGCATGTCCTTAGTCTGAGCGTTCCCGCGGAAACCCGCATAGCTCTGAGCGGAGATACCGCAAATATCTCGCCTCAGGAGCAAACCAAGGCCTTATCACTCTATTCCGTCGTTGCGGAATCGACAGCTAGGCATGCCATTGAATTGGATCGATATCGTGATCTTCTTCCAGCAATCGGGCGCGAGCCCCAGACTTTGGAAGTCGTGTACTCCCCTACCCAGAGTGAGCTTGAGAGAGCAGCAATAGTTATTCGCGAGTACGGCTTCGAAATAGATAAGCTGATAGTCGTCGTTCCAACGGCAGGTTTAACGCTGTCCCTTCGCAACTACGAAAGACTCGACGAAGCGGTCTCAATGTCAGCCAGTCAGCTTGATCTGCAAGTTCTGGTCCTAGGTTCGTCCAAAGACGTGGAGATTGCTGATCATCTGATTGGTCAGGTATCCGGGCACGCAGTTAGCTTGGCAGGAAAAACTACGTTGCGGGAAGCTGCCGCGCTCCTGCGGTACGCGAAGGTAGTAGTTGGAGTAGACACGGGACTTATGCATCTCGCGGCGGCACAAGCGAAACCTGTGGTCGTTATTATGGGAGGAGGGCATTTCGGCCGATTCTTTCCCTACACTGCGAAGACGAAAGTCGTTACGCACACCATGTCGTGCTTCAACTGTAACTGGGCGTGTCATTTTTCCAAAGCTCACTGCGTCTCTGATGTGAGTCCAGCCGAAGTTGTGCAGAGCATTTCTCAGTCGATTGAAGAAGACGAAGAGCGCTCTCGATTTTTCGAGGAATCTTCGATTGCTCCTTTTGCAATCTCTCTCATTGGCTGACGGCACGCGAAGCCGGGGAGTATGATCGCCCTATGCGCAAGAGGAGACAACTAAGCAATAGCAGTAACTACTCTGTATGTGGAGTGTTTATTTTGAATCCTGGCGCGTGGAATTCGAATCGAAAAGGAAGTCGGACGCGTATAGCTTCTTCACATGGCTGAAGGGGGTAACTACCCGAGATTCGGGCCATAGGACTCATATGACCAATAACCTTACTCTTGGACTGCACGCTCATCTTGGCAACCGTGCCAACCAACTTGTGGACAAGGCCCTCGATTCTCTCAAGCAAGGTCGCTCAATGGAGGCCCTCAACACCATCAGCGAGGCGAAGTCGCTGAATGTTGTCGTGCGAGACCTTCATCTCGTTGCCGGCTTGAGCCTCGCCCAATTGAAGCGTTCCCAAGAGGCAGTTCAGGCTCTTGAGCAGGAGATTCAATCGTTCCCAGACAATTCGGAGGCCGCAAGCCTACTGAGCGAACTGCGAAAGGAGCTGACCGCTTCAGCTCCTGAGTCGACTAAACTCGAGCCGACCCCTGGTGTACGCGAAGCTCTCCCCTTTCACTTCTTCACGATCGTTTTGAACGGGCAGCCCTTCATTCGACACCATATCGATGAGATGAAGAAGCTTCACTGCAAATGGCACTGGCACATCGTAGAAGGCGTGGCGGATCTAAAACACGATACGGCCTGGAGCATCCCAACGAACGGGGCCGTCCCGGCAGACTTCCATCGTGGTGGATTAAGTATCGATGGAACTACTGAGTATATCGACCAGTTGGCGAAGGATTATCCGGATCACGTAACCGTCTATCGAACTCGCAACGGGCAATTCTGGGATGGAAAACGTGAGATGGTATCCGCCCCCCTCAGCAATATCAAAGATGAATGTCTTCTCTGGGAAATCGACGTTGATGAGCTTTGGACGGCGGAGCAGTTTCTCCAGATGCGGGACCTCTTCTTGGCTAATCCAGAGCGAACAGCAGCGTTTTATCACTGCTACTACTTTATAGGCCCAAAGAAGTATGTGTCTTCGATCGACACATGGGCTACCCAAGCACACGATTGGGTGCGCACATGGCGCTTCAAGCCGGGCATGAAGTGGGCGGCTCATGAGCCGCCACGGTTAGTTGACGAGAGGGGGCAGGACGTCTCGTACCACAAGCCATTCAGCAGAGACGACACCCGCTCGCGCGATATAAGCTTTCAGCATTTTGCCTACGTTCTTCCTGAGCAGGTTCGCTTCAAGGAGGCCTATTACGGCTACGCGGACGCGGTGGCTCACTGGAATCGTCTGCAGCAGACAGTTGGTCCTGTGGATCCGGCGGATTATCTCCCGTGGGCAAAACGAAACGCTCGAGCGAGTGATTGGACATCAAAGGACGGGGAGCTGCTCTCGACTAGATTTATGCACGTGCTACTCGACGACGTAAAAAGCGGGAACACGTATCAGGATATGGCTGTCAAAGGCACAGGCTTGTTCGAATCCGAGTTGAACAAACTTTTCGCCCAAATTCGACCGACAAAAATAATCGAGACGGGCACATATCTTGGTCGTGGAACCAGCACCCTCATTTGGAAGGCCCTTCAGGGGGCAGGCGTTTCCAATCCGCACTTTACCACTATTGAGGTCAATCCAGACCACTGGCATCAGGCCGTTGAGTGGTTCAATGCCAACCACATGAACATCAACGCGGAACTAGGACTCTCAGTGCCCCGCTCGATGTTATCGACACTTGAGCAAATCAAGGAGGAGTTTGTCGATCATCCCGAGTTTCGAGGTATATTCTACGACCATAATGAGGCAGAGCGAAGTCTGCTGTACTACAAAGAGACAAACTTCGATGTGCCTGACAATCTATTGCACAAGGCGCTGACGCGATTCGACTTCGCACCCGATTTTGTGCTTCTCGATAGCGCTGGTCACATGGGGTACGTCGAGTTCCAGTACCTCACGAGCCTCGTGAGGTCTCCGCTGTACATAATGCTCGACGATATTTATCACTGTAAGCACTATAAGTCGCTTCAGCTCATGAAACGAGACCCGCGTTTCAAGATACTTGTGGAGTCGGCTGAGAAGTTTGGCTTCTGCATCGTTCACTATACCCCTGGTACATGAGAAAAGCGGAAGACAACGACGAGAGTGTGTCTTGCTCGATTGAAACTGAGACCGATGTGGAGTCCGACATCGAGGTGAATACTGAGACTCTTGAACGCATCTTGGAGCAGAAGTTTTCTTGTGGAAGCGAGGAAAACCCCTCCCTGCTACGAAAGCGGATCTTGGATTGCTCTCCGATTTTTACGATGTGGAAAAATCGAATATCAACCCAACCTCCACTTTCTCGCGACGGATAGGTTTTACCTTGCTCCTTTACGGAAGCGAGGCAAACGAATCATTGCGCACTTGCAGTATTCGCTCACGCCGCACGACGGAATTGCTTGCTTCTATCTTTGCAGGCCCGAGCACTCCTTCGAATGAGAATTTCGGTAGCTTGTTCAGCAACGAGCTGGATGTTATCCGCTCGTGATTCTGAATCATCTCCCCAGCTATAGCATCGACAAGCATTATAGCGTCGTAGGCCAGCGCTGCATATCCTAAGTTGGTTCCCGAGATCTTGGCGCTACCAAACGTGGCTTGGTATTTATTCATGAATTCCGAATTCTCAAACCAAATCTGCGTCAGATACATGCCCTCCGCCGCGCCTTTCGTCCCCGCGATGTCAGAATCGATAAAGCTATCTGCGGTCAGCAGATCGCCTTCAAATTTCACACTACGAGCTTGCTTGATCGCCGCCTGAAGTCCCGGTCCGAAGAGTGGCAGGTAGACAGCAGCGGCACCGGAAGATTTCAAGCGCGTCACGATAGTTCGGAAATCCGTTGTATCGCCGTTGACCTGTTCCCGGAGAACGATGCTGCCGCCCAGCGCCTTAAAACGGGTCTCGAAGGCTTGCGTGATCACTTCCGACCAATCATCGTGGAAATTGATTATCCCGACTTTTTTATGGCCGAGGCGCTGGGTTACGAAGCTAGCCATGTCCTCACCAGCAAGCTCATTCTCGTATCCGAACCCGATTATCTGGGGGCCGAGTTGATGTAGAGTGCGGTTGCTGTCCCACAGCACGAGGCAGGGGACATTCGCGGCTTTAAGCACGGATGAAAATGCGGAAACAGTGGATGCGACCGCGTTGAAGACTATCTCAACTTTGTCTACGCTCACGAGCTTGTTTGCCGCGCTTACAGCTTTCACTCTGTTGGCGGTCTGATCGTCCTCTACGATAATTTGGACGGAGATGTGCTTGGTATCGGACACGGCCATCGTCAGCCCGCGTTGCATGGCTTCTCCCACCGAGGCAATAGCGCCCGTCATCGGCAAAATGGCACCGATTTTAACCCGCTGCCGAGCAGCTTCTTGAGCTTCAACACCACTCGTGAGCAGCACCCACAAGAAAACTACGAGAGCAATTCTGTTCATAAGAAATACCGATGTGAGTTAAAGTAAGCCACCTACGTGAATCGAGCCGGTGAGCATTTCATTACGAATGAAGTACTTGTCCGATTATGTGTGGAGCATAGCCAAACGAGAACGCTCTGATTAGTTTATGCTGAGTAATTTGCCATTGTCGTATCGAAAGAGCGTCTCCCTGATTGTACGAACAGCACCATCTTCATCCATTTTGATCCTGCCTGTAATACCATCGAACTGCTGATGATTAGCTAGCTCGTCTCGTACTCTAGCTCCCGAAACGGAATCACCGTTAGTGAGCACCTTACGCAATGCATTGAAAGCCAGAGTCGTCGCATCACGAGTAGGTCCAGCTACAAACTCAAGAGTCACGTCGCTCCCGAAACGAGCCCTATATCGTTGATTGAAGTCAGTGAACGCCCCATTTCTTGGTATTAACCAATTCGAAACCAACATTCCGTTGAGAGACGGTCCAGCCAAAGCACCAAAGTTTGGACTCATTACGCCGGCAATCGAATAGAATTGCCCATGCAATCCAAAATCCCTGGCTTGAGCGACCGCCTTGCCCATCGAGTCGTTGCCCAGAAAGATCACCTGCTCGACCTTCGAGCTTTTAAGTTTGAGAACCTCAGCTCGATAGTCACTAGACTGTACTGGTGTCACTACTTCAATTAATCGATCTCCTAGCTGTTGCTTGAGATTGTTAACAATGAAATTGAACCAAGCCTCCTGCTCATACAGAACGCCAACTTTGCCCGCTCCGTGAGCCTTTATATTTTGAAAAAAAGCTTCGCCAATACTCTCGGTCCTTGTAGCAACGCATGTATGCATTCGTGAGGTTTTGATCAGATCATCGTTGCAATCGAGTGTGTCGATTACCACTATATCGTCATGTTCCGCTCTCTTGCCCAACGCAAACAGCCCACCGTAAGTGGACATAAAGATAACCTTGGAGTTGATGCGACTTTTGAGGCTCTCGTATGCCGTGAGGGTTCTTTTGATTTCATAGCCATCATCCTCAGTAATCAACTCGACGGCTCTTCCGTTGATTCCACCGCTCTCATTGATCTGATTGATAGCCACCTCAAGAGTCCTTGCGATCTCGCTGCCGATAACTCCAGCGTCACCAGTTAAGGAGCCGATGTACCCAATCCGGAGGTTTTCCGCCACGCTCGTAGAAGAACAGCAGAGTAAGTTGGTGATGAAGAACACTGTGGCTATTATGTGAGAGGGATTGAATGAGAGTGCTGAAGGGTGAATGTGTCTTTGACGCATGATCTTCCTAGCTTGAGTCAGTCCGATACAACCCACAGGGGCTTAGAACTTCTGACGCATAGAGTGTGTCAGAAAGGAGTCAGTGTGTCACGAGAGCGGAATTTTGAATCAATCCATCATATGGAAACTCGCAACAGTGGTGCGCTAACGAAGAGTTTATGAAATGCGAGCCATCGAGAGGGCGTATTGAATACGCGTTCAGTTATCTGCGAATGGATCTCGATATCGATCGGTGTATCTTTGATGAACGTGACATAGATCGTTTGCTTGACAAGATTAACTTAGCTGGAAGGGCTAAGCAGAATTTCAAATTCTGAGCGATTGATGCCCGGACGATCTGGTCTTAGAGGAGGAATTGGAGCCGTCCATGGGAGTCGAACCCACGACCCCTTCATTACG
>JBIIOE010000061.1:0-21085 GCA_044337105.1 Bdellovibrionota bacterium | reverse complement strand
ATTGCAGCCATGCTTTCCAAGCTATGCCTTCAGCCCGCATGATGCCTGTTTCGGGTACGTTCACGTTTACGAGCACGTTCACGTCGGGATAACACCGAGCCCTACCCACTCGATTTCACGAAGACCCTTTTTGTGTTTACCCCGTCTTGCGGGGTACTAACACTAACAGGAGTGCGCCGCAGCAGTCACCACGACTATCCCCTCCGCGACCTCGATCTCGACCTGCCCACCGAGCGCCTCGTTGCTGACGCCTCGCGAACCTGCGCGGAGTTCTTCGTTCCTGAGAGGCCACTTGAGGTTCTCTGCGCGCACCTGCGCCCTGTGTGACATCGGAACTATCGAAACGGTAGCACCCGAGTAGCTCTCGAAACTCAATCGGCCCGGATTGTGTCCGTCTCCTGAAACGATCCACACCCATGAGGCACCGTGGTATGCGCGCATCTGTATGCGCTGGTGATGTCGGATCATGACCGAGAGATTCGCACAGCTTTGATCGAGCCTTCCGCCCAAGATCGATACCAAGCAGATCTCGCGAGCGCCGCGCTGCTCGGCGAGGATCACGGCCTTCTCTAGGTCGTTCATCTCTTGGTCTTTGAGGGACACGAATTCGACCTGCGAGCGCTCTCGTCGCGCTCGCTCCAAATCAATGGAGTCGAAGTCTCCGCAGACCACTGATACCCGAACATCGAGCGGTACTTTGTGTATGGCCCCGTCGGTTACGTACACGGCATCGAAGCCTGCGCCCATCTTCGTTAGAAATTCAGATTCGAACTCGGGGCTATCCCCTACAATCAGCGTCCTCATGTCACGAGCTCTTGATAGAGATGTACGGTCTTACTGATGGACTGGGTTACCGAGAGTCGTCCTTGAATCGTCTCCACAGCGGCGCGCGCAAGTCGCTCAGCCAGTATACGATCCGCCGCCAAGCGCTGAATTGCGGTTTTGATGGGCTCGGCGCTCTTCGGCGGAACAACGAGGCCATTGTCGCCATCGAAGATTACCTCAGGCATTCCGCCAACATTCGTCGCTATACACGGCACTCCCACCGACATCGCCTCGAGCAGCGACTTCGGAAGCCCCTCACGTTCGATAGAGGGCATCACGAAACAATCGCTCTGTGAAACGAGCGTGCTCGGTGAGGCATGAAAACCTATTGCATGTACCCGATCAGGATGTCGTCGTCCCTGAGCAAGCGCTCGAGCTGCCGATGGGTCTATCTTGCCGACGAGCAGGAGGTGCGCCCGCAGCTCCGACGGGAGCATATCGAACGCTTCCAAGAGGAACGGCACCCCCTTTACGGGGCGCATGTTTGCCACACAGGCGATCACGAACGCATTATCAGGAATACCGTACTCACTCAGGGAGCGCGATTGTGCACGGGGATACCAAGCGAGATCGTGACCTTTGTGAATCGTGACAAGCTTCTCGGGTGTCACCATCTCAGAGAGGTAGGTACGAACAGCTTCCGAAACGCACACTATCCTATCAAGCCCGGGATTGAGATAGGTCAACCAGGAAAGAGGGTCCCACCGACTTACGTGACCTACAGTCCCTCGATACGCTACCCGCTTCACGGGCAAACCAAGCGCGGCCACGGCCCCGTTGGATATCGAACGATTTGACAAACAGTGCATTACACCGAACCGTCCAGACGTGAGCTCTCGTCGGATCTCTCGCATCGCCCGCAGATCAAACCGGCTACGGCAGACAAGTGGCTCGAACTCTATCTTTGCCCGCTGCAGTACATCTAAAAATGGAGATGTCGGCACGACCCTGACCTTGAGATCAAAACCAGCCTCGTGCACTCCGGCCAGGATGTGCGCTTCGACGCGATCTAATTCGGTACCAACTACGAGAATGCTACGCCCCACCCTTCCTCTCACGCTTGCTGCAATCAGAAGGGTATTTTTACGAGTTTTTCGGGGTTACGCCAAGCCCATCCATCGCTCCAACCTCCACCAGGAGGGCGGCAGCCACCTCGAATAGCTCTGGCGGAATACGTTGGTCTAGCTCCAGCGGAGCCAGGGATTCCGCGACATCGTCTCGCTCCACGACAGGTATCCCAAAACGTCGCGCCATACGCACCATCTCGTCAGCCAACCCGTACTCCCCTCGGGCCGTAAGTGCGGGCGGCGCATCTTCTCCATCTGGAAACCCCAAAGCGAATGCCTGAAAATAAGTCGAAGACTTGGTCATGCCCCTCCAACTAACGTTTTTCGCCCTCGAGGGCCGGACACACCGTGCGACCTACCGTTCGAGAGTCATGGTTGGTGCGTATCTAGGTGAACATCTGCGTGAGCATCCTCAAGCTCGGACGGTCGAGCACTCATGCGTTGCAACGCAACTTCGACACGCCAGACACTCAGCGGCTTATCCACCACCTCGATACGACTGGTCACAGGTAGAGCCTCGCGCCACTCCCGGGTCGAAGCACTGCACGCGACAATACAGAGATCGGCAAATGACGCTAAAAGTTGCTTGCAGGTGGCGGCAGCAGTGTTCCCGAGGCTCTCGAGGTCGAGGACTACGATTCCCCAGCGCTCTTTGTCCTGCTGCAGAATCTCGACTGCCTGTTGAAGGTCGAACACCCCCCGAGAACGGTAGCCTAAAGACTCGAAGATGGAAGAAACAAATGGGTGCACCCCACCCTCCAGACCCAGGAGCAGAGCCCCTCCACGAGCCACTCCACTCGTCTGTACAACCGCCGCTTCGAGGGCTGTACCTGCCCGAACGCTCAATACGGGCAGGTAGACGCTAAAGGTCGCCCCCTCTCCGGGTACGCTGTGCACGGTAATGATGCCGTCGTGCGACTTCACGATCGAATACGCCGCTGAAAGCCCAAGCCCAGTACCGGAAAGCCCGACCCCGGTGCTGCGATCGACGTTCTTTGTGGTAAAGAATGGCTCGAAACAACGAGCCTGTTGCTCTGCGTCCATACCCACACCGTTGTCGCGCACATCCACTCGGACGTAGACCCCCGGAGCGAGCTCGGGATCTACCTCTCCCGACCTCAGGCGTACCTTGCGCGTGGCGATAGACACTACACCGTCGGAGCGATTACCGATCGCATCCTTTGCGTTCGCCAGAAGATTAGTGAGCACCTGCTGAATCAGCGACACATCGGCGACGAGCTCCGGAGAGTCGGGCTCGCTTTCTATCCGTAATTCGATACGCTTGGACAGAAGCGATTGATACAGCTCGTGAGACTCAGCGAGCAACGAACTCACCGAGACATTCTGCCGCACGGCCTGCCCTTGCGACGCAAAGTTGAGGAGCTGAGAGACAAGCCCTGCTCCCCTGCGAGCCGCCTCGTTGATGGTGCGAGTCGCCTCGAACGCCCCTGAGCCCTTGGGCAGCTGCATCTCGATCAGAGAAACTTGGCCCATCACGGCCTGTAACAAATTGTTGAAATTGTGTGCGACGCCCGCGGCAAGAAGACCCGCCATGCGCATTTTGAGCGCCTCTGCCATCTTTGATTCGAACCGTCGCGACATCAGCACGGTGGCCATCTCATTAGCCATGCTCACCAGCAACTGCAACCTTCCCTCCTTGAGGAAGGTGTAGGGCACCATAGGTTCCACCACCAACAGCCCGACAACCTGACTGAGAGAGACCAAAGGAATAATTACGAGGGTGTCGAGCTTCAAGCGTTGCAAGATTCGATTCAGACCGGAGCACTCCATCTCCTTGCCCGCTTCAACCACCACAGGACGCTGAGTCCGCACGGCATCGTCGAGAAAATCGTGCCGAAGACCGAGCTCAATCTGAAGCTCTTGGAGCTGACGCCGAACACCCGGACCGAAGCCGGACTTCCCGGCGATGTGGGTTCCCTGTTCGTTGACAACGCCGAACCAACCGCGCTTCAGGGCGAACTCCTGCTTCAAAACCGGGAACGCATGTTCCGCAATCTCGCGCGGAGAACGATACTTGGAGAGCTCGTGGCTGATACGATAGAGAGCTCCCAAGGATTCACTGTGACGACGCTCCGTTTCGTACATCTCAGCCTGCCGCACTGCCAGAGTCATCTGCGTTGCCGCGGCCGAAACCAGATCAAAATCGGCCTCAGTGTAGGACTTTGCCTCTCTCTTGAAGAGCACGATCGCTCCAAACACCGCATCGTCTGCCGCCAGCGGCATTACGATACACGACCGCAGATCTTCGAGTTTCGCCAGCGTCGATACGGCACGCGTATCATCCTGAACATTATCTATGGAGAGCCCCCGACGCTCCTTGATCGCGAACCGAAGTAGACTCGGCCCCTTGAGTACCGAGTCCATGCTGAGAAGGTACTTTTCAGAGAGTCCCAAGGCGGCTACCACTTCGAGCTCGTCTCTCTCGCGGTGCAAGAAGCAGCCGTATCCACACAGAGACCCGGTGGCACGCAAGAGCGCCTTGAGCCCCTTAAGAGTGACGATGGCAGGATCCGTTTGACCTTGAAGCGAGCGAGCGACCTCAAAAAGCGCCTCGAGTCGCCTATTTTGGGTCATCAATGCCTCTTGAGCTCGACGTCGATCGGTCACGTCGATTCCGAACCCCTCCCACCCCTGAAACACACCGTTCGCGGCAAATTGAGGTAACGCGCGGAGCATCATCCACCGCACTTCGCCGCTGCGCTGGTGAATAACTCGAACTTCTTCCCGTAACTCGTCGTGCTCCAAGCGCAGACGCATGATACGGCGACGCAAGAGGCCTCGGTCTCGTGGATCCAGTATGAGATCCCAGATGCCAGAGTTGCTCGTCATCTCCGACGACGCGATACCGAGTATCTGCTCTGTATTACCGAATGCGTCGGTAATACGAAAATTAGAATCGGTGATGATGATCACCACATTGCCGTAACGGGCCATGCGGCGATATTGACTACGTAGCTCGTCGTTGGAGACCTGCCGCGAAGACACATCGGTGTTGGACGCTGGGGTACGAATGTTGGTCAGAGTGTGGGAGAGCTCGTCGAACGCCGACAACTCCTCCTGCTTCCAGCGGTGGTACGAGCGTGTGAAGAAACACTCGACGACCCCTTGGATCCGGCCCCTTTCCATGAGTGGAAAGACACCACACGATCGAACTTTGCGCACTGCAAGCTCGAGCGCGAGCTCCCCTGGTACGCGGGCTCGTGTAAATCATTGACGACCAGCGGTAGCGGCCACGGATTTCCTTGAAAGTATGCGGCACCACTGTGGAGTTCAAACAGAGCCCCTTCGGAGCTGCCTACGCGATCGGTACGTCGCGGAAATTGTCCTACAAACAGCTCTTCGTCCCTGCGGAGCTGCACATTTACCTCGTCGCACCCGAGCTCGCGCGCTATCGTTCCAGCAAGGTCCGAAACGAACTCCGCCATGGACGTATGAGAGCCGCACTCGAATCTCAGCCGTACTACCTTGGACTCTCCTGCCTCGTTTGCCATCGGATCCTTACTTCGCCCCTGAGCGGCCCACCAATTACAGGAGCGAAGGGGCTCATCCTCCGCTCGCCTGTGCTGATGAGCGTCTCACGACGATCACCTTTGCATTACGCACCCTCTTTTCAAGCTCTCCCAGCGCCAGCATCTGATGCTCATGACGCCGTGCCGCGCGCACGTAGGGATCGCCCTCTTCCTGTTTGTACTCCTCACGAAGCTCCTCGAGGCTCATCTTGTTTCGCGCAAAAAAACGCCAGCGTACCAGCGCATATGACGCGACCGCGATCAGTCCGAGAGTCCCCGCACCTCGCAGCACGACACTGCGAATAAAGCTTGTCAAAACCGCAAGCGCATCCGCCGACGAGGCGTCGAGTAACATCCCACTGACCATAACCAGGGCGTACACCACCGGAAGGAGCATCACCCAGACGATCGTGGAACGAACCAACCCGAGAGCCCCGTCCGTCACACCTTCGCGCAACCGCGATATGTACGACAGAGGCTGAACCTTCTGAAACCCATTCTTGAAGCTCGAGAGCGATACCAGCCAACCACTCTGCCACATCGCTGCTACAACGCCACTCAGAGCGGTGGCACCAGCAGCGCAGACAACCAACGAGAAGCACACAGAGAGCGCCGCCCACAGACTGTGCACTGGCGTACTACCGTCCCGACTTGACCATTGTACCAAGGTTCCGATTCTGACCCAACTATCACTTACCCCAAACAGGACAAGTGCCCCCAGAAGTGCGGCAAAGTTACAGACTGCTCGACTGATCGGGATCTGGCCGTCTTTTCGGAGCTTTTTGAGCTTCTTGGCCGATGCCGGAAAACGCTTGGTGGTCATGTAATCCCCTTGTCGCTGTCACTATCTGTCAAATCCTGACCGAAGCGGTCCTGAAAAGAAAACACTCAAGGCTGAGCACTAACCCACTCCACGCCGTACCCCAAAAAAGCACGCAAGCGGTCAGCCAGCCAGACACCTCCCCCTCGGTCGCTCGAGACCACCAAGACTCCCAGAAGGATCCCAGTCACAACCATCTTGAGAAGAGAGCCGAAGGCGGTAAACGACAGCGCTTTGGCAACCCGTGCCGCAAAACAAGCCGCACAATCGATCACCAGAAACGACACGAGCCACACTGCACACGCGACCAGCATCGAGCCTACCAAGCGCAACCCCCCTGCGAGCAGCTCACGAGAGATGACCTGGAAGTCTGCCATCGCGCCCACCGGAACGCTGCGGTAGCTCTCTGCCAGAGACTCCACACACACCTCCAAAGCTCCCAGATTAATCGCGACGGTGGTGGCTGCGATCTTACAGAGCGTTGCGAGATCGGATACCGCATGCTGGTTCAGGGGGTCGTTGACTGCCGCGATCGTTTGTCCTCGCGATGTATCGATCAATTCACCGAAAGCCTCGCTGAGATCGACCAGCACTCGAAACGGAGCTCCCACCAAGAGCCCTAGCACGAACTCAGCGAGCATGATCCACACCGTGAGCTGGTCGGGTATTGGCACAAGAGGCGTTAGAGCCACCGACATGCCGGCTGCCAGCAGCATTTTCGGAAGGAATCCCAACGATTCTCCGAGAGGAAGCGACACGGTCATTCCGAACGAGCGGACGCCCACGACAGCCACTGCGAGCGGAGTACACTCTACGAGTTGCATCTCACGTCTTCCCCAGAACGGCTACCGCCTTGAGCACGCGCACGAAGAGCGCCTGCACCTCCGCACCGGCAAGGGCTCCTCCCGCAACCACTACCGCTCCGAAGGCCACACACCGCGCCAGGTGCGACAGACTCTGCTCCTGAACCTGCGTGATCGCCTGAAGAAGCCCCACGAGCCCGGCTGCGGCACCCACCGCGATCATCGGTATCGCCGACAACACCACGATCAGCATCAAGGCATCCTGACACAGGTGATACATGTACGACCCCTCATTGATACGATTGGACGAGACTTTGCGCCAAGAGCAGCCATCCATCGCTGGAAATAAAGAGCAGCAACTTCAATGGCAACGTGACCACTACTGGGCTCAACATCGTCAACCCCAAACTCACCAGGAGATTCGAGACCACGACGTCGATGACGAAGAACGGAATCAACAGAAAAAAGGCGATCACGAATCCTCGCTTAATCTCACTCAGTACGAACGCTCCGAGCGCCACGCCTACCGATGTCGTTTGCGCCTTCTCCGACTCGAGACTCTCGCCGGTGTTGCCAGAAGCTAATCGGGTAAAGGTCGCCAGCTCCCGCTCTCCTGCGTGTTCAAGTAGAAAGAGCCGCCACGGTTCGATGGCAGTCAGCAGGCGTTTGCCACCCTCTATCACCGAGGCACTACTAATCTGCGTCAGCTGGATCGTGGACATGCGCTCCCCTGTCTCACGGAGCACCGGCTCCATCACCACCAGCGACAATACGACGGACAACGCCATGACCAACGAGGCGCTAGGAGCCTGCTGCGTACCGAATCCGCTGCGCAACAAGCTCAGCACGATCGTGAATTTAAGATAACAGGTGCCAACAGCCAGGATCAGAGGCACAACCGCGACGACTAACGAGATTAGAAGCAGCGTTTCAGGCGATGCCGGTTTCATCATCACCCTCCTCTGCCCATCGAGGACGCCGCAACGGCCGCTCCCCGCCTACCGAGGCGTCACCCCCTCTCCGAACTTCCAGCCCACTGAGCGAGACTCCGAGGCTTCCGAGCTTGGCCAAAAGCCCAGCTCGCTCTCGGGTAAGCTGTCCGGTTATCGCGACATTCGGTGACTCGACTACGGCTGATACGCCACCCGCGCTACTTCGCGTCAAAGAGATCGTCACCGGCACTCCGCTCGAAAGCACACTCTGAACTCGAAGACTCGGCCCTTGGCCCTGCGAGTGAACTTCCACAGATTGGATCGTGGGGATCTCACGAACCGATCCGGGCGCCGGTGCGACAATCGGCGCGCTCCCCACGGTTCCCAAGCTTCCCACGATTCTGTCGGAGGGGTTTGGGGCCGGCGGCGGCACAGATACCACAAGAGCCACACTGCCTGCAGGTGGACGCTCGGCGATGATGATACTCGGGGCTGCCACTTTCGAAGCAGCGCCGGTCAACTCAGTTTCCGTGGCGCGTTGAGGCCATGCGGCTGCTGCGTTTCGACGCAGCGTCGGGACCTGCGTCATCATCTCTGAAAGCTCATCTTCCCGTTTGCCCTCCAGCAACGCCGCGCATCGCTGTTTGAGAGCCTGCTGTAACTCGCTCACCTTAGTCCTGAGCGCATCTGATTGGGACACCCGGGTTACCCCAGCCTGGAGATCCACGAGCGCACTGGCGTGATCGCGCTTCGCCTCGAGAAGCTTAGAATGCGCAGCCAGAACGCGGTCGAGTGGACTAGCTACAGGACCGGACGCCGCTGGACTGCTTGAGACCACAGGAGCGTGAGACCGCGGGCCGGCAGAGATACGCGCAACCTCCTTCCAGAACAGCTGTTCGCGCGCTCGCACGACCTCGCTAGCGCGCTCCTCGCTCCGACGAGCGCTCCCGAGAGCGCCGACATCGCGACGATACCCGATGTCACTCTGAATCTCCTTGTAACGGAGCGTATCACGTGAAAGCATCAGATCTCCCTATTGAGGTTGCTGGAGTTTTCGCAGAGAGGCCACTGCGCTCTCTGCCACCTTCGAGAGCATCTCGACCTTCAAGTGATAGTTACTAACATCCACTTGGAGTCGCATAAGGTCTGCAAGCTGTTGCGCTCGCAGCTCAGGTTGAGTCTGTGTGCTTGACGTCGTCAGGTGCTTGCTGACCCGCTGGGTTATCTCCCCCCATGAAGCCCCCTCGAGCCCCTTGGAGGAGGCGCTGACCTGCGAAAGCTGCCCTGCTACCTCTCCGAGGCCGCGCTGGGCTGCGGCTGCCAATCGAATTCCGGTGTCTATCCCCACGGCATTCCCCCTTCAAAAATCGCACACATAGAGGTGTTCGCCGAATTTCGAAAAAAGTTGCGGCAGAGGGGATATTTTGTTCCGCTTCCTCCGGCATAACGCCGTGTGTTATCCACTCGATAACGCTCTGAGTGAACAAATCAAACGAGTGCCAATAATACCTTTTCCTCTACCCACAGAAGGGGGTATTTTAAGAGAGATATCCGCCACTTCGAACCCACACGTAATCTAGTCACGTAATCTGGTATCGACATGCATAGTACCTCACTCTCCCCGGCTCTCGACGAACGCATCATCCAGTTCGGTCGACAGATCTTCGCCAAGCTGGAACAATCCAACCCCTCGACATTCAACACCAAGTACTGGAACGGCAAGTTGATGGAATGGTCGATGCGTCGCCCCGACTTCAAGGTCAACCTCTTCCGTTTGGTCGATGTCTTACCCACGTTGCGCTCGAGCCAGTCTATAGCCGAGCACGTGCGGGAATACCTCGGAGACGCAGCCGACCAGCTTCATCCAGCTCTTGGGTGGGCCATGGGGCTCTCTAAGAACTCCGTAGGCGCTTCCCTCACCTCCTTCTTTGTCAAACAGGGCGTGCAACAGATGGCTAGCATGTTCATCGCCGGGAAAACCCCCGAAGACGCGCTCCCCGTGCTACAGAGGTTACGCCGTCAGCGCTATGCGTTCACGGTAGATCTACTTGGGGAGTTTTGCGTATGTGAAAGCGAGGCGCTCGAGTATCAGAACCGCTACATGGCGGCGCTCGAAAGCTTCGGTTCCAACATCCCCAAATGGCGCGAAGGAGAGCCCCTTATTCCCGGACATCCCGGAGAGCTCAGTCCGGTATGCATCTCCGTGAAGCTCTCCGCGCTCTACTCTCAAACGAGTGTGCTCAACTTCGAACGGAGTGTAGCGGTTCTTTCAGAGCGACTCGGTGACATCGCTCGGCTGGCCGCAAAACACAAGGCGCTGCTGTACGTTGACGCGGAGGATACAGGCAACAATGCCCTCATCTATGAGGCCTTCAAACGGGTATTCTCCTCGTCGGAGTTTGTTAACTTTCCGTATCCAGGCATAGTCATCCAAGCATATGCAAAGAACTCGTCCGCTCGCGTCGACGAGATGCTCGCCTTCGCGCGCAAAAGAGGCGGCCCTATCGCCGTCCGTTTGGTCAAGGGCGCCTACTGGGATCACGAACGTGTCATCAGCGCCCAAAACCATTGGCAGTTTCCTTTGTGGAACGTCAAAGAGTCATCCGACGCCCAGTTCGAGCACCTCAGTCGGGTACTGCTCGACAATCGTGAGTTCTGCCTTCCCGCGTTCGGGTCGCACAATATCCGCTCGCTCTCACACGCATGTTGCTACGCTCAGGAGCGAGGACTCTCTCCGAAGGATTTCGAAGTACAGGTGCTCTACGGCATGGCAGACCCTATAGCTCACGCGTTCTCTTCACAGGGATACCTCGTCAGGATGTACGTGCCCTTGGGCGACCTTATCCCTGGGATGGGCTATCTGGTGCGCCGACTGCTGGAGAACACCTCCAACGAGTCGTTTCTCAGGCATACATTCTTCGACGCGCACGAAGTATCCAACCTGCTCAAGGCTCCGCACTTTCGTGCTTCCGACATCGAGCAGACCAACCTGTCTCAAACGGCTGCATAAGGAGAGGAAACGATATGGAAACCCCTAACAGCTTTATAAACGAACCGCTCCTCGACTTCAGCGAAGCACACAATCGAAATGCGCTGTTGGCGGCCCTCGCCCAAGTGGATAGCGACATACAGACAGGTCGCTTCAAAGCCGCTCCAATCCTTAACGGCGTAACTCTAGTCGGCACCGACGGATACACTCGCACCGACCCTAGCAGCACCGACGTGCGCATCGGTGCCGTGAGTTTCGCAACCATCGCGCAAGCGGACGAAGCAGTTGAACGGTGTAGAGAGGCTTTTGCGACCTGGCGACAGACCCCTTGTACTCAGCGCGCACATAACCTCTTGAAGCTTGCCGATCTGATGCGTCACAAGCGAGCGTTCCTTTCGGCACTCATAATCAGAGAAGTGGGGAAACCGTGGCGTGACGCAGACGCAGACGTAGCGGAGGCCATAGACTTCTGCCAATACTATGCGCTCGAGATGCTGCGGCTCGGAACTCCGAGGCTCACCGAAAAAGTCATGGGAGAGGAGAACCTCTATTTCTATCAGCCTCGTGGGGTCACCGTAGTCATCTCGCCGTGGAACTTTCCTCTGGCGATCACGTGCGGAATGGCAGTCGCAGCGCTCGTGGCTGGCAACACCGTTGTTCTCAAACCGGCAGAGCAAGCGAGCATCACCGCGTACGAGTTCTCTAAGCTGGTTCTCGAAGCGGGATTCCCGCCCTCGACCTTTGCCTTCCTACCAGCGCGAGGAGAGGATGTGGGACGACACCTCGTTGCCCACCCCCACGTCGCCCTGATCGCGTTCACAGGATCTCGAGCTGTAGGCCTAGAGATTATGCGAACGGCATCCTCGGTTGTTCCTGGTCAACCCACGATCAAGCGCGTCATCGCCGAGCTCGGCGGAAAAAACGCCATCATCGTGGATGACGATGCCGATTTCGACGATGCTATCCGAGGAGTAGTGAATTCGGCATTCGGATACGCAGGTCAAAAGTGCTCCGCATGCTCACGCCTGATCGTCGTCAAAGACGCCTACGAGCCGTTCTTGAGTCGCCTGGCAGCCGCCACGCACGACATCATCGTCGGTGAGGCTGCGAGCCCAGCGAGCTTACTTGGCCCAGTGATCGACGAAGAGGCACGCAATCGAATCGTAGACACGGTGCAGCGAGGGAAAGGCGAGCTCAACGTGCTGGCGCAGACAGCACTACCTCACGAGCTCCTCTCACGGGGAACCTTTGTGGCTCCGACGATCTTCCGTGATGTTCCCACTGACCATCCGATCTGGAACGAAGAGATCTTTGGTCCCGTGCTAGCCTGCACCCGCGCCGCATCTTTTGAGGAAGCCCTCAAGTTGGCGACTACCTCAGACTATGCCCTGACCGGTGGGGTTTTCTCCCGTCATCCGCGGCATGTCGCCCTGGCCCGTGAGGAATTTAGGGTCGGCAATCTCTACATCAATAGGGGCATAACTGGGGCACTCGTCGGTCGGCAGCCATTCGGGGGATTTCACTTCTCTGGTATAGGTTCGAAGGCAGGTGGCCCGGACTATCTTTTGCAATTCATGGAACCCCGCGTTGTTACGGAAAATACCATGCGACGAGGGTTTGCCCCGGACATGTAAAAGTCCACTTGTGAGGCGCAAGCTTCGTGCCGATACTCTCACAGCTATGAGAATCTCGTATCTCTTTCGCAATCTAGGTCGTGCGCTGCTCGTGCTCACCTTAGGAACCGTGTACGGATGCGGCGCGCTACCCGTGTCGCTTTCTCGATATGCTACACATCCCCAGGCGGAGGCCGCCGTCGGGCGACTTCTCAGTAGCGATCTAACCCTTGTGAGCGAAGCAAAAAAAGAACTCCCGATCCTCGGTGAGGGCACCCTGCCGGCTTTAAGAGAGAGCATGGATTCGGCAACAGCAGTTGGTCGTATTAGGATCATGGAAACTGCTTCAGTGATAGGAGCGCCCCAGGAACTCGTCGGTGAAATACTCCAAAAGGGAGCGCACGACGATTCTGCCGATGTTCGGCAGAGTGCCGCATTCCAGGCTGGACGCTTTCCACAGCTTTCTGAGCGACTTGGGCCCGTTTTGGTAACTCTGGCCACCGACACATCACCCCAAGTCCGAGCTGCCGCGCTCTCGAGTCTTGGAACATATCCCGGCACAACCCAGCTCGAAGCAGAGGATCTGATACGCCTGACCAAGGATCCGAACATCGTCGTGGCAGCAAGCGCTGCCTCCCTGGCGATTAAACGGACAGAGCCACGTGTTCAGGTTGCCGCCCGTGATGCGCTCCCGAAATTGGTAGGCAAACTCCGTGACCCGACACCTGCCAACCGAGCCGCGATCCTATTCGCAATCGGACACTACGGCTCGCTTGCCGAACCGACTATCCCACCACTGAAGACCGTACTTACAAAAGACAAGGTACCAGAGGTTCGACTCCAGGCAGCGATTACCCTCCTGAAGATTAACACTCCCGCTTCACGCAAGGCAGCCATCCCAGCATTGAAAGCCTTTTCACGGAGCTCCGACCCGAGGCTACGCGCGGCGGCCCAAAGCGCGCTTGCCTTGCTTCCCTAGGAAAGAGAGCCCCCTCTCTGTTGCGGCCGGATTGAGTGCAAATGCCGTGAAATTGCGCCGCATTAGCCCTGTGGACAGGGCCCCCTCAGTCGAGCATCAAGGGTTCCCTTAAGCGGAACTCGCAGAATGACGATACTCACTCTGTTATGGCCCCCGACGAACTCATACCTGAGGATCACCTCATCGACGATACGGAACAGCACACCGGTCCTGCCGTGGCGGAGAGTACCGACGTTACCGACGTGAGTTTTCTCCTCCAACAAGGTGAGGAGCCGCTACGCATATTTCAGGCGATTCTCGAGGAAGCCATTCAAGATGCGAATTGCCACAGCGCTGCGCTGTATCTTTTGGATGATGAAACAAAGGCTCAGAGACTCTCGCACACTGCTGGAGAATTTGTCCCACAGGAAGCCATCGGAGAAAGAGCGGATACGGCGAGTGAACTCCCCTCTACCTGCTCTCCCTATCCGGTCGTTGTATTCCGTTACGGCGAGACCTCCTACTACCAGCTCCCTATTGTCAACACAGGCGCTCTGGTCGGAAAGCTCATGATCTTCGCTGATGGAACGATCTGCGACTCAGCACTAAAGCATCTGCGCTCGTTGGCACTTTATGCCAGCACCGTGTTCGAGCGTCAGCAGCTCAACCGTTCAGGGCAACGTTTTCTCGACCGACTCAACACAGTCACGCAACTCAACAACCTGATCGCGTCAAATGCCTCTGTCTCTTCTCTATCGAAGAGCATCGCTCGAGAATGTGCCTTTCGACTCGGCGCGGACATGGCTCTCATGCTCACGATGACAGCGGATGGAGATGCCCTCGAGGTACTCCGCGGTGGCTCGTACGGATGCGCTCCCAATCTGATACCGCGCGCATTTTCGTTGACCTCTGGCATCCTGGGTCAGGTACTTCACCTCGGCGACCACATCTCGATTCAGAACCTCGATAGATACCCCAACCACGGACTTCCGTTCCTGCGAGAGATCGGCATCGTCGCGATTAACGCACAATGCCTCGAGGTACGCGGAGAGCCCCTTGGGCTCCTACTCGTCGGATATCGTCGCGAGCAGACCCTCGGACACGAAGAGCTCGTCGCGTTCGATGAGTTTTGCAAGGCTTCTGCCGTTGCGATAGCTAACGCTCGTTCTCAAGAGCGCATCAACTCGTATGCCGAACGACTTCAGGAGCTCGTAGAGCTTCGAACTAAGGAGCTTGAACAGCAAGCAGCAGTCGCTGAGGAGGCGAATCGCTCGAAATCCCAATTTCTCGCGAATATGAGTCACGAGCTGCGCACCCCCTTGACCGCGATTATCGGATACTCAAGCGTTCTCAAGGAGGGCATCTTTGGCCCCTTGAACGAACGTCAAGCCGACGCGCTCGTCGCAGTCATAAAATCAAGCGAACACCTCAAGAACCTAATCGACGATGTTCTTAACCTGGCGCGAGTTGAGTCGGGCAAAGAGGATCCGGAGCCACGAGCCGTTTCTCTCGAAGATCTCCTGACGCAATCCTACAAACTCATGGTCCAGTCAGCTCTCAACAAAGGACTGACACTCGATAAGCCGGAGCTACCTACTGCGCTCCGCGAGATCAAGCTCTACTCCGACCCAAAGCACACACAGCAGATCATAATCAACCTCATGTCGAACGCCATAAAGTACACCCCTCGTGGTGGTAAGGTGTGGCTCTCGGTTGAGTCGGTGGTGGATAAAGTCAAGATAAGTATCCACGACACGGGCGTGGGCATTCCACCACATAAACAGGCGACCCTATTCCAACGCTTTGAACGGGGTGATGACACGTACAGCAAAACCCAGGAAGGCACTGGCATCGGCCTCAACCTCACCAAGCGGCTTACCGAACTCAACGGGGGACGCATCGGCGCTGATAGTATTCAAGGTCAAGGTTCGACCTTTTGGATTATGCTACCACTCGCAGAGGAGGATACTCACGAAAGACTCGTCTCCGGAGCTCAAGAGAGCGACAAACACATCGAGCTGTCCGGACTTACAACCGTGGTGATTGACGATAACTCGGATGCATGTGACGTTCTCAAGCTCATTCTCACCAAAGCCGGGGCCACGGTTCGTATCGCTCACTCGGTTCAGCAGGGCCTGGAGCTACTCCAAGAGTCGGCACCGGACATCATCCTCACAGACCTGGCGATGCCCAAGGAAAGCGGCCTCGTGCTGATCGAACAGGTTCGAAAGAGCGCCGGAGAGCTCAAAGACCTTCCCATCATAGTTCTCAGTGCGTGCGCCTTCTCAGCCGACAAGGAAGCAGCATTGGCGGCTGGCGCATCTTCCTTTTTAGCAAAGCCGTTCCAGCCCAAAGATATTCTCAAGAACGTCAGGGACTTGACCTTCGCTCGTGCTTTCACGGGATGACCTACGTACCGAAGCGGTACTCTACGCCATTTAGATTACGCCTTTTAGCTACTAGGCCTTAATCCATCCCCATCATGTGCCGATATTATTATGGGGAGGAGTTTTTCCCCTTAGGGGATGGGAACGGTCAACATGGGCGAAGACGTAGTCAAAACACAAACGGAACGTAAGGTCCTCACACCAGAAGAGTTCCTGGACAAACTCAAAGGGGCCCTGAGTCGCAACGGCGATTTTCCCGCCAGTGCGAAGGTTGTCACTGAGTTACGCATGTTGACGTCGGATCCGTCGACAACAGCCAGCAGAGTCGCCGAGGTGATTCTCAAGGAACCTTCCCTCGGAGTGCGAGTGCTGCATCTCGTCAACTCCTCCTACTACAAACGAGTCAAAGCGATTTCGACGATTACCCAAGCTATCGTTCAAGTGGGCATGAAGCCCCTGGCTGAGATGTGCGCGGGTCTGGTGCTTCTGCAACGCTTTGTTCCCGAGGCTCGACAGAACAGTGCGTTCGCCTCCTGCTTGAGAAAGAGCATCATGACATCTCTTTTAGCAAGCTCGCTAGCCTCTCAGCAGCTGAGCACCGCGAGTAAGACCCTGGCAACACGCAACGCCGAATCCGGATTCTTGGCCGGAACTATGGCCGAGATGGGCGTACTCTTGATGGCATTCTATTTTCCCCAGGTATACGAGAGTGCAGCAAAGCGCTCTGAGCAAAAGAGGCAGGATATCGCTTCAAGTATCAAACAGATCGTAGGGTTCTCTCCGGCACAACTGAGCTCGGAAGTTATCGGCACATTGAATCTGCCACAGTACTATGCGGACGTGGTGAACAAGGCGCAGGAAATCCTCGACTCTCCCTCCCCATCGAATGCCGCAAAACAGAGCGACATGGGTGAGATCGCGAAATGCTTAGGGGTGGCGATGTCGATCTCCGACGCGATTACCTCTTCCACCGATTCCGAGGATCTCGTTTCGCGCATTCGAAAGATTCAGGTTGTAAGCGGCCTAAGCGCTGAGTTCGTCACGAACTCTCTCAAGGATCTGAACACAGGCGTCGCCGAACATTGTCAATCACTCGAGCTCAAACTTCCCCCCTTACCGGAAGTGCTCAAGACGATCACCCTTGATTCCGCATCTATTCCACCTTCGGCGCATGACTCCGAATCATCCAGCTCCGCCAAAGTCTCGCTTGGGAGAAATCAAGAGGACTTCGACAACTATATCGAAGATATCGAGATCGCGATTAGTCGCGGCGAACCCACTGCGAACATTCTGACTTCGGTCATGGAGGTGTGCGCCTACTGTCTCGGCTTCGACCGGGTGCTCCTCCTGGTGGCAAATAAGCCTCGCACCGTTCTCCAGGGAAGGATAATGCTCGGAAGCGTACCAGGCGTGGACCCTGCTAAAGTTGAACGCCCCCTCGGAAGAGGTGCCGCCCCTCAAGCACCTGACAACACCGCCTTTATGGAGGCGCGCGTCGTGTTGAGCGGCGAACCTCTGTTTGCGGGCGGACTCCCCGTCATCTCTATCCCCGTTGGTTACGGCAAACGCGCAGTCGGCGTCGTCTATGCGGACCGGACTTCAAAGCCCCCAGTACCACTCGCGCCTGAAGAGCAAGCCGCTCTCGCGCTCCTGGCAGATCTGCTCGATAAATCGCTGCATAAGGCAACCAAGGCAGTTTGAGATTTAGCACTATGACGCTGAGCGCAGGATCGAGGGTTCTTGTAGTAGACGACGACCCCTTTATCCGGCACATCCTACAAGCGATACTCGAGGCGGAAGGATACGTCGTGCTGTTAGCTGAAAATGGAGTCGATGGACTCGAACTCCTGAAACATCAGACGCCCTTGGCCCCCCTCACACTAGTGCTCTTGGATGTCATGATGCCCAAGATGACTGGGATCGAGATGCTCATAGAACTCCGCAAAGATCCGCAACTCTACAACCTCCCAGTTCTAATGCTCACGGCCGAGGGAGGCCCGGAGGATGTCGCACGTGGATATGCGGCAGGAGCGAGTTTCTACATGACGAAGCCCTTCGACCGGGAGCAACTTTTGAAAGGGATACAGGCCGCACTTAACGGGCCGCGCGAAGCGGCTTCGTAGCGACACATTCGAGATGGCTCATCGTGGAATCGAGTGGCTAGTCACGAGTCAGGGATGGCGCAAGTCTTTGTTTTACCGCTAACGTGCGCGTCTGGATACCACCGAGTCCTACCTACTCGATTTCACAAAGCCCCTCCCATGAAGGAAGACCAGCATCATCCCCCTTCACTCCCCCACGGGACAAAGGCCCCCAGACCTGCTACATTCGATCGGATGCTCGACACACTCTTACATTCTCAGGGTATGATGGCGTATTTACTGGTGTTCGCGCTCCTGCTCGCCAGTGCATTCGGTTTTCCTATGCCAGAGGACATCTCGCTCATCACCGGCGGCATCCTCATCCATCTTCAACACGCCAACCTCTGGCTCATGGGAATCGTGTGCTACTCCGGTATCCTCATTGGAGACCTCGTCATCTACCGAATAGGATGGGTCACCGGTCCGCGCCTATTCCGCCGCAAGGGGTTTCGTCGGCTGGTGACGTCCTCACGTTTGAAAGCGATCCGCCGTAACATCGAACGCCGCACCTTCATGACGATCCTCATAGCTCGACACCTCTTCTACTTGCGGACCGTGACATTTCTCGTGTGCGGTGCGGTCCGCGTATCACCTCCTCGTTTCGTCATCGCTGACGCCATCGCTGCGCTCATCACGACCCCTCTCATGCTAGGACTGGGGTATCTCTTTGCAGAACACTACGAAGCGCTTTTGGTGTACGTGAAACAGGTGAAGACCTCGCTGGTGATTGCTGGCGTGCTCGGCTTTCTCTACCTCTCTTTCAGGTATCTAAGGGCGAAACAGAGGCCTTAAGGGAAACGGATAGAATCCGTTTTTCGATTCAGCGTTGAGTAACCAAAGCGCTCACGTCATACATACAAGAGGTTCTTCGTGAAATCGAGTGAGAGATAACGAGGACGTAAAAGATTATCTCCTCCCCAGTATGCCCCCAGCCATCTGAGCCTCTGCCCGCTCCATAGCACGAACAACCGCAAATTGCGTCCTTGCTCTGTCGAGATTGTGCTCAGGGCGGTGTATTCGGAAATACGTGTCTCCCTGCAGGAAGTCAGTCAAAAACCTCACTCCCAAAATGAGCGCAAGCACACGCGGCGCTACGTGCAGCAGGTCACGCTCCCGCGACGTTAGACGCTCTCCAAATTCCTTCATGTACCCGTCACATATCGCCTGATAGAGGACGAAGTCGATGTGAACCTTCGAGAGATCCCTCTCGTCCTCGTCGCACGGCACAGCGGTATTGCGAACCAGATCTCCGAAATCAAAAAGCGGAGTACCCGCCATACAGGTATCTAAATCCAGCAGGCACACAGCGCGCTCCCCGGTCATGTCAAAGAGCACATTGTTGAGCTTCATGTCGTTGTGAGTTACCCGCGAGGGGATTTCCCCCGATTGAAGCGCCGATATCAAGAGGCCTCCCACATCGGTACGTTCTCGTGCGAACGAAATCTCCTCCGATGCCTTTATGACACGCCCGAGCTCATCTTGTGCCACGGCGCGCTCGAACGCCTCGAACCGCTTAATGCCGTTGTGAAAGTCCGGAATCGTCTCGACCAGCGTGGCTGCCGAGACATCCGACAAGATGCGCTGAAATCGCCCCAAAACAGCCGCCGCCTCGCCAGCAACTTCTGGGCTCGGACATACATCGTACGAAACAGTATGCTCTATGAACTCGAAGGTGCGCCAATACTCGCCCTTCTCGTCCAGCACAAACCCCTCTCCCCCGTGGGTACGGATTACTGCAAGCGTTGTCTCTCCAGAGTTCCCCTCACCTTGCGCGAAAGCACGGCGCAATCGCTCCGTAACGATCTCCAGATTCCGCGTCAATCCCGGAATGTCTCCGAAGATACGGTGATTCAATACTTGATGGATGTAGCGTTTCCGAACTCCCGAGACATCCCACGTGCCGACGTATGTACGATTGATATGGCCGCGCTTGAGCTCCTCGATCGACAACAAGGTACCAGATATGTCGAACTGAGTAAGGAGCTTCACCGGAACGGAGCTACTTTGATCCATAATCTCTTCCTACCGCCGATCTGGTCTGAACTACACCTGCCTAGACTCCTCGGCAGCCGCTGTTAGTTTGTTGTAATGACGTGAGCTCCGCCCGGAGAGCCCCCGCGGTCCCCTTGAGAGTCATTCCCGGCGGAGTACGCCCCTATATCCCCTCGATATCCCCCGCTTTCATCTCCAAAGAGAGCATCAACGAACTCACTCCGAGAAAACGGAATCAAGTCCTCCGCTCTCTCTCCAACTCCGACATAAAACACCGGAAGTGCAAGCTCTCGAGAGATAGCAACGACTATTCCGCCACGCGGCGTTCCATCGAGCTTCGTGATAACGACGCCGCTCAGCTGCACCGCCTCGTTAAACTCCCGAGCCTGCGCGAGGGCGTTCTGACCGCTAACGCCATCGAGAACCAGAACCGTTTCGTGCGGGGCGTCGGGGATGTGTTTGCGTATCGAGTTACGAACCCCTTCGAGCTCCTGCATCAGATTAGATTTGGTATGGAGACGTCCCGCTGTATCGATCAACACGACATCGGCCTGGGCCTCTTTCGCAGCCACCATTCCATCGAATACCACTGTCCCCGGTTTGGCGTTCTCCGCCCCACTAACGACCTGCACCTCCAGTCGCTTGCCCCATTCGACAAGCTGCTGGACGGCCGCCGCACGGAAAGTATCAGCCGCCACCATCACCACCTTCTTACCCTGCTCACGGTACCGAGCCGCGAGCTTCGCCACGGTCGTGGTCTTACCGACACCGTTAACGCCTACGACTAAGACTACGAGAGGCGATTGTGCAGGGGTGTATATCCGATGATCTCGCGGAACCTCTATCAATTGCTCAAACACCCCTGCCTTTAAAAGAGCCTTGAGATTATCCTCGCTGGGACGCTCGTCGGATTGCGTCGCTTGCTTGACCTGCTCGACCAGCGAGGCAGCGCAGCGCGCTCCGACATCGCTAGAGATGAGCGACTCTTCGAGCTCATCCAAGGTCGCCTGATCTATTCGCTGAGAGCT
>JBIIOE010000160.1:0-6431 GCA_044337105.1 Bdellovibrionota bacterium | reverse complement strand
CCGTTCTACTTTTCCTTTCTGTTGAGGAGTTCTCGGTGGGAGGCACTCGATGGTAGTTCTGTAGTGGCTCGCAAAGCGCTCGTAGATGGGATGGATGACCGGCTCGTCCTTGTCGGCTTTCATAGAAGCATGACCGAGTCACCTTCACCGGGAGTTCCTCGTACACGGTCACCGCGTGCCAGTTGCTCTCAAGTCGCTCCTTAATCCACTCAAGGTGCGGTGTGAGTTCCTTCCACTGCCATCTTTGAGCTGTCGGCAGATCCTGTTTATGCCGATCCCCTCACGCAACTTCCCGACTATTTTTCGCTCCACTATCCACCTCTTCGTTCGTGTGTTCACGTGCCTCCTCCATGACTCTTTAGGCATAGAGAGAGACATCATTTGAGGTGGGGTCGGATTCGTGGGATTTCTCTCCTAAAGGTGGGTTCAGTCATGTGGGATCCGACCCCCCTAAACTGGAGTCGGTTATGTGGGATCAACCTAGCCAAAACTGGGGTCAGGTATGTGGGACGCAACAGCGGTATGAGCCACGTTCGGACATCACCGTATTACCCGCAGGCTAACGGAAAGTTCGAGCGATTCAACCGAACGATCAAGACCGAGTGCATCCGTCCAAAAACTCCGCTTTCCCTGGACGACATGAAGAGATCTTTCAAGCACGAGACACCAAGCTCGATGTAGCACGTGCAAGGAGGAGGGCAGTATGAGAGCGAGCGCTCATGGCTGCCTAAACAACAAAATTATGACCATGAGGATGGTAGGCTATAGAGAGTCTCAAATGTTCGTTTCCAGCCGAGGCGCTACACCGCTACCTCACTCTGGTTATGCCCCTCCGCTACTAGCCGTAGGATCTCCCTTACTCTCTGCATATGCAGCACCCCCTCTCTCTTTCGTTTCTTCATGCCTATTCCCTCCATTCTGGGACAGCATTTTAGAGGTGCCGAACTTTTCGCGCGCGTGCCTTCTTCGGTGTTCGCATCCAGCTCTGGATCGTGTGTCGCGTGATTCTCTCGTCCGCCGCTATCTCAGCTATCGGTCGTCCGCTCGTAAGAGTTCGCTTGACTATCCCTCGTCTCTCTTGTTCTGTGTGTCATGGTCTTCTCATACTGTTCCTCCTTAATCGTGGATGCGCAAGAGCACGAGACTTATCCTTAGGTCGCTAGGACGCCGGGGAGTGGGCGGTTACCCTGAAGTCCGATCTTGAGACGCCATAGCCTCCCTCAGAGGACGGTTACGTTACTGCGTCACGAGTTTCTACCAAGCGAATCTCACTGAAGGAGTGCGCCGCTCGAAGTCTCACGTTTTCTCGTGTCGCCTCGTCTACCACCGTGAAGATTCGGAAGGCTCTACCATCAATCAGGGCATCAGAGAGAAATTCCATCGATCAGCAGACATTGGTAGCTTCGGGAGTTGGAATAACGACCCTGATGATCTCAGGGTCGTTCGTGTCCGGCCCGCCGAACTGACCCAGTAAGACAGGGCCAGTTTGGCGGGGCAGACACGAATTAATTGACCTTCTTAGCACTAGCGTCAGGCCAACGACATCCGCTAACTGATGCGGCGGTCTCAGTCATTTACTGCGGCAAATGCATATGACCGATTGGTCTGGGTGTGTCTAGGCCCGTGAAGCAAAGCTTGTCGTGCGGATTGTCTTCGTAGGGAGCTGACCGAGTCGAGGATGATTCCGATACAAAACATGATGCAAGAAACGATACCAAGACCACAGGCAAGGATAGCTGTTGGGAAGCGGGGTACGAGTCCTGTCTGGATGAACTCAAACAATATGGAGATGCCCAAAAAACCTGCTATTAATGCAAGCACTCCCGCGAGTACCGAGAAAAAAAACAACGGTCGGACTTCTTTAACCAAGTACGTTATTGTCAATAAAATCCTAAAGCCATCTTTGTAGGTCCGCAGTTTACTAGAAGAACCTAATTCCCTAGCTAGGTAAGGAATATTTACCTCCTCTACAAACAGACGATGTTCCTGAGCAAAAACTGTGAGCTCGGTCTCAATCTCGAAGCCTCTGGAGCGAGCGGGGAATGCCCTAACAAATCGGGCTGAAAACGATCTGTAGCCGGACAACATATCCGTGACCGGTGCGTCAAATACGGCACTTACAAGGCCGGATAGCAACTTGTTACCAAATCGGTGTCCCCCCCCGATAACAGGCATCCGCCGTCGCCCTCCGCACTCCGACCGCCATGTCCGCGCCTTTTCGGATAGCCTCGATGAGGGCAGGGGCACCTGCAGCCGGGTAGGTTCCATCTCCATCGGCCATCAATAGGATGGAGGCGCCAATATCAGCGAACATTCGACTGACTACATTACCCTTACCCTTCTGTTTGACGGTGTGAACCGTTGCTCCTGCCTGCCTAGCAATCAGCGCAGTCTCATCAGATGAATCGTTATCGAAGACGTGAATGGAAGCACCTGGAAGACACTTGCGGAAGTCACGGATAACTTTTTCGATCGAGATAGCTTCGTTGTAACAGGGCAATACAACCGCAGTGTCTGAGTAATCCTTCACAACATTCCTCCGGGCTAACACCCTTGACTCAATGGATCGTAAATAGCCGGTACGCTACGTCAATCCTCCCTGCTAGGCAAGAATGGAGGAGGTCCCACTTCGTTAGTTCAGCGCCTTAGCATCCTGCAACTCAACGACAACTCACCATAGGGTCTGAAGAGGGCCCTGTTTGGGGACAAGTGCTTAGGGGGCCCGCTTGAGAACGGAGGCTACTGTGGGAAAGCGAGGAGAACTCAGCAGTAAGATCAAGGCTATGGCGGTGTTAGAGGCGATCGAGGCGCATGAACCGATTGGATCGATAGCTCGAAGGCACAAGGTATGCCCGATTCAGATAGGCAAGTGGCGCAAGCAGCTTCTGAGGGGCGCGGCATGGACAAGCCGGATGCTGATGTTGCCGCTAAGAACCGCGAGAGACAGGAGCTCTACGAGCAGATTGGAAGGTTGAAGGTCGAGAACAATTTTCCGAAAAAATCTGCGCTCGGCAGTTGATGACCCAAGAATGCTCATCGATCTTAACGAGGGCTCGATGAGCATCTCTCGCCAATACGTTCTCTTGTAGGCGTGTCCCTAGAGTTACCATTACGAGCCAGTTCAAGAGGCTACGTTTAATTAATGCTGATGCGTCGCTTGGACGAGCTGCCTCTTGATTATGCGTTTGTAGGAAGTCGGATGCTGCCAGGAATGCACTGTCGAGAGGGGCATGGAGTGAATCGTAAGGGCATTCAGTGGCTCATGTACCTTAGCGCGATATCTCCATGAAAATATGTCAAAACCTCATCTTGAGCATCGGATCTTTCATTACCTTCTGCGAGGCTCGGACATCATGGAACCGAATCACTTGTGGAGTAGCGATATCACCTACCTGCCGCTACGAGGCGGCTTTCTCCACTTGATGGCAATTATCGATTGGTTCAGTCGTGCCGTACTGTCATGGGAACTCTCCAGTAGCCTAAGCGGCGAGTTCTGCTGCGCTGCGCTCGAGCGAGCGTTGCGTAAGTACGGGCCGCCGCGTGTCTTCAACACCGACCAGGGAGCGCAATTCACCGCGAAGGACTTCATCGATATCCTCTTGATCCGGAATATCCAGGTCAGCATAGACGGACGAGGGCGAGCCTTGGACAACGTCTTCATCGAACGCTTGTGGAGAACCGGGAAGCATGAGGAGGTGCACGTTCGCGATTACGGCTCAGGAACGGATGCGTTCAGGTATTTCAAGTTCTACGACACTAAGCGACCCCATAGCTCTCTTGATGATGCCACGCCATTCGAGGTCTATCTTTAGGCAGCGTGCAGAAGAAGTTATCCCCACCCGTGATTTTCCCCCCACGCCTCCTTAGCAGTCGCTACTACCGGAGTTATTAACAGGTAAGTGGGGAGGTGCTAACTGTCCAAACTTTGGAGCCCACCTCAAACCTCAAAGGGCAGCGGGAGGTTCTTGGTGTTTCTAGGTCGGTCTCAGAGGCGGAAGTTCATTGGCGAGAGTCCCTGCAATCGCTCACTTAGCGTGGCTTGCACGGCGTAGAGCTTGTTGTTAGTGATGACCACGTCGGAATGAAGGCAGCTCGGAAATCTATCTTTCCCAACGTCCCGTGGTAGCGCTGCCGATTCCATTTTGCTCAAAACGCAACAGAGTTATATCCCCAAGCGACACCTACGAGAGGAGCTTGGGCAGGCGCTAGGAGACATCTTCACCTGTGTTACCAAGGACGAAGCCCGTCAGAAACTCCGTGCGACTTCGAGAGCTACCACAAGAGCGCTCCCGAGTGGTGCCGATTCCTCGAGGGGAATATCGAGGAGTATTTTGCGATCTACACACTCCTTCGTGATTTCCATCGGAAGCTACGAACAGTTCACGGACTAGAAATCGTGAATCGGGAGATTAAGCGTCGCACCCGGGGGCGACGTTCTTCCCAAGATCTGCATCCTGCCTACGAGTCGTCTCAGCACTCGTCATCGAAATCCATGAGGAATGGCTGAAGCTCAAGATGGCTTATGTCCACATGGGATCGCTACGGAAATCAACTATGGCCAATGACGACCCTTTTGCCGTTTACAGAAATAAAGTTACTTAATCACTCGATTCCACGATGAACCCTTCTCCAGTGGCGCTTTGGGGTGCTGATGTGTAGGCTGTAGGGTTTCACTATGTGTCTTTTCGTAGAGCAGGTTTGCTCTTGAAGGATATGATATCAGTAACTTTGAATCGGAATCTTTTACCGAACTGTTTCATCGTGTGAATTCCGTGATAACGCCTGAAAAGTTCTACAGTACCATCAGTTCAATCCCTGGAATCGCTGGCATCATCGAAGTGATGCATTCTGATCCGAACAATACGTTGGTGCTCTATGGTGGTTCGGTTTTGGACGTGCTCTTAGGAGAACGTGTTTCGAACGATCTTGATTTTCTTCTGGAGTATCGAGGTGCTGATCTTCAGCAAGCGCACGACAGATTTATGAAGCTCGTTTCACAGGCAGCCGCTCGAGCGAGTGGACAGCTTACTGTATATGAAAATGATCACGTAGTTATTCACTCCGTTCCCAACGGAGTTCCCGTTGATATTCATTATCCGGCTTCTGATGTATCACTTGGCCTCTTTCGATCGGAGAGTACTGTCACAGGCATCGGGTTCAACTGCAGAAAGAGGGAGTTCTTTGATCCGCTCGGCGGTCGAGCGGATCTAGCGCAACGACGTATCGTAGTTCATTCGCCGGAATATGTGATTTCGGGGCCCTCTGCATTTCCTCGCCTCTACCGTACGGCGCTCAAGCTGGGTACGGCCTTGCCTCCTGATGTTGTGAAGCTCATCCGCACTTTTGCTCCTATGGTGAGTATTCATGATGGAAGTACGAACATGCGAGTGCTGTACGAGACGCTCAAGGTCTTTTCTCATCCTGGCTCGCACCAAACGATTATCGATATGGTCGAGCACGGGCTGTTCGGCCAGATGTTCCCAGAGGTTCTTCCACTGCTTCAATTGGGTACCGTTTCAGCTGATGTTCTCCACTCCTTGCAAGTAAACCTCAGAGTCATTGCTGCGTCATTTGATACAAATCAATACCCAGGGGATCTCTTGTCGTACCTGAGTGATAGTCCGCTGCCGGTGGAGAACATCAACCGAGCTGGATTGTTGCGCTTTGCTGTTCTATTTGTTGGGCTTGGATACGCATACTACCGGCTTCGGCCAGGGTCTCCCTACCAGCGCGGCACAGTAGGGGGAGATGTAGGCGCATTCATGGTTCGTATGGAGCGCAATATGCTCGGATTCATGATCTCAAGATTTCGTCAGCACCCGAGAACGGTGAAGTTGCTCGCGCCGCTCGTAGCTGATGTCACGTATTGTTCGACGCGTTTGTTGCCGAAATTGTATCCCTCTCAGACGGCTGCGGAAGGAGTGCATACTACCTCTCTCGAGAGACGGCTTCTGTCTCTGTGGATGCAAAGAGCCGGCGTGATAGCGCACAAGTAGGAGCTGAACTCGAGGCTTTTTTCCGTATTGAGGAAGGTGGCGTCTTTGTCGGCTCATCGTGCAATAGAGTGAGTGATCGGCGACAGTTTTGTCGACGTTCACTCACTCGATTCCGCGCAGAGCTTCTTTATTTAGGCTCATCGCGTTTTAGAGTGGGTGATAGCGAGCTTGGAGATAGCGTAACCCCTTGTTTTGATCTATAAGTCGCGCCTTTCCACGTGAACGTGCTCGTGCACGTAAACGTGAACGTACCCGAAAAAGCAACTTTTTCCGCTCCCGCCCGAAATAGAGCAGTATGCTCGACTATAAAAAACTAGACGTCTACCGAACAGCGCTCGAGTTCGTCATCACTACGATTGAGATTCGTGATCGTCTTCCTAGAGGAAGCGCGGCAAAACCTACCCCATAGTCTCACTTTTGAAATAACCACGTGAA
>JBIIOE010000066.1:0-19588 GCA_044337105.1 Bdellovibrionota bacterium | reverse complement strand
CATGAGCTTCCACGGATTTAGCGCAACACCTGGGCCGATGACGTTGTCGGTGTTTGGAACCACAACGCCAGACGGCAACAGTGAGGCGACGAACTTTTTGCCACCGCCGATGAGGGTGTGGCCTGCGTTTCCTCCACCTTGATGTCGGACAACGACTGGTTTCTGGTGCTTTGGGAACGCTGGTGCCAGAGCGTCAAGGAGCGCTTGTAGAATTGCGCCCTTGGCCTCGTCACCTGCGTACCCTCCAACGACCGAAATAACGCCTCCTGCGTAGGCCTTTTGCAGGGCAGATAAAACATCCGGACTTAGTGTCATAGAATGACCCCTTACTTAAGAGAGAATTGAAACTACGAACCAACACGGTTCCGGAAACCCCCGTAGTCAGGCGGCTTCTGGAACCGTATCGATAGGCGTGCTTTTACTCCTCAAGGAATGCGTCGTAAAAAAACCTACTATCAGGAAACTACCCGTATGAAGAGGAGACGTTCTCCTCAGATGTATTTATCGAACCGCTAGAACATCGTTCACTTTACTCGGGTAGTCAAGATTGTGGCCCTCTGATAGGGAGGTATCTGTAGGTCCCGCACGCTCGAATTCTTCTATTTTTATAGTTGGTTATGGATGCCAGGCCAGTACCTCGCCCTCAAGCGAGTGGCCAGTCTTCCAGCAAACAGAGACCGTGCGCGTGTGAGCAGATGTCCGGATAGGTCCGGGGCACCGTAAACGAGACCTCATTTTCGTCGGGAAGTAGTATATCCCGTTTCGATTAACCCCATAATCTTCTGCACATCTCGGCTCTCGACATAGAGAATCTGCTCACCGACGCACGTCAGGGTTTCCACCACGAGAACGTCGTGCTGCGCCAAAACTCCGAGAAGTCGAGCGAGTACTCCGGGTAACTTGGCGACGTCGGTTGAGTGCCGTATTGCGACCTGCGCGAGGGAAGGCACACAGATGCTTCCTGAGCGAATGCTCGACGGAAGTTCGTGAAGAGAATCCGAGCTACAGGCCACGATCGATCGGGTCTCTCCGGCAAAGACGTGGAGAAAACCTCTCTTTCGTCGTTCCAGAAGTTTGCGCTGCTCGGCATCGTCTAGCGGGCGAGTTAGCTGAAGAAGGGTCACGTTCGTGCGCACAACGACTTCAACCCTCTGCAACACTCGGGCAAGTCGGTCTTCGGTGCTGCGCTCACGCTTCAAACGCGCCTTGTATCGACTTAACGCCTGTACCAATGCGTCACGAGCCGAAGGTGGCCCGAGCTCACGCGCAAGCGCAGAGTAGTTCACGATCCCAAGGCGCAAGCACTCCACAATCGCTGGTCGAGCGGCGAGATAGTCACGTACTTTGCTGGAAGCTGAAAACATGTCCCAAATGTGACATGACTGTCGAAAATGTCAATTAACAAACATCTAGAGGTCTCGTGGAGCGTGCGACTGTTGCCGTCGTATGAGATGAGTATCTCGTAAAACTGAGGAGATACTTTATGCACAGAACACTAGAACCAGAGCTCATGGAAGATGTTGAACAGGCTAGGGCTTATCATGCTGCCGATTTTAGCGGCTCGCACAATCGGCGGGTTGATGTATTTAAGGAGCTGACGATGCCTGGGCACCAGCAGGGAAGATTCCTCGATATTGGCTGCGGATCAGGGGACCTGCTGTTTCGGTTCCTCGCAGCCCTTCCGGAGGTCTCGATCCTTGGAATCGACGGGTCTCAGGCGATGATTGAACTGGCTAGGGAGGTTGCCGATCAGAAGCCGGAATTCAAGGGCCGAGTCTCGTTTCTGGTTGAATACATCCCGACCAACGACATTCCCCGCTTGCAGTACTCCACACTCATGAGCAACGGCTTTCTGCATCACCTACACGATCCACAGCACCTGTGGAATACCATCAAGGAACTGGCGACACCTGAGACATTCATATTCGTGTCGGACCTGCGTAGGCCTACCAGCGTGGAGGATGCGCGCCGAATCGTCGAGGAGCGAACAGCCAACGAGCCAGCGATCTTGAAGCGCGACTTCTTCAACTCCCTGTGCGCTGCATTCGAGCCTCAAGAGATACAGGAACAGATCGACCGCGCAGGAATTTCCGGATTGAAGATAGCTCTTTTAGACGAGATTCATCTCGTCGTGTGCGGGTTCCTGAAGTAAGAGACCAGATGGGGCGACTCTGTGTGTGGGGCGAATTGGTAGTGTGGGTACGCAGCGGGGGGCGCGAAGTCTGGGGGCAAGCCCGTTCACATCGGCAAAACACAGAGTCCTACCCACTCGAGTTCACGAAGAGCCTGAATTGTTCCGACCATACAACCAACCGAACCAGTCGTCTCGAAAATATACCAGACCAGCAGCCACGGCCGAGGAATACCTTGTCGGCAGTCTCGGTAGACTCAGTATTCCGTAGCTTGTCAAAGAGGTGCAGAACTACCCCAGCATCATCCAGCTCAATTCCTTGCAGTTTGACCGAGTACCTTTTGCTCCCGCTGAATCGTTCGCTGAGACTGTGCGCAAGGGAGCTGCTAGATCGGATTCAAAGATAGTAGTTACGATGGATCGCATTTCGGGCTCGAGCGCCTGGAATGTAGCATTCTGCTGCAAGGCTTCTTGGATCGGGATGTTTTCGGGAAGCTCTGAGAGCTGCGTAGCGATGCTGTCGATGATACCGAAGGGGCCGCGCTCTTTGCCGCAGTGTGCTATCTCGCCTTTACGCGCGATAAAGAAATCCTCGTCCCCTAAGAGCCTAATCTGCGCGCCGATCTCTTGAAGCTGTTCAAAAACATCTCTGTCATAGACGAAGAATGCTCCCAACTCCTGCATCGGGGAGTTTTCCTGGTCGGAGCGGATGGTGCGTCCTCCGCTTCGATTTCGTGCTTCTATCAGAGAGACCCTCGTGCCTTTGCCCAACATCTCGGCGGACTCCGCAGCGAAATTCAAGCCGCTCAGTCCGCCTCCGACTACGCACACATCGAGGGATTTCATCATCAAGCTTCACCCTTTTTGATAAGCGAGAGCCCGCAGAGCTCTCATCGTTAAGAAAGTTGCTCTACCAATGAGAATAGAAGCGAGATGAGTTGCAACCAAGAAAAAAGCATCGATTCTTTGGTGGGGAGGTGCAGGCTTGCATCGGCTTATATACTGTGATATATTTACAGTATATAGTGTTATACGCTGCGGGTTGCTCGCAGCCTTTTGAAAGGATGACCGATGAAGATTAATCTGTGTGCTGCGCTCCTCGCAGGAGCCCTCAACCTTCTGCCGGCTGTAGCATCGGCTGCTACTGTCACCGTGGTTCACGGGATTAACGGTGTAGACTTAGGATTGCCTCGAGCGTTACCTGTGGACATCGCTGTGGACGGCGCTTGTGCTCTCTCGGGCGTGACCTTTGGGGCTTCGACACGCGTAGAGTTGCCCGAGGGCGCCTATCGAGTCACTGTGCACCCATCGACTGGAGACTGCTCGAGTGCGTCGGTTATCGACCAAGAGGTGAACGTTCCGGTAGGCGTAACTAACGTGGGGCTCGTCGCGCAGATTTCAGATGCTGGAGCGCCGCAGCTTGCAGCGTTCGTGAACGATGCGCCAGCTGGAACGATCCTAGTTAATAACGCCTCGACAGGTCCGCGTGTATGGGCAGGGTCTGGTCTGCGAGGATGGATCTTCTATTACGCCAAGACCCTCAAAAACGGGCAGGGGAAAGCGATCGCCGGCTTCGGAAAAAATCGTAGGCTCCAGGTGGTGCTGATGCGCTCGAATCAGCGACGGCCTTTCTACAAGAAGGTGCTCAGTGCGGGCTCGACGGCGGTGCTGTACGTAGTTGGTTCGCGTAAGAACGGCACACTCGTTGTCGAAGAACGAATCGGATAACTCTCGCTGTAACAGGTTGCGGAGGAATGATTTCGCTTTCCAACAAGGTACTCTCCGCAGCCTGCTGCGAGAAGACGATCCTCGTCGTATGCATGCGCAAGACGAGGTCGAGGTTTCTTTCTCGTCAGCGCTTCAGGAAGGTCTTACTTAAGCGCCTTCAGTCCGATATTACGATCGAGCGATGACTTGGTCTCATGTGTTCGTAGCGCCGTCGTAATCATGCCCTCTATCAGCTCCGTGTACAGCACGCGCGGGCGCGAGCGAGCCCAGAGATAGAATGCACACGAGCCCGGGAATGCGTTCAGCTCGTTGAAATAGAGTTTGTCAGCGGCGAGGTCGAGGATGAAGTCTAGTCTCGCTACGCCTGAACAGCCTAGGAGTTCAAAGGAGCGCTTTCCGAGCTCGATCACGCGCTCCTTGATCTCCTGATCGAGGTCCTGCGGGTCGATGATGCGCGTCAAACTTGCCATTCCCTGGGAAGGGCCGCTCTTCTTGCCGCCCGGTCTGAGATACTTCTCTTCGTACGAGAGCACGCCGGTCGATGATACAGGGATCTCCACGACAGAGGCCTCTATCTGTGCCGCCTCTCGGATCGAGACGTTAATCTCCATGATGTCCGAAACACACGGCTCGACGAGAGCTACGGTATCGAACTTGAAAACCTTAGCGAGCGCGGCCGGAAGTTCCGAAGCCTCTTTGACCCTTGACACTCCGATGCTTGAACCGAGATTGCACGGCTTTACGAAGAGCGGAAAATTAGAGAACCCCTCTTGAGAAGTGATCCATTGGGTAACTGCCGTGATGTCGGCACGGGCATCACTTCGACGGATAACGAGAGCGGGAAGAACGGGAATGTCGTGCGCTCCGAGATAGCGCTTGCACAGGTACTTGTTCATCGTCAGAGCTGACGACGTAAAGTCACTGCCGGTGTACGGCACATCAGCCATCTCGAAGAGTCCTTGAATACATCCGTCCTCGCCATATTGTCCGTGAAACACAGGCAGAAAGACGTCGATTGGGATGATGTCTGAACTCTTCGTAAAGAGCTCCCGTACGGCGCCACCCACAGAACCGATCTTGAGCAACCCGCCGATCCCAGGTTTTGGGAGCAGGGTGACCTGTTGGAGTGTGGAGAGTGCCGCCGGGACCTTGGCGTAAAACGAGCGCTCTAGAAGGGCATCTCCGGTGTACCATGCGCCGTCCGGTGCAATGTAGACGGGGGTAACTTCAAACTTCGCCGGATCTACCGCCAAGATGAGCTGTAGTGCCGAGATGACTGAAATTTCGTGCTCTACGGAACGGCCGCCGAACAAAACGGCTATGCGCTGTCTTTCTGTTTTCATATTAGAACCTCACTATTCCCTCGTGGATATCCCCGAGATCGTTCTCGATGAGCACGAGGTCCCCACCGGCCTGAGTATCTCCAAGAACGCGGAAGGCATCGTCTCGCGTATCCACGGTTATGATTTTCTCCACTGCGAAGCCGCCCTCAGAGAGACCCGCTAGCAGCGCCTCTCTGTTGACGGTGCCGACTATGATAGCCAGGTCGATCACCCCCGCTGCCAGCATAGCTACCCGTTTGTTCTGCTCGAACTGTTGCTCTCCAAGCTCTATCATACCCGGCGTCATGAGGATGCGCCGCGTTGCAGGTAGGGTGCCAAGCACCTCAAGGGCTGCTTGAAATCCTTTGGGGTTCGAGTTGTACGCATCGCGCAGGAAGCCCACCGAACCCTTGCGATCGAGAACGAGGCGATTATCGACTGGCTGTAAATTGGCCATGCAGGCTACGACAAATCCGGGCTCCGCACCCAATGCACACGCCATAGTGAAGGCCCCGAGAGCATTCGAAAGGGCAGGTCGTCCCAAGAGCGGCGTGCGGCCTGGGTATTGCTTCCCCTTCCAGTTGATCACGAAAGTGGTGCCTTGATCATCGAAGCTGATATCTGTGGCTAGGCAGTCCAGGTGACCGCTACTGGAGTCCATGCCGTAGAGGAGCGTGGTCTCCTTGTCGTGCTCCTTCGCCATGCGGCGAGCCCCCGGGTTATCGCCGTTGCACACTAAAATTCCGCCCGGGGGCACTGCCTGTGCGAGTTCCGACTTGGCGGTGTATACGTTCTCCGGACTTCCGAATCGCTCAAGGTGCATGATCCCCACGGCGGTGACGAGCGCTGCCTTTGGAGGAGTGAGTGCGCAGAGCTTCTTGATCGAACCTATATTGTATGCGCCCATCTCCATCACAGCGAAGCGGTGGTGCGGGCGGAGATCTTCACGGACTGCGCGAGTGATCCCGAGTACGGTGTTGATACTTTTCTTGGGCCAGAAGGTTGCACCGACACATTGGGTGAGCAGCTCGCCGAGGGCCGCTTTTGCGCCGGTTTTACCGTAGCTTCCAGTGATGCCGATTACGAGGGGGTTTACTTCGCTTAATATCCGCTTGGCGTCGTTCACGAACGCCTCCTGTAACCTGCGCTCGAATGGCCACAGGAGTCGATTGGCGAGGAGTATCAGCCAGGGTGGGCTTTGAACAAGGATGAGCCCGACGAGTCCGACGAGGGGTAGCGAATTGTAGCTCTCGCAACATCGGAACAACATCACACTGAGAGATAAGAGCGCCACGAGTGTATACATGCCGAAAGCGAGCCAGGCTATCTTGGAAGCGCGCTGGGTCATGTTGAGCTTTATCTTGCCAGTTTTACGCGGATCTCCCTCGAGCAGAAAAACCACGAACATGACAGCGATGGCTCCAAGGAGCCCTAAGAGATTTGTTGCCCAGGGTCGCGACACAATCAAGCTCAGCAGTAGCACTGTGATGAGCAGGAGAGAACCACGTCTGTCGAATGCGCGATGCGCCTTGAACCACGCCAGGAAGCGCCTTGGATTGTATTCCTCCTGTTGAAAGTACCGCAGGTAGGCCAGTATTCGGCGCCACCCGCAGGCGAGCAGGGCTAACAAAATTAAGACAGCGGTAAATTTAGCGATCACTAGGGGTCCTCTCCGACAAGAAACGTTCGATATATCCACACAGGAGATGAGCTCCCACGTCGGCAAATGGCTCGTGGCCCTTGTTTGGGAAAATGTGAAGCTTGGAATTGCGAATGAGCCGGTTGAAGTTGCGGGCAACGTCGAGCGGGGTCTCGCCGTCCCGTGCGCCCCACAAGAGGAGGGTGGGTTGCTGGATCGAATGCGCTTCTGAGGTGAGGTCCTCGTTCACAGTCTTGACGAGCGTGCGCCTCAGTTCACCGGCAGCTTGATAGTCTCGAGAGCCGAAACGGTTGGCGAGGTAGTGTTGAAAGAAACGGGTTCCGAAGGTTCCATCGACCCATTTGGCGCTCGATACGAACGCGCGAATCAGGCGGATTCGGGACTCTTCAAGAAGAGTGCGCTCGCGCTTGAGTCCTGCAGTTCCAACGAGGACTACACCCTCGACACTCTCGGGATAGCGGGCTGCGAGTCTCACCGCGATGCGCCCTCCGAACGAATGTCCCAGGAGCGCACATCGCGCAATCCCCTCTTGATCGAGAAATGATTTGACCCTTTCGGTGTAATCGACGGTGGTCCAACCTCCACCAGCGTTGGAGGCCGCTGATGGTAGTGGGGAGTTTCCAAACCCTGGAAGGTCTATCAGTACCACCTGACACGAGCCGGCCAGCAGCTCTCCAAGGGGGCGTAGGCCGTCTAACGAGCGGCCCCAGCCGTGGAGCATTACTACAACCGGGCCACTGGTGCCCAGGCGAACGGAGTGAATCGGTGGAAGGTTGTCTCGGTTGTCTTGAGCGGGCGCATTCATGGCTTTGATACTGGCTGATAGGGTTTCCGGTGACAAGCTACTACCACTAAAACAGAGTGCGAATTCGATCGGCAGCTGGCACTTTTACCGTAGCTCAGAGCGGTATCTTGCTGGCATACTCCGCTCATGGATTTTGCCTCAAGTTTGCCAGCATCGCGACTCAAAGAGCTGCGTGCTCCATCGCCGATAGATTTCGTGCTCGTGGTTTCCGTCCTGCTTCTGGTCGGCTTCGGTCTCGTGATGGTGTACTCGACCACCGGGATAGTTTCGCAAGAGAAGATGGGCGACTCGCTGTTTTTTGCAAAGAGGCAGTGTCTCTCTGCGATTCTCGGGACCTGCCTCATGCTGCTCTGTGTTCGAATCTCGAGCTCGCTGTTGCGGCGGGCATCACCATATCTCTTCGTCGCTTCTCTGTTTCTACTCGCATTGCCGTTGATACCCGGAATAGCCGATCGGGCGGGCGGTGCCTCACGTTGGGTGAAGCTCGGGCCGGTGCGGTTTCAACCGGCGGAATTCGTCAAGCTGTTCATGGTAGTGTTCATGGCCGGATTCTTCGCGCGACACGAGAATCGGATCTCGTCGTTCGTGCACGGCATTATTAAGCCTTTCGCACTCGTTGCAATGGTTGCTGCGCTATTATTGTTACAGCCAGACTTCGGATCTTCTGCGGTCATCGTTCTAGTGGTCTTGAGTATGGCGCTCGCCAGCGGGGTGCGGCTGACGCACATGGCGTTGTGTACTGTCGCCGTGGTGTTGTGTATGGGAACGCTCGTCCTGATCTCCCCGTATCGGATGATGCGCGTAGTGAGCTTCTTGTCTCCCTTTGCAGATGCGTCGGGTAAAGGATACCAACTGATTCAATCGCTAATAGCGGTGGGTACCGGACAGGTTTCGGGGGTAGGGCTCGGTTCGAGTCAGCAGAAGCTCTTCTTTTTGCCAGCCGCTCACACGGACTTCATCTTTGCCGTTATATCGGAAGAGCTCGGGTTCGTCGGTGCGGTGGTCGTTATCGCGGCCTTTTTAGTGATTCTGTGGCGCGGGTTCTTGCTGGCGCGTTCCGTTAGTCACGATACCTTCCTCTTCTCGTGTGCGGTCGGTTTAACGATGTTAATCGTGGTTCCTGCGCTGCTTAACGTAGGGGTCGTGATAGGTCTCTTGCCCACCAAAGGGATGGTTTTGCCCCTTGTGGGATACGGAGGCTCGAGCTTGATGGCGTGTATGGCGGTTATCGGCTTGCTGCTCGGTATTAGGCGCGATGCGCGCGATGTTGGCTGAGCAAGACAAATGAGTGAGGTTCATTCTTCGATGGGTCACGGTCTTGCTATGGAGGAAACGGTGAATGGCGCGGGAGCGGCTCTGGAGTCGAGAGCTGTGCGGGTGCTTGTAGCGGCGTCTGGGTCGGGGGGGCATCTCATTCCGGCAGTGCACATAGCGCGTGCGATTCAGGAGCGAACCCCGCATGCGGTCATAGAGTTCATCGGTTCAGGGCGTCCCTTGGAGGAGAAGTTGATCGATGCGCAGGGGTTTAAGCGGCATGTGGTCGCTGCCGCCGGGATCAAGCGCCGGCGCCTGCTGGGGATAGCGGAGTTCATCGCTCGTTTTCCAAAAGCAGTAAGCCAGCTGCGAAGGATCTACAGATCCTTCGCCCCCGACGTGGTTGTCGGTGTCGGTGGATATGTGTCGGTCCTTCCCGTTATCGTAGCGCGTGTGAGCGGTATCCCGACCTGGATACACGAGGCAGAGCTTCATCCGGGTTTGGCCAATCGGACCCTCGCACATTTTGCCGATTGGATGTCGCTGGCGTTCGCCGAAACGGAGATACGCGGGCGTGCACAACGGGAGCACACGGGACACCCGGTGCGGAGCGAGCTCGCCCAAGTGGATCGTGACACGGTCCGAGATGACGCGCCACGGCGCATGTTGGTGCTCGGGGGCTCTCAGGGTGCTCGAGGAATAGACGAAGCGCTCGGCGCGTGTACGGAGGTTCTTGCTGCTCGCAAGGTCGAGGTTGTCCATCAATGCCGGGAAGAGAACATGGAGAAGGTTCTCAACGCCTATAAGGCGGCGAGTATCCCCGCACACGTTGTGTCGTTTATCGATGATATGACGGGTGCGTACGAATGGGCAGATGTCGTCGTCAGTCGCGCCGGTGCGGGTTCGGTAGCCGAGATAGCGTGCGTAAATCGACCGGCCATCTTTATCCCGTATCCGTTCCAGCAAGGGACGCATCAAACCGACAATGCGATGACCCTGGTTTCGAAGGGTAAGGCGCTCCTCGTCGAAGAACGCGATCCGGCCTTCTCGGTTCGCTTACGCGAAGCTGTCGACAGGATACTAGCACCTGATTACTTTCGAACGCTCAAGAGCGCGCCGTACGAGGCGCGTGGATTGAATGCGGCTCGAGATATCGCCAAGGGAATTCTTTCCATTGTAAAGCGGTAGGGAAGCGAGGCTTCGCTCGTTATACTGGTAGGAATCAAGAAAACGGCGCAGGTGCAGGATTAGGGGAAGGAAAGGGTCTTACCTCGATTCATTAAAAATATTGGCGCACCGATCGGTCGCAGAGCGGCATCCGATCTTTAGAGTGCACTAAGCGCTTGTAGGATACCCAGACAGGGCCAGTAGGGACCGAAGTAGTTGGTTTTGGGTGTGCGGTCGGTTTTAGGGAGGAATCCATGCCCAACCTTTTCAAAGGTACCCACCAGGGCTCTGCGCCTGATCGCAAAGACCTTGTTCCGCTCAAACCCACCCCCAGCGATTATGCCGCGGCGTTCATGGAGCAGGCGGGGCTTGACAAGCTCGGCGCGACATACAAGACGATAGTGACCGATGTCGGTACACCCGTAGGAATCATTGAAAAAAAGCTCGGCGGCGGGCTGGACTGGCGAGATAGAACCGTACTGAACGACGAACAGCTCAGTAATGGTTGGCTCGTTCTCGAGCGTCTTTCCGGTGCAGAACAGGAGCCCTTCAGAGCGCGCGTCTTCAAAAATCTAGCGGGTGCTACGGCTGAATTCTGCCTGAAGCTCAAGACCCATGAGGCAGGTGCAGTCGCGTTTCACCAGATACAGGATGAGAACTCAAGGTCTTCGAATTCTTCCGTACAGCTCGAATTCAATGCCCCAGGTCGGCAGATGCTTTTATCGCACGTCAGTGTGGGGCTGCAGGTGGCCTCTCGCTTGATGGGGGCTCCTTAAATCTTGTAATAATCGGGTGTTCGGCGGTTATCTCAGGGATGTCGAGTATGCTCTCGGGAGCTGTTGGCTCCCTGGGGACGGTCTCCTTGAAAGGTGCTACCGAAGAGGGTTCGGCCCCTACGATCAGGCGAGCTCCGCGCGCTGAGAGCGTGTAGTTCCACACCCACGAAAGCACAACGAACACCTTGTTGCGAAACCCAACCAGAAACGCCACGTGCACGAATGACCACAGGAGCCACGCTGTAAGGCCGCCGAACTTGAGGTTGCCTATCTGCGCTACGGCCTTTGCTTTTCCGATTGTGGCCATGCTCCCCTTGTCTCGGTAGGCAAAGGTAGGGCGACGGTTCGTTTGGTTGGTTTGGAGCTCGTGCTTAATAATCTCGCCAACGAAAGCGCCTTCCTGTATCGCTGCTTGAGCAACTCCCGGTACCGGGGCGCCCGTAAGTGCATCTTGAGCGGCCGCCATGTCCCCAATGACGAAGACCTGCTTGTGACCCGGTATCGATAGATCGGGATTCACGACGACTCGGCCAGCGCGATCGAGTGGAACACCCAAGGTCTGCGCCAACGGAGAGGCCTTGACCCCGGCGGCCCAGAAGACGTTTTGCGCTTCGATACGAGTATCGCCGAGAGCCACCCCGTGCGCGTCGACCTGTGTCACGCTGGAATTGAGTATGACCTCTATGCCCATCCGTTCGAGATCACGCTGCGCGCGGGCCGAGAGCTCGGGATCGAAAGTGGGAAGGAGTCGTGAGGATGCGTCGATCAGCACGATGCGCGCAGTGGATGTGTCGACGTTATGAAAATCATCCTTGATCGTATCGACTGCGATCTCTTTGAGCACCCCTGCGAGCTCTACGCCGGTGGGGCCCCCTCCGACGATTACGAAGGTGAGCTTTGCTCGACGAGTCGTTTCGTTCAGCTCGTACTCGGCCTCTTCGAAGGCCAGCAGGATCCGCTTTCGGATCTCTACCGCATCTTCAATCGATTTGAGCCCGGGGGCCTCGAGGCGCCATTCATCGTGGCCGAAGTAGGAGTGCGTAGCGCCCGCAGCCAGTACCAGGTAGTCGAAGTGCGTGCTGTCTTTGTGAAACTCGATGCGTCGCTCGGCGAGGTTTATCCCCGTGGCTTGTGCCAGGCACACACGCACATTCTTTTGAGCACGGAAGATTCGCCGAATCGGGTATGCCACGTCCGCCGGCGAGAGTGCCGCCCCTGCGACCTGGTAGAGGAGCGGCTGAAAGAGGTGATAGTTCTGTTTGTCTACCAGGCTCACCACCGCTTTAGCCCCCTTGAGGGCCTTGCAAACATTTATGCCGCCAAATCCTGCTCCTATCACCACTATATGTGGTATCCGACCGCTTGCACACATAAGAGGGATACTCCAGCACAGGACCCGGGGGCTCGGTATGAACCCGCTAATGAACCGAACCGTGCTCGCAAAACACCGGAATGGGCCTCATGTGGCTCGTGACGAAAGCGCGCTCATGTAGTATGAACAGCACATATTTCAGATGTTTAGGGGTTTCTCATGTCGAGTTCCGTTTCTCTCGTAAGTGCATATCGAACCTACACCTGCCGTGATCTGCGAAGCTCTCATGCCGGACAGAGCGTGACCCTTTCGGGATGGGTACTACGCAAGCGCGACCACGGTGGAGTCGTGTTCGTCGACCTGAGGGACAACTACGGAGTAACGCAAGTTGTCTTCAACGAGACTGGGCGCGATCTGATTCAAGATGTGCGGGTGGAGTCCGTTATCCGGGTAGTCGGTGTGGTCACGACGCGTGCTGCTGAGATGATCAACTCTAAGATCGACACGGGCGAAATAGAGCTTCACTGCACCGAGCTCGAGGTTCTTTCGCACTGCGACGTGCTGCCGTTTCAGATCGCAGAGGACGACAAGGCCCCGGAGCCCACCAGGCTCACCTACCGCTTTCTCGATCTCCGACGCGAGAAGGTGCATTCCAACATCTTGGTGCGCTCTCAGGTGGTTAAGCGCATCAGAGACAAGATGTACGATATGGGCTTCAATGAGTTTCAGACCCCGATCCTCACCAGCAGCTCTCCGGAGGGTGCGCGCGACTTTTTGGTTCCGTCTCGATTCCATCCCGGCAAGTTTTTCGCTTTGCCGCAAGCCCCGCAGCAGTTCAAGCAGCTTTTGATGGTCTCCGGGTTCGATCGGTATTTTCAGATAGCCCCGTGCTTTCGTGACGAAGACCCGCGAGCTGACCGTTCGCCGGGGGAGTTTTACCAATGCGACATGGAGCTCTCCTTCGTCGAGCAGGAGGATGTATTCCAGGTTGGAGAGGCGCTCCTGAGCGATGTATGGCCACGTTTCACGAATGAGTATGTGACACCGGCGCCCTTCGTTCGAATACCGTATGACGAGGCTTTGGCCACCTACGGCACAGACAAGCCCGACCTGCGCAACCCACTCGTGATCAGCGACGTGGGTGCGGCGTTCGCAGAGTGTTCGTTCCAAGTATTTCAGAAAGTTCTCGCCGACAAGGGGAGTATCTTCGCGATCGCTTTACCTGAGATGGCGACACCTCCGCGCAAGTATTTTGACGACACGATTGCGCTCTTCACGAAGTGGAGTGGGCAGGGTCTCGCGTACCTCATCGCGGAAGATGGCGGATGGCGAGGGTCGATCTCGAAGTTCGTCGGAGCGACTGAGCAGGCACGATTAACCGAACAGCTCAAGCTCCGTTCGGGACAGGTGGTTTTCCTGGCTGCAGGCAAGCCAAAGGATATACTACCGCACCTGGGTAAGTTAAGGATCAAGCTTGGCGAGGACTTCAAGCTCCTTACCGGGGGCTTCCACTTCTGTTGGATTACCGATTTCCCGATGTACGAGTGGGACGAGGATACGCGCAGCATCACCTTCAGCCACAACCCGTTCTCGATGCCGGCAGGGGGGCTCGATGCGCTCTTAAATCAGGATCCGCTCACTATCAAGGCGTATCAGTACGACATTGTGTGCAACGGGTACGAGCTTGCCAGCGGGGCGATACGAAACCATCGACCTGAGATCATGTACAAGGCCTTCGAGCTTGCAGGCCATCCGCCCGAGGTGGTCGATGAGAAGTTCGGAGGAATGATAAAGGCCTTCAAATTCGGGGCTCCACCACACGGCGGGATGGCGCTCGGTATTGATCGTATCGTGATGCTCTTGACGGAGGAGGCAGCAATCCGCGACGTAATCGCCTTCCCGTTGGCGCAGTCGGTCGAGGATCTCCTGATGGGCGCTCCGAGCACCGTTTCGGAGAAGGCCCTAAAGGACGTGCATGTACGAGTCGTGATGCCAGAGGTGGTCAAGCCCTGACCGCCATATGGGCTCGGATCGGTCGGCCAGGGTAGTCGAGATGTGCCACTTTATCGTCTGCGATGTTGGTGGTACATTGCTTGTTGTTCAGCGCTCGGGAACGACAGAATCTGGTCGCACCTGCAAGCGTTTGAATCCATTCGCCCGGATGATGGAATGGTAGACATACAGGACTTAAAACGGAGGAAGTAAACGGTTGGGCATATGCCCGGATGATGGAATTGGTAGACATATCGGACTTAAAAGAAAGTGACTGAACGTATGCCCGAGTGATGAAATGGTAGACATACAGGACTTAAAATCCTGGGGGAGAAATCCCGTGTCGGTTCAAGTCCGACCTTGGGCAGTCTAATCAATCACTTACGGTCACTTTCTTTTAAGGCTCGTGCTACTGGTTTCATTCCCACTGAACCGTCCTAACGTTCAGACAATCAACTAACCGTCATTCTCACTCATTCTCATTAAGGTTCGCACAACTAATTCCGATGTTCTCATCGAGAAGGAGCGAACTAAGATGACTGAGGCTACGTTACATCATGTGTGCGAAGGGGCTGTCATTCTCTATAAGCGAGATGGCAGCAATACAGAGTGCTGGTATGCACGATTCAAGAACCCCAAGACGGGTAAATGGAAGAAGTTCAGCACCAAGGTCACCGACCTCGAAAAAGCGAAGCAGATCGCTCAACGCCAGTTCGATGTGCGAGTCGAGCTAATCAAGAACAACATCGACATCGACACAAAACGGTTCTCATACGTCGCTGATTACGTCACCAAACAGCTCCAGGCTGACATCGATGCTGGCACTGGTAAAAAGACCTACGAAGACTACATCCGTGTAATCAATCGCTTCAAACAGTTCTTTGGAAATAAGTATATCGGCAACATTACCTATCAAGACCTAGTCGAGTACGACCAGGAACGCACTCGAAAGCTAGGCAGGAAGGCAAAACAATCAACGGTCAATCTCGCAAACGTCGCTCTTACCAAGGTATTCAAGACGGCTATCGAGAAGGGCTGGATGCACCAGTCGCAAGCTATATCGTTCAGAAACGACGGTAAGAAAGGGGAGCGACGACCTTACTTCGAGCTGCACGAGTATCAGAAGCTCTACAGATTCATGCGTGAGTACGTAAAGCTCACAACCAAAGACAGCCCTCAGGGCGGTGTTAAGAACCAGACGCTCATGATTCGGGAGCTGATGCGAGACTATGTGCTCTTTCTAGCGAATACAGGTTTGCGTCACGGTACTGAAACCAAGAATCTCAAATGGAAGCACATCTCTGAGACGACTATCAACGGTGAGAAGTATATCCTCATCAAGCTAGAGATGGGCAAAACAGGCAAGCGCACCATCGTCTGTCGGCATAGTGTGAGAAAGTACCTAGTTCGCATCAAAGATCGATTTCCACACCTCAAAGAGCGACAACTAGGACAGATGCTCGACATTGACGAGCCAGTGTTTCGATGTCGTGATGGCTCGATACCCAAAGACTATCACGGAGCCTTCAGAATCATGCTTGAGAAGGCGAAGCTGCTCAACGACGTCAATGGGTCTCGACGGTCTCTATACTCGCTACGACACACCTATGCGACTTTCCAGATTATCTACAACAGACTCGACCTGCATACCCTGGCGAAGAATATGGGGACGTCTATAGCGATGCTGGAGCGGCATTATTCGCATTTGGAGGTGCTGCATAGGGCTGAGGCGTTGGCTGGGCGCTCAGAGTCCACTAGTGGGCGCGCCCAGAGTCGGCAAACCAGAATTGTTGAACTGGAGGAGGCAGTTGACCCGTTAAAACCTCGTCGGAGCTTCGAACCTGGGGCTCTTTCTCCCTTGGGAACAGGTAAACCGCAGTAAATAGGAACAGCTAGTGTTCGTCAGCTACTGGGCAGATCAAGAGACGCTTGGTTCGAGAGCGTCGAGAGCATGACGACTAGCTTTGCACAGACTCAATCGTCTTTGCTTTAGCTTTATAGTCCTTCGATGACAAAACAGTATCATAGAGTCCCACGCCTTCGCCCTCATGCCTGTCGATGCCAGTATAGGTAAGGCTTGCATCCTCGTACCTCTTGAACTTGTAAACAGCATCATTCATGAGAGTGCTGTTAAAGACTCCTAAACTCACTAAAAGCTCGAAGTCCTTAACTGTAACACCAGTAACTTTCTTAAACAGCGCTGGTTCCAGTTGAGTGATGACGTCTTTAAGCGAACGCTCTCGATTGTCAGTGAGATACATGAAGATAGGAATGCGAGTCGCAAACTTGATCAGCTTCTCCTGAATCTGCTTGCGCATATTCTTGTATTCTTTTTCCTCTTCAGAGAGTTTGCGCTTCTCTTTCTCAGTTAGATCACGCTCGTTAGCTTCTTTCTTTGTTTTTGATACGGCATCAGACTTGTTGATAATAGTCTCGATCTCCTGGTTAAGATTTCTGAAGCCCTCGATGTTCATCAGAGCATCCATCGCCAGCTTATTCTGCATGAGACGCTGTAGAGTTCTGTTGTCCACGTTGACTAAGAGAGCACTCTCCCATCGACGTGCCAAAAGAGTTGCAGTTGTCCCACTCAGTGCCATATCAAGCACTCCAGCGGCATTCACTTCCTTCATAGAGCTGCCATCGTATGCTAGTACAGGCAGAAAGCTGATAAACTCCTCAACACGCTTCTCTGGATTGCTCTCATCGACACTTAATCGGCAGCTGTATTCAGCAATCTGTCTCAAAGCCCTGTCTGGAGCAAAGTCGAACACGTAACACTCTTCTTTGAGTATCTCGTCTTTGTTTGGCGACAAGCTATCTGGATTATTGATCGTCCAGGGTGTCTGCACTCGAAACGCCGCCTGAAAGTACGTCTCAGGGGATGAGCAACTACGCAGCATCATGATGCCGCTCCACGGCTTAACTGAGACGCCTGTCATCAGCTTGCCGCAAGATAGCGTAATCGTCTTTGTGGCAAGCGGATCTTCCATTGTCTTACGTAGTGGCTCAAGAGCTTTAATACCAATGCCAGCGTCGCTTCCAGCTGCAACAATAATTCTATAGTCGTGGAAGAACTTGTTTTGTCGTTGCAGTAAAAGATTTCGCATCGCATGGCACGAAGCTACAGTTGGCAGGAACCAAAGCGTGTGTGTAAGTACACTTAGCAAGCGAACATCGGAGAAGGGCATGGGTGGCTTCTTAGCGCCCAATTTCAAATTATCGACCGTCGTTTCGAGAAATGAACCTCGAATCAGATCAAGCCACTTTTGAACTTCGTCGTCATAGTTGAAGAGTGCATGTTCGCCTTCGCCCTTAGCTGAAAAGAACGTGTTGAGATCGAATTGATTGAATTCCCCCTGCATAGCTACTTCACGAATTGAGTCAGGAAGCTGATAGGTGAGAAGTACCATTCGTGGAAGAGACCTGTAGGGATTGCTTGATCCCTTCCAGTTCAACTTAGCACGCTGCTCGTCAGAGTACGTCCAGTTGAAAATCTGCTCCTCGATGAACTCGCCTGACTGAAGTGCTCTAAATGGAGTACCAGAGAGATAAAGATAGTGATCTGTGGTTATGGGCAGAATAGACTCATCGAAGTCTTTGAGCCCAACTCCTTGGGCATATTCCTGCTCTTGCTTCGTCTCTGCCTCAAAGAGATCTTTCGCATTATCACGCCATGCGCCGTAGTGGTACTCATCGAATATGACGCAGTCCCAGTTGATGGTATGAACCCACTCGTTCTTTGTCTTGAGTCCACCTGTTGCCTTATCTCGCCCCAAAAAATCTTGAAAAGATCCAAAGCACACAAAGGGGCGCCTTTTATCGGCGTCTTCGTACTTGAGTCCCTTTGGTGAGATAAACTGCCAGTTCTCAAATCTTACGTGTGATTTAATGTCCTCTTCCCAGGCGCTCTGGACTGCTGGCTTGAATGTCAAAACTAAAACTTTCTTCCAGTTCATTTCGAGGGCTAGTTCGTATGCCGCGAACGTCTTGCCGAAACGCATCTTAGCATTCCACAGGAAGTGGGGAGTCTTTTTACTATCTTCTTTCAGACAGCTTCTGAAGTATTGAGCCGTCTTATTGATAGCCTCCTGTTGTTCAGGGCGTAGTCCGAAGTTCAGGTGACGGCTTTCGTAGTTAAGCTCTCCGTTCCGAACGGCTATGACTGCTGCCTTTACTTGCTTGACATCACACTCAAACCATTCGCCGTCTGGGTTCCTGATACCCTGACTTCTGAGAAACCTGTGAATGTCTCTATCAGTAAATTCACTGCCATCGTTTCGCATGGCAGACTCTTCAAAAACAATCTTATATGGTAACTCGCCTGGGCGTTTCGTTGGATACTGCTCAGCTACTCTTTTTCTGACATCGCCAGTGGTGTAGCCAACTTTCAGCAATCCTTTGTACTGGGGATTGGTATCTAGGTAGGCGTAGATTGAAGGGTTAGCTTTGGGGCGAGGTGGAAAGAATTTTTCAGACATTCTTCAGTTCCATAGTACGGATTGCCGATTCGATGGTTTGGATCTCTTGTGAGTCAAGCTGAAACCATTTGTATAGCTTCGCATCAGTCCATATCTCTTTTAGATCCAACTTGGGCACAAATCGATATGTCTCTCGTGTGATATGATGAGAGTACATGGATTGCGCGACAAGAAATCGGAAGAATCGAGTCCTCATGTAGGCGCACAAATTCAGCGCCTCTTTTTCGCTGGCATAGCTACCAATTACGAGATACGTCTCGTTGCATATAGTTCCAGGAGGCAGAATCTCGATCTTCGAGAAAACTTTTCTTGTCCCATCTTTGCCTGGTAGCCCACCGTGATCAAATGCAACATACGCCGTAATGACTTTCCACTTGTCGATCATATCCTTGCCAGTCGTCACCTCCGAGGATGGAAAGGCACCTTCACCCTTTTGCCATCTCAAGGTGATGTCTCCCTTCTTGGTTGGACGAGCATTGGTTGCAAGCCCGAAGGGCTTTCTGCTTGACACTTGTAAGCTCATGGGCTCGGCGATCTTGGCTCGTACTTTTTTGATAATCGAAATAGCGGAGCCATCCCTGACGAAAGTGTCATACTCATTAAGTCTTCGTAGGGATGCCTTTTGGTTTCCCTTGCTGACATTTACGACTTCGCAGTCTCCCGAGGTTTCTCGTGTCCACAAAAAGAAGCAGACGCCACCAGCTATATCCACTCCTGGAAAACACTCAGAGGCGTCTTCGTAGTCTACCAGCTTACGAAGCTGCCTGTCTTCAAGCATCTCTTGTCGAAAGCCATCTAAGCCTTTCCCCCCTCCAAACCAGCGAGAGGGAATGATCATCGAAAGATGCTTAGGTTTGAGTTTTTTAGCCTGCTGAACGAACTTGTGATACAAAGGCGTCGCGCTTGCCTTTGCACCACCATCACTAAGTTGATACGGGGGGTTCCCAATAATAACGTCAAACT
>JBIIOE010000159.1:0-6523 GCA_044337105.1 Bdellovibrionota bacterium | reverse complement strand
ACTGTTGGTTCGGAATATTCTCGGCCGCCCCCAAAAGTAACCCAATGCGACAGCCCTGCCCTGCCACACCACCTAAAATTCCCCTCAACCACCTACCGTAACCGACCCCAACTACCTGGCTTGCTGATATAACTCCCGAATTAATTGGGTTTCCTATCCTTCAGATTCTCTCTACGTCTACGGTTATGATGAAGCAGCAAATATCATGAAGCAAGCTCGTCAGCTCGGAATGTCTATCACATTTTTTTCTACCGCAGCGGTGTTTAGCCCCCCTTTCATAGCCGCTGCCGGCGCTGCACTCGACGGGACCCGTTTTGCCGTCTTCACACCCAGTGATGAGCGACGATATGCCGATTTTCGAGATGCTTTCCAAAAGCGCTATGGCACAGCGCCGACACTTGATATTGCTACAGTTCCCAGTTTTGATATAGCGAATCTCATAGTGAACTTCACTGCTGAATTTAAAAGCGAGGTGGGATCATCCAGTTATTACGATGCGTTAAAGTCTTTTCTCTTATCAGTTAAGTACTATGACGGAGCGTCAGGCACGATAACGATTGATTCCGATGGCGCACCCGGTCTCTTGCACTGCGAGCGTACGAGGTCAGGCAGGGCGCGAGACATCTCATGCCCCCCCCGAAATAAGTCAAAAAGATTATTGAGGCTCGTCGTTCTAGTGATGAAGACAAGCTCCTTGCATGACCCCTCATATAATTATATGATAATTATATGAGCGAGCTCCAATTCATTTGGGACGAAGGCAAAGCCCGGTCAAATGAACGTAAGCATGGCGTGACGTTTGATGAGGCAAAAACTGTCTTCTATGACGACAATGCGGAGCTTATCGGCGACCCTGATCATTCGAGTCATGAAGATCGGTTCGTTATGCTGGGAATGATTGGTCGTGCACGTATCCTGATCGTGTGCCACTGCTATAGGGAAAGCAATGCGGTCATACGAATTATCTCGGCACGAAAAGCAACAAGAAAGGAACAAGCGCAGTATCGGAGGTCTATATGAGAAAAGAGTATGATTTTTCTAAAGGCATAAAGAATCCCTACACAAAGCGCCTCAAAAAGCAGATTACGATTCGTCTTGATGACTCCACCATCGAGTACTTTAAGGCTCTAGCTGAGGAGACAGATATCTCCTACCAGAATTTGATGAATTTTTACTTGAGAGAATGTGCATCTGAACGACGCAAGCCGCTTACAAAGTGGGTGAAACAGGCAGAACAAGAGGCTGGATTAGACGCTCGCTCGCGCTCGCGCAAATCAACCTAGCGTTCTCCCACTCTGTAATTTGAAAGTTTAGATATGCAATACGTGTTCAAAGAACCTAAGGATCCTTCTTTTGAGAAAGTTGGAGTTGTCGGGCGGATATTTCCCAGTACATCTGCAAGTTCAAAAGTCGAATTCTTTACCGTCACTACCGAAATCGGCCATGAAACTGCAATCATCGAGCATGGATGTGACTTTTGTTATTATGTGCTCGAAGGTTCCGGAGTTTTTCTTATTAACGACTTAGAACACTGCTGTGAAAAAGGCGATCTCTTGGTGATTCCACAAGGTACCAAATTTACTTATAAAGGAACTCTTAGAATGTTTGTCGCCTCCGTTCCTCCTTGGAGTGAAGAGCAAGAAGAAACAGTGGAATAGTTTTTCAAATATAAAGGCGTAAGGGCGAACAATTTTGCAACCTCAATCTTCGCTACGCTCCATGAGGTTGCAAAAACGTTATCTCTCCATAACAGAATAAGCATGGACACCAAGCCTTATCCAATAATCGGCATGAGCCCCGGAAATAGCTACTTCAAGGATGTCGAGATACGACATCTATTGAAGGAAACGGTTGATCGGTTTGGTCGAACCTGCGTCTTCGTCGCGGACGTCCCTGCAATTGCCACGTACCTTGCTTATGGATACCCCGAGAATAAGGCTCGAACAAAGGCCATCCCGAAGGGAAATAATCTCAAGAACAGAACCCGCCGTTTGGCGCAGGAGCTGGGGTATGAACCATCTCAGGTTCGAATAGTGGAATGGGCAACAGAAGTGGCCGACAATCCGAGTTATCGGCAGATATATGATTTGCGGGTGAAGAAGCTTTACGATTCGAGCGTTGAATTCTCCCGATCGGTTGACCTTACAACACAGAACGTTCTAGAGAGTTCTGATCGGCCTATTCCGGATCTGTATGTGGCGACCAAGATTGCGGTGCACTATCTACTCTCTGAGCTGGCCTTCTTGGAATTTGCGCCCCAACTGCTCGACAGCTCGCATGTTACCTATGTTTACCATCGCAACTGGCCGGTATATGAGGACTACATCAGCGGTAAGTTCGACGGACAGATTCGCCCTCACTTACATTTTCTTCTCCTCGAAAACCCATATGAAACCTTCAAGCCGTTGTTACCGCAATCGAACGCGGACGGAGCTAGTGCTCTAAGCCGGGTTGAACATTCACGAGTCCTCAAGGTGGCATACGACGATTATTTCCCGGCCTTCATAACGAACCCTGAGACGGGTACGCACTCTGGTATTTTCGCCGACCTATTGGCAGAATTCGCCCGAAGCTCGGGATGGGCAATCGAATGGACCGAAGAGGTTGGGTACGGTGTCATCTCCGAAGGCCTATCGGCGGGCCGTTATGACATCTTTGGTAGTACCGTATGGCCAACGCCTGAACGACTCGGAACGGCTCTGTTCAGTATCCCCCTCTATTTCAGCAACGTCTATGCCTGGAAATCCGGCAGCGACAACCGGAGTTACGTGGATGTTCGGAGGAGCCCTTTTCTACGGATCGCGATCAAGGACGGTGATATTTCGCATTCGATTGCGGCTGCTGAATTTCCGAACGCGCGTCTCATTCGGGTGCCGCAGCTTGCGGATCCAATGTCGCTTCTGACCTTCGTTTCGGAGGGGAGAGCAGACATTACGTTCGTCGAGCCCGTCTTGGCAAAGCATTTCCGGCAAGAAACAGGAAGAAACATAGTGCGTGTTCAAGACCTCGGCTGTCTTAGAAAGTTTCCCAACACTTTCATGAGCTCGCTGGGCCAAGAGACTCTCCTGGAGACCCTCAATAAGTTCATCACCGGAATGATTGAGAACGGCTCCGTTGCGAAGCTGATAGAAAAATATCTTGGGAGTTCGGACGCTTTGGTGGAGAATATGAATGAGATAACCATGGCATGAAGCGGACAGCCAAAGCTGCCGCTTGTGCAAACATTACTTGGTTCAGCTATGAGATCGGACTCATCTAAAACTCAATGGATCGAAGCGGCATCGGCAACTGTCGGCTCGTATCAACGAATGATTCACGGCATATTATCGCAGCTCTCGGACATGGAACTGCGCACGCGCCCGCGGCCAGATATGAATTCCGTAGCCGTAATTCTCCGTCATCTTGGGGGCAACCTCGCCAGTCGGTGGACTGACTTTATGTCAACTGATGGAGAGAAGCCCGATCGAGACCGTGACCGCGAATTTACCGATTGGGAAGGTGACAGAGAGTCTCTTATTGCGTACTTCAACTCAGGCTGGAATGCACTCAGTAATGCCCTCACTCAAATCGACGCAGAGACCCTCGACCGCCCGATCTACATCCGTGGCGAGCGCCATACTATCGCGGATGCTCTAATGCGTTCCCTGACTCATTTAAGTTACCATGTGGGTCAGATGGCGCTGATTGCGAGAATTGTGCACGGTGGAGCGTGGGACTGGCTTACAATCCCCCCTGGCGGCAGTGCACAGCATAACAAGCACACGTGGGGGACGACCGCTAGTCGAAGCGTATTCGGAAAAGACCCGTGCGAGAAGTAACAAAACATTCGAGAGGATCGCTGAGGCGCCCGCTCACTGAAGCGTTATGCCGCTGAGCAAATGCCTTATGAGCAAATCATCACTTAAGTTGTTGGTATGCGTTATTGCGGCTTTTCTCACTTTTGTTCTTCTGGAAGTACTGTTTTTCGGTGCGCCAGTTATTACCTTGAAGAACCACTCCGGGAAACGGATGTCCAACATCCTCCTTTCTGGCTCAGGCTTCTCTCAAACTGTCGCATCTCTTGAGCCTCACTCGACTACCTCGGCCGTCGTTTATCCTCAGGGGGAATCAGGTTTGAAGATCGAGTTTGCTATAGAGGAAAAGTCCCATATGAAAGATGACTTGGCCTACCTTGAACGCTTTGGAGGCTATTGCGTCACAGTCCGAGTCGCAGCGGACCTTGCAATCACTTCAGACATACACCTCAGTTGTCTAAAAGTGCGAAGGCTGTTCCCATGGTAGGCGGGATATCATATTAAACACAATAATAAGCCTTGCCTTATTATAAGCCCAAACTTATACTATGTAAGTGAAGGTAAGGTACTACAAAACGGCGAGTGGTCGGAGCGCAGTAGAAGAGTTTCTCTTGGGGCTGCCAGCCGCTACTCGGCTGGAAATCGTTGATGCGATAGTGCTTTTGCAGGGCAGGGCTCATTTATCAATGCCGCTGAGCAGGAACCTAGCTAGTATTAGACCGGGGCTTCATGAGTTGAGAGTTAGAGATCGGACGGGACAGGTTAGGGTATTTTATTACCTGAAAAGAGGTGAGGCGATTTACCTGATCCATGCTCTCCGCAAGAAGACTCAGCAGATCCCGGCGCGTGAGTTAGAGGTTGTGCTAAAACGAATTAAGGAGATCTGATATGCCGTGGAAAGAAATGAGTGTAGAGCAGTTGGCCAAATCTCTAGGGGCTAATGTGACAGAGGTGAGAGAAAAGCAGCGATTGATCACTATGATTGTTAAAGTCCGAAAGGCAAAAAAAATGTCTCAGGCAGTTTTGGCAAAGAAGCTAGGGGTGAGTCAGGCCCGGGTTGCCCAGATTGAAAGTGGCGTGGGGACGGCCAAGATAAGCTTCGATGTGATCTTTAGTATTTTAACGGCACTGGGATACGATTACAGAGTTACAACCCGTAAGGCGGCATGACAAAAATATCCAGCAGAGGGCTGCCGCCCCTGCTGATACTGTAGTGCTTCACCGGAAAGCGAACATTTGACGGCCTGAAATAACCTACTATCCTCGTGTCAAAGAGACAGGAGGAAGGAGATGAGCAAGGGAAGAAAAAAGAGGCAGTATTACACGGGCGAGCAGAAGGTATCGATCCTCAAGCGACACCTTGTAGAGCGAGAGGATGTGTCGAAGATCTGCGATGAGCTGAAGTTACATCCGACAGTATTCTACGACTGGCAGCGCAGGTTCTTCGAGAATGGGATGAAAACCTTTGAATCTGAAGAGAAGCAAGAGTCCAAGCAGCTTCGGGACAAGGTGGAGGCTCTCGAGGCGAAGCTGAAGCGGAAGGACTCCGCCTTGGCAGAGCTTGTCGAGGAGCTGATTACTGAGAAAAAAGAAATGGGGACACTTGATGAAGCGGTGGGTGGAACCGCAGACGCGAGACGCGGTGGTGGACTTCGTGCACCACTGGGAGGAGCGAACAAGCCTTCAGCGAGGCTTGTTCCTCCGCGATTTGGGACTCCGAAGGAACAAGTTTTCATCGTGGGAGTCTCGTCACGGCAAAGAGAACTTCCATAACGGCAAGATTCATCGCGACTTCTGGCTCGAGGAGTGGGAGAAGGAGAAGATCACTGAGTACTATCGAGTTCATGCTACTGAAGGGTATCGCGCCGTTGCGTATCGGATGATGGATGAGGACGTTGTTGCAGTGTAGTCGAGCATACTGCTCTATTTCGGGCGGGGGCGGAAAAAGTTGCTTTTTCGGGTACGTTCACGTTTACGTGCACGAGCACGAGCACGTGGAAAGGCGCGATCTATAGGTCAAACAAGGGGTTACGCTATCTCCAAGCTCGCTATCACCCACTCTAAAACGCGATGAGTCTCAATTTTCATGACGGGGAAAAATCCTCAATGTATCGCAGCGGATACATCTGCGGTTTTTCCCCATCATGAAAATCGAATATCAACCCAACCTCCACTTTCTCGCTACGGGTAGGTTTTGCCTCGCTTCCTTAGAGTGCCCCAGGTGTAAGGCACAGATGCGAATCATCGCCTTCATTCAGGATGAGCACTCCATCAAGGACATCATCAAGTCTCAAGGGATCGCTGACTTCTAGGGATTATCAGACGCAACTGTTGGTTCGGAATATTCTCGGCCGCCCCCAAAAGTAACCCAATGCGACAGCCCTGCCCTGCCACACCACCTAAAATTCCCCTCAACTACCTACCGTAACCGACCCCAACTACCTGGCTTGCTGATATAACTCCCGAATTAATTGGGTTTCCTATCCTTCTGTTGTGCTCCATTTCATGCGCCTTGCTAGCTAGTCGTTTAACTAAGACCGGGCCGGGGATCAACGTACGATATTTTCAAGAGCCGTCTTGAGCGCTTCAATAACGTGTTCTCGACTTATTAAATAGGGTGGCTGGTTGCTGTTGCGTCCCACATACCTGACCCCAGTTTTGGCTAGGACGATCCCACATAACCGACTCCAGTTTAGGGGGGTCGGATCCCACATAGATGAACCCAGTTA
>JBIIOE010000060.1:0-21555 GCA_044337105.1 Bdellovibrionota bacterium | reverse complement strand
TGAAATCGAGTGGGTAGGGCTCGGTGTTATCCCGACGTGAACGTGCTCGTAAACGTGAACGTACCCGAAACAGGCATCATGCGGGCTGAAGGCATAGCTTGGAAAGCATGGCTGCAATCCTTGTAAGCAAACGCTTACCAGCGCGATACTCGTCGGGGGAGAGATAGTTTAGAGCGTTTAACAGATCAAAGAGCGCGCCACACTCCATGACGGATCCCCGTGCTATTGAGAAATAGCGCTGTTTGTCTGCCTGTTTGAACTTGCCGGCACCTTCGGCAATGTTGAGCACTATCGAGAAAGATGCGCGCTTGAACTGACCCACGAGTTCCCCGCTTCCTCTAGGAAGACGATCGCGAATCTCAATCGTAGTGATGAGGAACTCAAGCGCCGTTCGATAGCCGTCTAGTTTTTCATAGTCGAGCATACTGCTCTAGTTCGGGAGCGAAGAGTTTAAGTTGCTCGTTCGGGTACGTTCACGTTGACATGCACGAGCACGTTCATGTGGAAAGGTGCTATTTATTGTCAAAACAACGAGTTGCGCCCTCCCTGACCTCGGTACTCCCCACTCGATTCCACGATGAGCCGAATTTTTGAGAGTAGCCGAACCTGTTTGCAAACGGGGGAGCTGTTGCAATTATCTACTCGGTAACGTCATTCATCTGCGCTCTCCGCGTTTCCCGCGCCTCTGCCGCACATAAACGCAATATTCAGACACCTGAAATGTCAGCACAAGGCGGTTCGATTGGCTTATTGGATTCTAGCTCAGATGTTCGCTCTGGTTAGCTGTCGATGCAGCTCCTGCAGATCGGGTTGGGATCGCAGAGGACTCAGAGGCGCTTACACCGAGTAAAGAGGCGAGTGTTGCTCCTGTGCGTGCACGACGTTCCATTTGTCATGCCATGTGCGCGCATCTTCCGAGCGACCCTGCCTGTCGAGTGCCAAGGCCATGAGATAGCTCGCTGGACCAAAAGCAGGATACTCCTGTGCCACGCGCCCTAACTCATCCGATGAACACTCCATGACAAGCGAGCCAAATCGCTTGGGGACTTTGGCAAGCACCCCGTGCGCCGCTTGTCGCAAAGCGTCTGGAACGGTCAAAGCAAATCCGTTTGACGCCCTTAGTCTGGCAAATGCGCTCTGATCGAGTTCGCGCGCTAATTCTTCGATCAGCAGAGCGTTGCAATACACTCGAAAAGCCGCAGGAAGGAGTTGAGTCCCTGAGATAGCTTTTGGCGAGAGGAGATCGTGCGCCGTCACGAGCCAGGCTTTGTGGGTGAGCATCAACACCAGCCGCTTGATGGCGTAGTCGTCGGCGTCTCCAATCACCTCGGAATGTTCAAAGCCATTCACATCGAGCGCTGCAATTTTCCGAATTACGAACTCCGGCTCTCCCATACTGCACCCGAGGGGGCCAATCGGATTGAACGCGGCAAAGCCGTTTTGTTGGGAAAATAGGCGTGCCTTTGTTTCACCATCGAGGCTTGTAAAGAGGAAGGCGAGGTTGTCCTGGTTGAAGCTCGCCTGAGCCTTAAGCACGAAGTCTTTTGGTACCTCTCGAGTTGGGTCGACGTAAGCGATCAAAGGAGAATGCGCTACCGAAATGCCGACATCTAGCGCACATCGCATTGTGCGTGGGCGATCATCGGGAATGCGCGCATGCTGAAAAGCTATCTTCTGGTATCGTGCTCCGAGCTGAAAGACTTCATTCTTTACTTTACGAGAGCTTGTCAGATCGGGTGCGCGATCGACCACGACGCACTCGATAGGTCCGCCCAATACAGCCGATACCGAATCGAGGAAGGGCTCGAGTCCTGCGCAGCTTGTATCAACAGGAACAATAAACGAGAACGCTTGCTCCTGCTTGATAGCTTTGGCTGAATGCCGTCGGAAAACGCGCGAGAACTCCCTGTACGTGCTCGCCATGTCGGCGCCGGTTTTATTCGTCTCATAAATACGGAAGTACGAGAGCGTTTTGTCGATGCGACGCATCAAGGGGTAGCGCTCTTGAATGCGCAGCCAAAAATCGAAATCCATTGTAAAATGGAGTCCTTCGTCGATAGCCGCATCGCATGGGATGTTCAACTCTGCCAGCATCGCACGGGTGAAGAAGATTGACGGTTGGGCAGGGGAGGAATGATACACCCAGTATTTCAGCGTATCGAACCATGTGCGCTCGACATTTGGCACATCCTCCTTGAGGGCGCCATGCTTATCAACAAATGCACAACGTCCCATCACTACCGGATAGTCGGCTATCTCGCGAGCTATCGCGTGAAACGCTCCAGGGGCGTACCAATCGTCGGAATTTATCCATGCGATGACATCTCCTGTGGCCCGGCTAAATCCCTTGTTGAGAGCATGCGATTGGCCTCTATCCGGTTCGGAAACCCATGTGAGGTGCGGATACTCCTTCAGGATCGAAACGGTATTATCGGTCGACCCACCATCAATCACGATATGCTCGAAGTTGGGATAGTTCTGCGCCAGGACCGATTCGATCGTGTCTCGAATGAATTCACCCTGATTGAACGATACGGTGATGACCGAAAACTTCGGGAGTTGCATAGGCTGTTCCTGCATTGCGCTAATCAGAGGAGGGGCTCGAGGAAGCGAGGCGCAATCCTATCCTATGCAGAAAGTGGATCGTGTATCGCGCGTTCATTCTCATGACTGGGGACGGCCCTCGATGAATCACGGTGGAGTGTCCGTGATTATATGCCCGCCTCGTAGGGCTTTGTCTTTAGATGATTTTGCTCTCCTCGGCGCTTCAGGGTTTTTTGAGGCCGCGCTTGGCTTTTTAACGGACGTAAACGCTATTTGTCCCTATGGGTCTAATGCTTAGGGAAGCGAGGGGGGCCTCTGGCGTCATGTCAGGCGAGAGTGTTCAAATTCTTACCCCTAATTTTTTTACTACTACGAGCTCCTTACTGGCGTAGCCCCGGGCTTTGTCTTCCTTCCCTACGTGCTTTGGCCGGTACGCAGCCCATTCACCCTCGGCACGTCTATGTGGTGACGGAGCGAGCCTGTCGGTGGCATAGCTGTGCACGTGGGCGCTGTGGACAACGATGCCGCACAGAGCAGCGCGCCCCCGATAAACTGGAAGTAGTTCGGAAGCTCTCCCAAAAAGAAGAGACCGAGTAGGAGAGCGATGACCGGCTCGGTGCTCATCCAGACAGCAGCTTTGGTCGGATCTACCTCCGCAAATACTCTGTTGGAGAGGCGGTTCGAGAAGAGATAGCACCCACCTCCGATAACGAGCCAACTGATATCCGACAGTGAAGGTAGGTTTCGTACTTGTGGGAGGAGTAGCGACGATTGCAACAGGGCTGATACGAGCACTCCATCAGCGATGGCGTTAGAGGGGACTCGATAGTGGTGTAGTCGCCGGGCGTATTGAGCGAAGGCTCCTGAGAGTGCCGCAAGCAGGCTCCATAAAATTACCGAACCTCGGTCGATGTCGAAGCTCTCTTTAGTCAACTCAGGGATGAAGAACACCACTGCGCCGAGCACAGAGAGCAGGAGAGGATACACAGCCCGTAGGCTCGCTCTGCGCCCCTTTACCGTTAGATCGAGGAAGCCCAGCCAGGGCAAGCTCGTAATGAATACAGCTGCGCCGTATCCGCCCAGTACGATCGCATGCGAAAAGGACCAGGCAGCAACGAGATATCCGCTTGCTGCGGTGATAAAGCACAGCAGGAGGGATGAAGTGGGCATCTCAGAGAGGCGACGAGGGGAGAGGAAGGGAGCGGCCATGAAGCCTGCGATTACTACCCGAATAGGCACCTGTTCGATGGCAGGTAGCGATACCTGAGTAGCGACGAACCCGGAGAGGAGATAGGCGGCGATGAGGGCGGCGAGCAGCATGTTCATGCTGCCGTGATATAGATATATACAATTATAGGCAAAAGCGTCTAAAATAATATCAAAATAATACCGCTAGATAATAGTTATATAGATGCGAGACGCAGTAACACGTAAGGTTCTTCACGCACTCAATACCGAGGCGCGACTTTCGGCGAAGGATATTGCGCAGCGTTTGCGCATCCGTAGTTACAGGGTAAGTTACGCCGAGCGAGCGCTTCGCGATCGCTACGGTATGACCATGATCCCTTTTATAAACTACGGACGTCTGGGGGTCGTAAGTTACCTGATATTCTTCTCGCTGCGCTCAGGCGAGCAGCGCAGCCAGGCTTTGGATGCGATTCTCGCGCATCCGCGAGTGGGGTGGCTCGGAGAGTTGGCAGGATGCTTTCAGTTCGGGTGTGCATTCCTAGCCACCGACGTTCGGCAGGTTGGGGATTTTTTCGAGTCTATTTGTAATCGCTGTGGGGAGGTGTTCACCAACCGGCAGATCGTACCGAGGTTGACCTTCGAGTGGTTCGGAAGAAGGTATCTCGCTCCTTCAGCCAAGCAGGCACGTCCGCTCAGGTACACATCGCGAGATGAGGCGGTGTCCCTCGATCCGCTCGATATCTCTTTGCTTGCGGCGATCGGCTCTTCGGGGGTCGATTCGGTCAAGGATGTCGCGCAACGAGTGGGGGTGCCATATCCGACCGCCGTGAGGCGTGTGCGCGCTTTGGAAGATCTCGGGGTAATCGAGGGATACTTTGCGTCGGTGAATCCCGAGATCCTCGATCGTGAGGCGTATCGAATCCTCGTACAGACTGGGACAAGCTCACGCAGGGCAGCGAACACTATCCGAGCCATCGCCGAGCGAGATCCCCGAGCAACCTATTATGTGGAGTGCTTGGGCCCTTGGGAGTTCGAGTTGGGATGGGAGCTCGAGAGTGCGCGCGAGCTGACAGAGATTACGGGCATGATCAGCGCCTCGCTGGCACGGCAGACCGTTCAGATACAGGTGCTCAATGAACTGTCAGACCTTCGGTGGACCTTCTTTCCATCTCCGGAGGTGTTAGAGCGTTAATAGCCACTGAATCCACTGCGTTGCTCCTTGGACCGCCCAAGGACTGGATGGATATTCGGTGGTGTGTCAGTGAGCATGTGGTAACTCATTGAAATCACAAGGTGGCGTACTTGTGTTACTTCGTGCAGGGCATCTGTATCTGGTGCAAGCGCCGGTCTTCCGGGCTGACAAATGGGCCGCAGAGCCTGGTTTTACAGGTCTAGGGTTTATTTGGTACTCTTTAGGAAAGTGTTTGGTTTCCAAACCTTAACTTATTGTTGTTTCTCGTCGAATCCTTGCCCCAAGTAGTTAGGGCTTATTTCCGAGTGGGGGGTGCGCGTGGTTAGTAGTTCAGGTGAGGCTCATAAGCCGGAGCAGGGGGTAGTTGAGTCTGTGTTGACCTCCCCGTTTTCGAACTCCGTTGTCTCTTTCGCTTCTGTTTCAGAGGCGGGGCTTTCAGATTTCATACTTCATCCCCTCGAAGAGCAGGCGCTTGGCGAGGCGGTCTCGCCCAAGCGGCGACGTGACTTCACCTTAGGTCGTGCAGCGGCACGGCAAGCGCTTGAAGGCGCGGGTTTTCCGGTTGTATCGCCAGTTCTCAGAGGCGAGCATCGCGAGCCGTTGTGGCCTGTCGGCATCGTCGGGTCTATCGCTCACAGTGGTGGATACGGAGTAGCGGCCGTTGCTTGGCAGCAGGATCTTCCAGCGCTCGGTATCGACCTTCAGGAGATCGAGGATCGCTACACTGATGAATTGATAGCGCGTTTCGCTGATCCGGACGAGTTTGATTGGGTACGCTCGGAACCCTCGCGTCGAACGGAGCGGGCGGTGAAGCTTTTCTCAGCTAAGGAGAGCGTGTTCAAGGCGCTGTATCCGCTCGGACGTGTTTGGTTTGCGTTTGACGTTGCGCACCTCACGCCGAAGGGCGATGAGCTGGGCTTCTCAGCCGCGGTACGACTTCCGGCGTTATCGAACGGCATCATTCACATGGATGTCGGAGTGGCGGTAAACGATGGCTTCGTTCTAACGGGAGCTTGGTTGTCACAACCGCTGCCTATCGGGAGCGGAAAAGCCTAGGTAGGCGAGGCAAACCCCCTCCCTGCTGCGAAAGCGGATCTTGGTCAGGTGAGCCGCTAGGCTGCTCCCTCGGTGTACTTCTGCGTACCTCTGCGTACCTCTGTGGTTTCATCCCCACAGGCTTGCCTTGGATCCTCATGCGTCGACGGGCCTGCCGCTCGTCAAGCGAGCGTTGCTAGTTCGGGTTCGTTCACGCCGGGATAGTACCGAGAGTTTTCCACTCGAAAATCCACTGAGCAGTTTAGCTAGACTGGGCTACATAGCGCGAACTATCTTGCCGCTGTCTGTCAGCGGCAAGGAATCAACTATGCGAATCTCGCTGGGAACCTTGTAGGTCGAAAGGCGCTCCACGCAGTAGTCGCTGACGGCGGAAACGATCACCATAGCCCCTGGATGTGTCACGATCTCGGCAACCACAATTTCACCTAACGCCTGATGCGGGATACCGAAGACGCGCGCTGATTTGATGCCAGGGAACGACACGAGTATCCCTTCCACCTCCTCAGGAAACACCTTGTTCCCAGCGGAGTTGATAACCGACTTCTCTCGGCCGCACACGACGATTGTGCCCTCGGAGGTCTGAATCGCCACATCCCCAGTAAGAAACCAACCATTGACCAGCACCTCTTCGCGAGGTCGATAGGGGGCCAGATACGCATCGAACATTCCTGGTCCCCTAACGCCTAGGCTGCCGATGCATCCGGCAGGAAGTGGCTGATAGTTCTCCGACAAGATCGCCGCCTCGTATCCGGGGAGCGCTGCTCCAGCAGCGGGGCTCGCGTGTGAGTCTCGTGGTTGATTGCCGAGCGGTAATCCGACTTCGATTAGTCCATAGAGCTGCTCGACGGGAATGCCGAAGCGTGCGTAAAAAGCACGCGCATGCTCTGCGCTCAGTCCCGAGGAGGTCGATGCGACACGAACATTGGCTGGGAGCGTCACATGCTGTGGCTCATAGGCGAGCATCTGAATGATGGCCGGAGATGCATACAGGAGAGAGCTTCCGTGGCGTTGCACACTCTCGCTGATCGCATCGGCTGTAATAGAGTCGGGAACAACGATCGTTATTCCGAAGCGCACGTACGTCAGGATCGAAACCACGAAGTGGTAAGCCATCGGGAGTACCCAGGTGACCCTGTCGCCTGCTGACAATCTCAAGCCCTGTACGGCGGCAGCGCTACGCTGCTCGACGCTTTGATGCGAGAGGACTACCCCTTTCGAGCTGCCTGTCGTGCCCGATGTAAAGCGGATGACGGCGGCCTCCGGCACTCCACTGGCGACTCGGTGGTAGAACTCCTTGGCGCGCGTCACGAGCGTTAGTCCGTGGAGCTCCAAGGTGGTGTGCCCGCGCACTTCGTGCTGCAGGGAGCCATCGTGCAAGATCGCCGCTACCGGCACCAACTCGAGAACTCTGTGGAACTCCTGATGCTTGAGTTGATGTGATATGGGCATGACGACAGCGCCACAGCCAAGTCCTGCAAAGAGCCCCACGACGAACTCCGCGCTGTCCCGCGCCACGAGGCCCAACCCAAGGCCAGGGCGTATCCCGAGAGCCTCGAGGGCGTTCTTGACCTCCAAAGCGCGTTCGTAGAGTTGCGCGAACGAAAGGCGCTCCCGCGAAGAGACGAGCGCTGGCTGATCCGGCCACCGGTTGGCGGCCTCGCTGAGGAATGAGAACACGTTCATAGCGAAACTTTAGCTGTGAGGGGAGACAGAGTCAAAAAGGGGGTGCCTACGGTTATTGAGAGGTAATAGGGATCGCCGTCGTGTACGTCTCCTGCCCCTGGGGGGTGGCCAGAGTTAGGCTAAACTGCACGATATTAGGGAGGCGAACCGACCTCTGCTCGGTCCACGAGGTTGACCACTCCTGGTTCTTCTGATCGTAGAATTGAAAGCTCAACGACACGAGGTTCTTCGTAATCGGGAAGCGGATTACATCCGCACACGCTTTGGTGGCAGGGAGTCGGTGAGGCACCTCCTCGCGAACAAGCAGGAGAGTGCGCTCCTGGGCACCTTTCTGATCGGGATCCTCTGTGACTCGGTAGGTGATCTGAACGATCCCTGAGTGAGTGCCGCCATCCGGAATGTATTGCCCGGCCTCCTTAGCGAGAAAGGTAAGCGTTGGTCCCGGGCCCATCGAACTCTCTTCCGCTTTGAACACCAGCCGCGGCCCGGCGTTGGGTGCCGGAGTGGCGTTTGTCGTTGCAGCGCCGGCCGGTACCGGTCCTAGCGAGTCGCACGCCGGTAGAAGCGCACGTTGTGCGGTTGCTAGTTGGATTTCGCGCGCGATACGGGTCAATACCGAGTTGGCGATGAACATTCCATCGCGCTTGTCGTCGAGCAGCAGCTTGACCTCAATCAGTCCGCGGATCGTTTTATAGTTGAGCAGAACCATTACCGAGAGGATGGCGATAGCGAGCGTTACCTCGATCAAGGTAAACCCAGAACAGCGAGTTTGTTTGTTCGTGCGCTTGCCCTTCATCACACTGCGTTCGGATCCTCGGCGGGAATAAAATACACGATCGTGAATGCTTCGTCCGGAGTAGGACCCCAGGCGATACTCAGGGTAATCCTATTCATTGAGTTTTCTTCGATGTTGTTACCAGGCGGCGTCCACGGTTCTACCATTATAGAGGCGTTCAGAGCTTCTAATGCGATGCGCTCCTGCTCGGTTCCGTTGTTCGGGGCTCCGAGTTGATTGAGGACGGTCAGCACAGGGCCTTGGAGTTGGTTGGCAATGCTCAGGTCGTCCTGGTTGATCTCAATCATCGACATGATACGCCGTGCAGCGAGCATCGCCTGTTGTGTGTTGCGGTCATAGATCAATCGCTGAACAGCAGAGCTCTCGAGGCCGATTAAAATGCCGGTGGCGGCAGCGAGCAGCATGACCGCGATGATTACCTCAATGAAGGTAAAGCCACGTTCGCGCGCCACTACTTCTTCTCCTTGCCAAGTGTCCACTGGAAGTCCTTGTATTCAGGAAACACCTCAGCTACTCCGGTCCAGGGATTGACCAAAATAGTGACGTGTCTGTTGTCGGCCGTGGCGAGGTGAATGACTCCGAACTCCGATGCTCCGCGAGGAGAGAACAACAGGAAGGGGTTGTCGCGCTTGTCTTCAGGTGTGACCTTGCCGCGGGGAGTGACGATGTCTTCGAAGATCATGGTAGAGGGGAGCTGGGTTGGTTCAGCCAGAGAGGGAAACGAGGGGGGTGGTATCATCGTCGAATCGCCATCGAGGCTTGGGCTCAAGATGGCGGCGAGCTCGAGCTTGAGTGGGGGAAGGTTTACACCCGATGGTGTGGTCGTCATGGCATTCTCCACCCGCATCACCCCCACGCGATACGAGCGGTTCTCGAGGTCAAACTCCAGGCGGTAAAAGGCTTGATCCATCACCGCCTGGTTGTTCAAAAACACAACCATTTCGCTCAACTTTCGAACCGTTGATTGCTCCTTCCAAAAGTCGAAGGTACCGAGTCGCATAACCATGACGCTCAACGTCAGGCCGACGATAACGATCACGAGAACCAGCTCCATGAGCGTAAAGCCTCGCTCTGTGTCCTGAAGCGAGTGGTGCTGGTCAAAACGGTTCATATGCAGAGGAGGGGACCTACGGGCCCTTCACCACGATATCGAGGTCAGCACCCGTTCCACCCTCTCGACCATCTGCCCCGAGAGATTTCAGTTCGTACGAACGGCCACCATCGAGAAGTCGGTACTGGATAGGATTACCGAAGGAGTCTCTGAGATCTTCCTGTTCGACTCCGGCTGCTGCCAAGTCGCCCGGTAATTGGTTGTTTTTGAGCTGGAACATCAAGAGTGGCTCTTTGAGGCGATTGAGCATCTGCTCACTCAATTGAGCCTTGGCTTGGCTACTGGCCTTAAAGAGGTTCTTGGTAAGGAACGACATAACCAGCGCCAAGATGATTAAAACGATGATGATCTCCACCAATGTAAGACCCTTCTCCTCTCGTAAGGCGGTCCGCAGGGAGCGTGCTGAGCTTTTTAACTTGCTGGCATTGTTCATAGTATACCTCTTCCAAACACCCTCTATGATTCGCATGTTCGGTAGACGTCCGCAATCGGTAAAGGCTTCAGTCTGTTACGCGAATGGTCGAGCTCGTTCAGCAATTGCTGGATACTGCGTCTGTGGGGTACGTCGTAACTGCGTCATTTCCCCGGCTGCACCATATTCATCAATTCGGTCATCGGTAGGAGTACGGCGATGACGATACTGAAGACGATACCGCCAAGAACGATGATCATGAGTGGCTCGATCAGGGACGTAAGCCCTGAGATAGTTGCGTCCACTTCGCTCGAGTACGCTTTACCGGCTTTCGAGAGCATTACTTCCAGACGGCCGCTCTTCTCTCCGACGGCAGACATCTGTGAGAGCAGGCTCGGGAAGTGTCCGCTTTTGGAGAGCTCCTTCGCCAGGCTGCGTCCCTCGCGTACTCCGTCGCGCGCCTCTTCCAGGGCGCGTCGCAGGTGTACGTTGCCTACGATGTTCCTGACGATGTCGAGAGCGGTCAAGAGTTCGACACCGCTCGACAGCAGGGTTCCCAAGGTCGTGGCGACCCGCGCAGTGGCGATCTTCTTGTAAATCGGTCCGTACAGGGGGAGTTTCAAAAATTGCGCATCAAACCACTCCCGGCCCTTGGGTGTCGCGTAATAGTTGCGTGCCAGGTAGATCCCCCCGACAATTACCAACAGGATGAGCCACCAGTATCCAGTGATCGCGTTCGAAAAAGCGATCACGATCTGGGTGGGAAGGGGAAGGCTGATGCGTTGCTTGATGAAGATCGCCACGATGTTCGGCACCACGAAGGTCACCAAGCCGATCACCACCAAGGTGCAGAAGGCGAACATCAGTATCGGGTAGAAGAGGGCGCTGGAGATCTTCCTTCTCAGTTCGATCTGCGCTTCGTAGTAAGAGGCGAGGTTTTCCAGTACCGTGTCGAGGGTTCCCGACGCTTCGCCCGAGGCGACCATGTTGATGTACAAGCGCGGAAAGACCTTCGGGTATGCACCGAAGGCTTTGGCCAAAGAGGATCCTTGCTCTACCCGTTCTTTGACGTCTACCACTATTCGTTTGAGGTTCGCCGATTCGACCTGATCAGCGAGTGCCAACAGGGCGCTCACGAGTGGTAGTCCTGCATTCGAAAGGGTGGCGAGCAGTCGAGTGGCGACGGCGAGATCCTTCAACGAAACGCGGTCCGATGTGAAGAACCGTTTGACGTCCTTCGATTTTGCCGCGCGTGAGGCTTCGAGTGATTCCTTGATGTCGGTAGGGAAGATGTCCTGTCCGCGAAGTTTCTGCCGGGCAGCGCGCAGACTGTCAGCCTCCACAGAGCCCTTGATGCTCTTACCGGTCGATTTAATTGCTACGTATTCGTATACGGGCATATTTGGTCACTATGCTCCGAATTACGCAAAGTCGTCGTGGCTTGCGAGGAGGACTTCCTCGACCGAGGTGATGCCGGAGAGCACTTTACGACCACCATCCGATCTCAGGGTAACGAATCCGCGCTTGATAGCTGCGTTCTTGATGGAGTTAGAATCGAGCCGTTGCAAGATGTGCGTCCTAACCTCGTCATCGATCAGGAGCAGTTCGTGAATTCCCACACGGCCGGTGTATCCAGTACCCTGACATCCAGGACAGCTGCCCGACCCCGGTCGATAGGCGCGACGAGAGGTGACCTCTTCGGGGTACAGGTTCAGCTCGCGTAACTCTTCATCCGAGATCTCATAAGGCACTCGACACTGTGCGCACAGCTTGCGTACGAGACGCTGCGCAACGACAGCCAAGAGACTCGATGAAACAAGGAACGGCTCGACCCCCATGTCCACCAGTCGGGTGACCGCACCTGCGGAATCGTTGGTGTGTAGCGTCGATAGTACGAGGTGTCCCGTGAGCGATGCCTGAATCGCTATTTCAGCGGTCTCTTGATCGCGTATCTCACCCACCATCACCACGTCGGGATCCTGCCGGAGGATCGCGCGCAGTCCGCTAGCGAAGGTGAAGTCGATCTTCGGGTTGACCTGCATCTGTCCGATGCCATCGAGTTGATACTCGATCGGGTCTTCCACTGTCAGGATGTTTAGGTCGGGTTTGTTTATGTGCGTGAGGCACGAGTAGAGCGTTGTGGTTTTACCGGATCCTGTAGGGCCGGTTACCAGCACGATCCCGTTGGGCTTCTGCAGAAGTCGCTTGAGTAGCTCGAGATTTCTCGGCTCGATCCCCAACAACTCGACGTCGAGCACAGACGCCCCTTTGTCGAGAAGACGCATGACGATGCGCTCTCCGAACTGCGTTGGTACGGTCGACACGCGGATGTCGACCTCCTTGCCGGCGATCTTCAAGCCGATACGGCCGTCTTGCGGCAGGCGCTTCTCGGCGATGTTGAGTCCCGCCATGACCTTCACACGTGAGATGATTGCCGCCTGAAACGCTTTGTCTTCGGACGCTACGTCATACAGCACACCGTCGACTCGAAAGCGTACTTTGAGTTTGTCTTCGTACGGTTCGATGTGTACGTCAGATGCGCGCTCGGAGCTCGCCTTAAAGATGATCGCGTTGACGTAACGGATGATCGGCGCGTCGTCGTCGTCAGCGTCCGTTACGTCGATCTTGAGCTGACTGTTGAAGTCCTCCCCGTCGTCTTTATTGCCGGATTCCGAAAGCGAGCTTGAACGATCGCTCATCAGGCTGGTGCGGATGGCGTTTATCGCCTTGGTGATCTCCTCGGGGGAGGAAACAACCACCTTCAGGGGACGTTCATAGCAGATCCGAAGTTGGTCTATCGCCTCTACGTTGAGTGGGTCGGCTGTGGCTACAACGACGTGGTTGTCGTCGCCTCCAATCGGCACAGTGAGAAACTGTCGGCCCCACGAGCCCGCTATTCGGTCAAAATCACCCCGCGAGGGGTTGCGAGGCGGAGAGGGATCAGGAAGACGCTCAAGGAACTCCAGGCCGAGTAACTGCGAAAGCATGCGACCCTGTGCAACTGTCGAGCTCGAGTCCGCTATGGGAGATGGTGCATTTGGAGATGTTGCAGTTGAAGATGGTACGCTGCCGTTCATGCTCTATTCCCCTCGAAGCCAGGGCCCCCGACCGAGATTCATGATCTCATACGGGGATAAAGTGTACCAGGCTGCTGGCAGACCGGGATGGGAAGCCTGAGCGTCCTGAATCGACGGATGCAGAGCGCGGGTCATCACGCGCACCTGCTTCCCGTTCCACGAATAGGTGTACACCTGACCAGCTCGGAAGAATCCCTTCGCCTCGAGCGAGCTGTCGCGGGGAAGGATAATTCCGGTGGTGGTTCCGCTGTTTCCGAGGAGAAAGGGGAGATCTTCAGAGGACCCTGCGGGCTCCAGCACCTCCATGACTAAGTAGCTGTCGGACGTAGCGGTGGGTCCAGCTATCAAGCTCTTCTCACGGAGGGATGCCATCGCGTGGGGCTGCTCAGCAAGCTTCCGGTTGGAGCGCTCCAGCTCAAGGGCGAGATCGTCCTCGGGTGGAAGGGCGGGTTGTACCTCCAAGTCGAGCACCCCCTCCTTCGAACCGTCGAGGATGATCGTCTCGTCAGCGCTTTGTGGAATTTTTGGTGCGGCCTCCCTTGCACTGTCAAAGGTATTGTCGATCGTAGACGCCTTGGTGGTCTTGTGCTCTGGTGCTCGTATGGTGCCAGGAGCAGGCCCCTCGTACTGATTCGATTCGGCGACCGAATCGATTCGTTGGTGCTCTAATACCGTACTTCTCGAAGGTCGTACCTCGTACGTTGCGATGACGTCCTCCATCTGCTCCCTGCTTTCGATGGTGGCATCTCGGGCGTCGAACTGATCCTTGATGATGCGCGGCGTCAGAAATATGAGCAGGTTCTTCTGCTGGCGAGCCGTTGAATTCGATTTGAACGCATGTCCTATGACCGGCACATCCTTGAGGTACGGAACGCCTTCGTCGGCTTCGGTCACGTCGTCCGCGATCAATCCGCCGGTCACGATCATTTGGCTGTCTTTGGCGATGATGGTGGTTTCGCTCTGTCTCTTTCTCGTGGTCGGTCCGAGGGTCGAGGTAACCGTTGCCAAATCGAGCGCCGAGACCTCGGTGAAAACGCGCAGCGTGACGTAGTCTCGGGAGCTTATTTGGGGAGTAATACGAAGAGTGATACCGACGTCCTGACGCTCGACCTGGTTAAAAGTGTTGTTGAGGTTCGTCGCGTTGGTGGAGGTGCTTGCCAAGAACGGTACGTTTTGGCCAACGATGATCTGCGCCTCCTCGTTGTCCGTCGCCAAAATAGTGGGAGCGCTCAAGATGTTGACGTTGTTGTTCCTCTGAGCCGCCGACACGATCAAGCTCTGCGTCGGGATGGTGATGCCAGGGAGCTTCAGAGACCCCGCACTCGCAGCAGCGAGCGTGAAGCCTTGCAGCTTGGCTGGGTCCTGGAAGAGCGTGTTCAGGCTGCCAGAGGTGGGCGCAAAGTCGCTGCGAGCGATAGCCCCTCCATCTGCGCCTCCAGTCGATGTGAGGAAGCTCATGCTCGTACTGAGGGTGTCGTCGATGGACACCTCTAGAAGAGTTGCCTCCACCAAGACCTGTCTGCGCTTGACATCAATCTGAGCGAGAAGTCCGCGGATCTTCTCGTAGTCGCTCTTGCCAGCGGCGATAATGAGCGAGTTGGTAGCTGGGTCTGCGGTGATCGAGATGTTCTCTCCGAGTTGAGCCGTCGCAGGGCCGGTACGACCGCCGAGGCCGCCGCCACGACCACCACGCGAGCCTCCCAGTCCACCACCAAGGCCACCCCCCAGTGCAGAGGACCCCGATCCTCCGAACGAGGACATGGCGCGACTTCTGGACTGCTGTTGGTTGTTACGGCTGCCGCCGAATGAGCCACCTGAATCGTCTCCGAAGGCTCCGCCGAGGCCACCGCCGAGTCCCGTTCCTCGCCCAGAGGCTCCGAATCCTCCCATTGAACCGCCGGCCGCTCCGCCTCCAACGAGACCTGCGAGTACCTGTGCTATCTCCTCGGCGTTCGCGTGCTGGCAGCGATAGACGTAAAATTTGTTGCCTGAAAGGTCTACCTTGCTGTCGAGCTGAGAGACCAAGGCGCGCACTCGGGCAGTGGTGTCGGCGTCAGCTACCACGATAATAGAGTTCGTTCGTTGATCGGGGATGATCTTCGGCTCCATGCCGCGCGCAGCGACGGTTTTTGCGGATGCTCCGGCGCCGGGGGCGCGTTGAGGTTGACCCGGAATCCCACCCATCTGGCTACCAGCTGCGAGTGACGGGTCGCTCATGCTGGCGCGAATCTGATCGAGCACCGAAGTGCCTTTTTTGCTGTCGCCGCCAGCGCTCCCGAGAATGTCGTTGAGCTTCTGCGAAACATCTTCGACATCCGCAAACTTGACAGGGATGATCGTCATCTCTCGGTTAGAGAAGGGAACATCGAGCTCTTCTATGATACTTACCAGGCGATTGATGTTGTCCTCGGAGTCGATCAGGATCAGAGAGTTAGTGCCCGTGTACGCATTAACCAGACCATCCGCCGAGATGAGTTGCGAAACGATCTGCTGTACGTCCTCCGCACTAACATACTTCAAGTTGACGAGCCGTGTGACCACCGCTGCTGTCGGTTTCTCGCTGCGCTGTTCGGTGAGCGTAGGAATGGTTGACTGACGCGCCTCCTTTGCAGGAACGATCTTCCAGAGATTGTCGCCTATAGGCACGGAGGTGAAGCCTTTCAGGGCCAGTACGGAGTCGAGGATGCGGAGTGATTCCTCTGCGGAGACCTTCCCTGGTAGGTAGATGGAGACCTTGCCGCGAACTTTTTCGTCGAGGATATAGTTGCGCTTTGTCTTGCGCGAAAAAATGCGAACGATCGCTGCGATGTCTGCGTTCTTGACGTTGATCTCGGTGGTTGAGTCTTTAGAGTACTCTTCTTCGTTGATCTGATCTCCACCGCCAGCTTGAGGTTGGTTGTTCTGCGCTCGGGCAGGTGTCGCGAGCCCGGGTGCCGCGAGCACCACGGCGACTGCGAGTAACACTGTGTGGCGAATCCGCATCATCGATTACCTTATCGTGTACTTAAATTCTCTATCCTGCTTCTCTCGCTCGAGAACCAAGTTGATCGACCGCTCCTGCTTCAATTGCTCGAACAGTTTGAGCGCTTGGGAGATGTCACCGAGACTGTTGCCGTTGATTGCCTTCAAGATGTCTCCGTTCTTGAGCCCGATCTTTTCGTACAGGCTGCCGTTCTTGATGGCGAAGAGACGAAGTCCGATCGAGCGACCCTCCTTGAAGTATGGTACCGCTCGAGCCTGTGTAAGGAGAAGGGGTAAGTTTTCGAGTCCCTTGTCCAATTCGGCCTCTTCGACGACGAATTCGTCGCTTCCAAGAGCGGATACTCCGGCACCACTCGGTGCGGCATTGCCCAGGTCGTCGAGTTTGAGGATTTCGCGCTTCCCGTCACGCTCGATCTGTACGTGATCTTCAAGGATCTGCTTTAAGGTCGCTTGCCCGAAGATCGACTGATTGAGTGAAAACACGTCCTGCGATTGCTTCTTTTTGTCCTCGATAATTGCGTATGGCTCCTGACCCTTGGTCAGGAATGTACCGATAAGGGTAAGGGAGAGGGGCGTTTGCGGTGGAGGGGTTGGTACGGGGGCTTCCTTGGCGATCTTTCCGAGTGCGCCGAACACGTTCTTTTTGGCTATCAGGCTCACGTCTCGCACACTGTCTTGGCTGGCAGCCGGACGCTCGGCCACGATCGACCGCACTGCTTGAATGCGTCCCTCGAGCTCTATCTGTTGGCTACGTCTTTCTAGGGTCTCCTGTGCGCCTACATACAGGAGGATGGCTATAGCTATCGTCATTATCAGGGCCGAGAGCCCCCGGATTGCACGCACGAGGTACGCGAGATTTTGGCGACGCACGAGCTTGTTCAGCAGGAGCTGGTAGTCAAAGTCTCGGATACTTGCAAGGGAGAGCGTCGTCTGTGCCACGTCTAGTGTGTATATAGAATAATTCCGATACTTTAAGTAACACTCTCATGTCTGATAGGCCAGACGTGAAAATGGGACGGCGTTTAGTTTTTTAGGTTTCCGAACTCAAAAGAGCTCTCCCCGATCACTAAGATGAGTCAGTATCGTTTTTTAGTGCAGAAAGCGCCACTGATAGGTAGCTATGGCACCCTCGACAGCAGCAATCGCGGGGGAGCATCGAGCGCGGTAATCGCCATAGCGGTAGAGGTTCGAACCTCTACACCTCCCTCGGATGTTACGCGCAGATCTCTCTCTCCAAAGCAGTCGAATTCGCGCCGGGGAGAGTGCAGTCCCAATCCTGATATTGTGAGCAATCCAGCTTCCGTTGGCGTAGCCTCGTAGCTACCGAGTTTGGTGAGCGCATCTGGGATACGGTCGACATCGATGACGGCGTAGGGCTCGGAACCTCGTCGACAGGTTATCTGACGCACAGCAATAGGCTTTAGAGGTCGGTTGGTATCGGGTGTGGGTCGCTTCGCCTCCTGCTCTGAAAGAGATGCAGCCGTACTCTGCTGAACCGTTGGTTGGTGTGTCACCGGTAGTAGGGGCAAGAGGCGCTTCTCCGCCGCGCTCGTCTGTATCGCTGAGGTCTCGCGGAGTCGAGCTCCCCACTGGGTATCGAAAGCTCGTTTACGCTCTGCTACTGCCTCTGTATTTCCAAGCCGCTCGTAGAAATCGATGATCCCTTGGTCGTATGCCGCCAGCTCCTCGATGACCGAAACTCGCGCGCGCGCCGCTATCGCGCTGTAATCGGTATCTGGGTATCTCTTTACCAGCTCGTCGAATAAGACCAGTGCAGCTTCCAGCGGTTTTCGATCGCGACCAGGACCGCGCGCAATAGCGAGGTTGCTGCGAGCGGCCTGAAGCTTGGCATAGGGAACCTCTGTACTGGTCGGGTAGTTCTTGGCAAATTCCTCGTAGCGTTTCGAAGCTTCGTTGTGCTCGCCGTTAAAGAAGTATGAGTCTGCGAGCTTTATCTCGGCAAAAGTTCGATACGCACCGGATGCCCCTTGGTTGCTGAGGGATAGCAGCGAGTCGCGCGAAACTGAATACATCTTCGCTTGATAGAGCTTCTTGGCGATGCGCGCGAGCTCCGCCTGCGATTTGTTGTCCACTACCTTGGAGGAGGAAGAGTCGGGTGCGAGCTCTTTGGCTTCTCCATCGTTCTCCTCTTCAGCGGCGGGCTCCTCCGGTTCGGGGGAGCTGCTACTGGGCCAACACCCCGTCGATGCCGTCGAAAGCAGCAGAAACAACACCGTCAAAAGCATCCGAGAGAGCTGGGTCGGAGGCTGGGGGCCTTTGTGAGCGAACGTCCGCATTAGCATAGGGCAGATGATTCCGTATTTTGACCGCAGGTGGTAGCTTTTCCCCTCGAATCTTGCATCGCCCAGAGACCCGTGTCCACCACTGTAGTTCGGGGCACTCTAACAAACCGTCTGGGGCGGCGCGAGGGTCGGAGAGGTTTTTCCGCCGAGGACCTGATTGTAACCAAAGAGGGGGCATCGCAGAGCGCTCTATGAAGAGATATACTACGGTTTCGACACTACGAGACGAGCTTCGCCGCGCGCGGCAAGCGGGAAAACGCATAGGTTTCGTTCCCACCATGGGAGCGCTGCACGAGGGGCATCTCTCGCTGGCCCGCACACTCACACATCACTGCGATGTGCGCGTGTGCTCCGTTTTTGTGAACCCTACGCAGTTCAACGATCCCAAGGATTACCAGGCGTACGTCATCAACCTCGAAAACGACCACGCGCTCTTGGAGAGAGAGGGTGTGGATCTTCTGTTTGCTCCTGGAGTTGAGGAGATTTATCCCCCCGGATTCCAAACTTCGGTTTTTGTGCGGGATGTGAGCAAGCCGTTTGAAGGCGCGTTACGACCGGGACACTTCGAGGGGGTTGCAACGGTGGTCACGGTGCTGTTCAACATCGTACGACCAGATGTGGCGATCTTTGGGGAGAAGGACTTTCAACAACTGGTGCTGATCGAGCGGATGGTAGAAGACCTCAAACTGGACATTGAGATCGTACGCGGTGCTCTCGTGCGAGATGCCGATGGGCTTGCGTTGAGCTCGCGCAATGTGCGGTTGTCATCGGAGGGAAGGGGACACGCACTGGGGATTAGCCGCGGACTCTTCAAGGCTCGCGAGGCATTCGAGGCGGGTGAGCGACGTGCTTCTATCTTGGAGCAGATCGTGACAGCGGAGATCTCGCGCATGCCGAATCCGCAGATAGATTATGTTGCGCTCGTAGAGGAGCGTTCGCTTCAGCGCGTGGAGTGTGTCGAGGCAGCGTGCAGGATGCTCGTGGTCGCACGCGTGGAAGGAGTTAGGCTTTTGGATAATGTCGGGTTTTAGGGTGCTCTTTGATGTTGGCGATATGGAAATATCCTCAGTGTATCGCGGCGGATACACCTGCGGTTTTTTCACAGCACGAAAATCGACTTTCCGAAGAGTCAACGACACAAACCATCTCAAACACGCTGATCCTAACAGCTGAGAGATGCGTTCTCCGCACACGGTAGCTTCTATCACTGTATTAAGATGCTGATTGGTGCCACACTTCGGGAGTATGTATACGCCCCAACATCAGCACGGACTACGCTCCGCCGGCCCAGTAGGGGCTTGGAACCGCGCCGCCGCCTCGCAGCAGCAGCATCCAGCTAGTATGGCGTATCGCTCTCCCCTTGCTGTCGCCACCATCGGTACTGCTGCTCTTGAATCTATGAAGTGTGAGCGATCGACGCCGGCGCTCTCAGTTATTATTCCCGCCTACAATGAAGAAGAGCGGCTTCCTGGATACCTCGAGCAGGTCATTCAATACTTTTCCGGTCGTGGCCTGAATTACGAGGTCATCGTTGTGAACGACGGTAGTGGAGACAACACGAAAGGGATTGTAGCTGGGTTTCAGAGTAAGCACCCACAGGTGATTCTGCACAATGTTCCAGTTAATCGCGGTAAGGGTAATGCCGTGCGGGAGGGGATGCGAATCTCTCGCGGGGCGCGTGTGCTCTTTACAGATGCAGATGGAGCTACGCCGATCGACCAGTATGAGCGGTTAGAGCGCGAGATGGAGAGTTCTCGCTCGCATATGGTGATAGGTTCGCGTCAAACTACAGAAACTACCGAGATTAACGCGAATCAGTGGCGACGCTTCGTCGGCCGTGTCTTCAATGTGGCAGTGCGGAGTATCTTGCTACCCGGCATCAAGGACACTCAGTGCGGATTCAAGCTGTTTACGAGCGAGGCGGCTAAGTTTGTGTGTGAGCGACAAACGGAGGAGGGGTTTAGCTTCGATGTCGAACAGCTCACCATAGCCAGGCGTGCGAACATATCGGTGCGAGAGGTAGCGGTCAATTGGAGCGACAAGCCTGGTTCGAAGGTGAATGTTTGGAGAGATGGGCTTAAGATGTTCGTCGACCTCGTCAAATTCAAATGGATGCACCGCACTATTAGAGCGGGCTCCTTTAAGTCGGGGGAGGGTGTTGAATAGGAGCTTTGGCAGGGCTCCGTGAAGGCTTCTCTGTAGTGGGCTTCTCTGCTGCGGGCTCGGAGCTGTGGTGTTATGTGCCGACCTCGCTCACTGTAGCTTGTCCGTGTCTATCATTGCGATCCATCCGATGACTTTAATGCTCGGGCCAACCCAACCAAGTATTGCGCGGGCATCGCCGACCTTTGTTTGTCCAATATGGATCTCAAGCTGCTCCCCACACCTGTTAGCGCTGCAGTCGAGGAGCAGTTCACCGAGTAGTATAGCTTGAGGAGCTTCGCTCCCTTCGAACCACAAACAGGTTCCGGTGTGCCCAGAACGTTCAAGCTGCCCGCGAAAGGCAACCAAGTTCGACTCGGCTATCCTCCAGCTCGAGTGCACGTCGCAACGTGAGAAGATGTTCGGCAGGTCTTGCGCAAGCAACAGCGATTCACCTGCTTTTTGTTCGGTATCGCTGGAGCGTTTTATGAACGCTTCCAGTTGCTCTGGCGTATATGTTTGATTCGCAGTGCTTGCCTCAACTTGAGGCATGCGAGCTTCGCCGCTCCAGCTTTTAAACCAACTCGATATCTCCGCGAAAACTTGCATGTAACACCTCTTAACGAGCTCACTAGTCGGCCCGACAATGCGGTAGCGCTGGGCTAGTGGTATCTCAAGCCTGGTGGTTTGTCACGAGGGAGGTTGTTCAACGTATCTGTAAGGATCTCAAAGGTGCCGTTTGAGACAGGGGGCGGGGCTTATCGCACTGGCTAAGGGAGATAGCAGATTAGCTTACAAGATCCCGCACGTTCTCCGAGGGCTCGTGTAGGTCGGCTCTAGCTGATTCGCCAACGCTCGCTTCCATGAGAGTTTTCATGGTGGAGCGTTGTTGTGCGACGAAACGGTTCCTGTTCTATCTATGCTGACTCATGCGGTGATGGAGTTCGCTGACGGCGCGACTCACGCGCCTTGGCGAGATCTATCAATGTTGGAATTCTCACAGGTCTCTTGAATGTCACTCGCTCCGCTGGTGACTTTCCGCCTGGAACAACAGCCAGCTTCTTTGTGC
>JBIIOE010000059.1:0-22144 GCA_044337105.1 Bdellovibrionota bacterium | reverse complement strand
TATCCTCGTCGCGAGGCCACGCGAAAGGTCGAGGGGCAAGGATGCAGGCTCAAAAGGCGCGGAGACGTGCCCTCTGTGGCACGTTGAGCACATTTTGAGCCGAAGACGCAGCCCCGCGAGCTTGCAGATGGCCGCAGCAGAGGAGATTTTTGTTACGCGCTCTAAGCAAGCGAGGCTTCACCTAAGATAGTGACAAGTGTAACCATCAGGATGCTTCTGCAGATAATCTTGATGGTACTCCTCTGCGCGATACCACGTCGAAGCGGGCACTATATCTGTTACCAGCGGATCTTTCCATTTACCGGAGGTCGAGATCTCCTCTTTGACTTGTTGGGCGATCGTGCGCTGCTGCTCGGACGTCACGAATATGGCCGATCGATATTGGGTGCCTCGATCGTTTCCCTGACGATTGACCGTTGTAGGATCATGCAGACGAAAGAAGTAGCGCAAGAGGTCAGCGTATGCGAGCTTGTGCGGATCGAAAACGATTCGAACAGACTCTGCATGGCCGGTAGTCCCCGATGAGATACGTTCATAGGTTGGGTTCGGCCACTGTCCCCCAGTGTATCCAACCTCAGTCGAGAGAACGCCAGGGAGCTTTCGAATCAACTCCTCCACACCCCAAAAACATCCTCCTGCCAAAATAGCCACTTCTTCGGTCGCACTAGTAGCTCGAGTGTCTGCCCTGGAACTACCTTCAGCGAACAGCTTCCTGTACTCGCCATACCCCTCGGCCTCAAGCTTCTCCACCGGGATAAATCGTAAAGAGGCCGAGTTGATGCAGTAGCGCAATCCGTCTGACCCAGGACCATCCGTAAACACGTGGCCAAGATGCGAATCAGCGACCTTTGAGCGCACCTCAGTGCGAATCATCCCGTGCGAAACGTCCTTCTTCTCAGTTACTACTTTCCTGTCGATGGGCTTCGTGAAGCTCGGCCATCCCGTGCCAGAGTCGAACTTATCGGTGGAGCTAAAAAGGGGCTCCCCACTCACAACATCCACATAGATTCCCGGGGCATGATTGTCCCAGTATTCGTTGCGAAACGGCGGCTCTGTGCCACACTGCTGTGTGACGTGATACTGAAGAGGCGAGAGCTTCTTTTGCAGATCCTCAGGACTACGCTTCTCATTTTCCGACATAACGTGGGTACTCCCTAGCACACAGACAAAGACGAGCATGGAAACAGCTTTAAACATGCGAGAAGCCCATGCAAAGCACAACCTACCAGCAGAGAGAAGGACGAGGTTGGACGGCTTCGCCAGCATACGACATCTCCTTACTCTTCCGATGCCTTCTTCCCAACAATCGACGACAAGGCATGATAGGACTCATCATCCGAGATGCCCTGCTTGTGCATCAGCTCTACGAGTTCGTGAGCGAGTTTTTGGCTGATAGAATATCCCAGTCGAGCGGCTATCTCAGGATGCTGCCTGGCGAAACCACCGAGCGCCGCGCGCACCTCAGCATCGCAGATAGCGGACACACGTTGACGCAAATCGACGATCTCGGGCTTTGCACGCACTTTCACTCGCCAGCGCTCGAATTGAAGCAAGCCGTACTCGATAACCAGCTCCGCATCCTTCGCAGCGGCCTCACGCAGCCCCCGGTTCTCGTCAGCTATCGTCGCAAGATCGTCGATGTTGTAGAGATACACACTATCGATATCGGCAAGGTCGGGCGCGATGTTGCGCGGCATACCGAGATCTATCAGGAAGATCGGTTTGTCATTCGAGCGTCCTGCGATCGACGCGCGGGTAACAATTGGCCTATCGATACTGATCGAGCTAATCACGATATCAGCCTGGTCTATGACCTGATTGAGATCGCCGAGCGACACCGCAGCGCCGCCGAAACGCTCCGCCAGCTCCGCTGCCCGCTCTACGGTGCGATTGGCTACAACGATCTTTCTGCATCCATGCGAGCAGAGGTGCAGCGCTGAAAGCTCCGCCATCTCGCCACTTCCTATAATCACCACGGTAGAAGACGAGAGATCTGCGAATATCTGTTGAGCCAAGCGCACGGCGATGTAACTCACAGATACGCCGTGATGAGCGATGTCCGTATGCGCTCGTACCTTCTTGGCAACGTGAAACGCGCTCTGAAAGATGTGATGAAGGTGAGATCCTACACTGCCGACCTCAACGGCTCGCTTGTACGCTTGCTTTACCTGACCGAGGATTTGCGCCTCTCCCAATACCATCGAATCCAAGCTGGCAGAAACCCGATAGAGGTGCTTGACCGCTGATGCGTCCAGATATTGGTAGAGAACGTCCTTTGGAGAGTGATCGAGCTCCAACAAGGACGAGAAGAACGAGCGGATACCGCCGCCTTCTCCTCCGACCGAAAGTATCTCGAAGCGGTTGCATGTCGAGATCACCGCCGCCTCGCTGGCCAACCCATCCTGTACGAGTCGCTGAGCAAGGGCCTCTGGCTGCGGTATCTTACGCGCAATATGCTCGCGACCACTCACGTCGAGCGTTCGAAAGCTCACACCCGTCAGCACGACACGCGGGTCGTAGTGACTGGTATGTTGCATTATCGAAAGCGCGTTACTCATCTCTCTTAATCACATCACAAATTTACGTGCGTCAGCCGTCCCGCCAACAACAGCACTGTAAAGACCGAAAGGAAGAATGAACCGGTAACGATTACTGTCAATCGCGACACCTGTTTGGGGGACCATTTCAAAACGAGCCGCACGTGCAGGATGAAGGCCAAAAGGAGCCACGTTACGAGACCCGAGACAACAGATGTGTCCGCCGAAAATACCGGCTTCTGCTGGCTCACCGCCCACAATCCGCCACTCAACACTACCAGCGAAATCGCCACGAACCCGAGCTGCGCCAACTGTTTGTTGAGCAGATCAAGGAGCTGGAGATTGGGCCCGGCACCACTGAGAGCTCCCGCAAGTCGTTTTTTCAAGCGCCTCTCGACGATCAAAAATACGCAGCTCGTCACGAAGGCCAACGCCAAGCTGACTACCGACACGAGCGCAGGGACTGCGTGCAAGAGTGGGAGCACGTACTGCTCGACACTCGAACCGCCTGCAGGTGGAAGCACCGACACGGAACCCTTGTGCAGCAGGTAGGAAGAGCTCCCCATGAACAAGACGATGCCAGGGACGATAAACGCGCCAACAAGGGGATAGTTGAGCCTGCGTTTCAAGAGTGCGAATGCGAGCGCCAAGCCCCACGACACCCACAGAAAGTAATCCGCGCCATTATCCACGAACACGAAACGGGGATCGCGCGCCACCAGCAGCATCGTAAGGGAGTGCAAACCCAAACCCAGCGCGAAGGAGTACTCGGTAGACCGCGTCGTCTTTCCCGACCGACTCGGTCTCCACAACTGCAACAGCAGGAGCGCCGAAGCAACGATGTACGAGACTATCGCGAGCACTGCCAAGAGATGAGTCATGATCGGTATGATCGCACAAGCTCAATCAGGCGTTCAACATTATCGACCGGCGTATGAGGCAGTATTCCGTGGCCTAGGTTGAATATATGCCCCGGTAGCGCTTTTCCCTCCTCTAGAATCGCCCGCGCCGATCGCTCGACATACTCCCATGGGCCGGTCAACACCTGCGGATCAAGGTTTCCCTGCAGCGGTAGTGGTCGCCCGATGAGCCGTGCGGCGTCCGGCAGTGAAAGACGCCAATCAACACCACATGCGTCGACTGGAAGCTTTCCGATACGCGAAAAGAGTCCGGCGATACCCGTTGCAAAGAATATCAGCGGCACATCGACTCTCTTCTTTACCTCAGTAACAACGGTCTCTAGATACGGCGCTACGAAGCGATCGTACTCGCGTGGCCCAAGATATCCGAGCCACGAATCAAAGAGTTGCAAAGCCTGACACCCCGCCTCTACCTGTGCTACCAGATAGTCAGCAGTGAGACGCGCCAGCTTTGTCTGCAACAGATGCCACGTCTCAGGGTCTCGCAGCATCAGGGCTTTGGTATTCTCCAAATCCCCTGGGCTCTGTCCTTCGATGAGGTAACACGAGAGTGTGAATGGCGCGCCTGCGAAACCGATTAACGGGGTCTTACCTGCCAACTCCTGCACGACGAGTTTAATTGCACTCAGCGTATACGCCACGTTCTCGCGGGGCTCTGGAACACGCAATCTCTCGACATCGGCAGCACTACGAACCGGATTACTGATCACCGGCCCCTCACCCTTCTTGAACTCGAGCGAAACTCCCATTCCGATTAAGGGAGTCAAGATATCCGCGAAGATGATCCCTGCGCTCAGCGGAAACCGCTTGAGCGGTTGCAAGGTCACCTCGCATGCGAGCTCCGGGGTCATCACCATCTGCAGCATCGAGAACCTCTCGCGAAGCGCTCGGTACTCAGGCAAATAACGCCCGGCTTGGCGCATCATCCATACAGGTGTGCTCTCTGGACGAGCGCCACGTAATGTTTCGAGAAACTCAGACACGTATACTACCTCCTGGAGAGTTATTGCTTCGGCGTGATCGCCTCTTGTCCACCCATGTACGGACGGAGCGCGAGTGGAATAGTTACCGACCCATCGCAGTTTTGATGATTCTCGAGTAGCGGGATCAACACACGCGGGGACGCGATACAGGTGTTGTTCAGGGTGTAGCAGAGAACATTTTTGCCGTTCACGTCCTTGTAACGGGTGTTCAAGCGGCGTGCTTGAAAATCGTAGAAGGACGAGCAGCTGTGCGTCTCACCATACGCCTTACGCGAAGGCATCCACGCTTCGATGTCGTTCTTGTACACTTGCCCCTGTCCCATGTCGCCCGTACATACATCGACGACACGATACGGGATCTCCAGGAGCTGCATCACCTTCTCGGCGTTTCCGAGAAGCTCGGCGTGAAAACGCATACTCTCCTCGGGATCTGCCTTACAGAGAACCACCTGCTCCACCTTGTAAAACTGGTGAACGCGGTACAGCCCGTGTGTATCTTTGCCATAGGCGCCCGCTTCTCGGCGATAACACGGAGAATACCCTGCGTACCGCTTCGGAAGTTCGTCGAGCGCGAGGATCTCGTCCGCATGAAACGAAGCAACTGGCACCTCGGAAGTTCCTATCAGATGAAGTCCATCATCTCGTTCATCGAGGTGATACGCCATCTCCTCGCCGCCAGGGAAATAACCGGTACCTACCATCGCCTCGTATTTGACGATGTGCGGTGGATCCATGAGTGTGTATCCAGCCTTGTGGAGCACATCCATCGCCAAACTCATCACAGCGTGCTGCAAACGAGTCCCGTCACCTTTAAGGAAGTAACTGCGCGCTCCGGCGGTCTTTACGCCACGCTCTATATCAAAAAGATCGAGTTCCTTACCGAGACGCACATGATCTCGTAGTTCGAAGGTCGGAGATGCAACCTCTCCCCATGTTCGAAGCGGGACGTTCTCTGTATCATCTTTTCCGACCGGTACCCGCTCGAGTGGAATCGACGGGATCAGCAACTGCTGCTTGGTCCATTTCTCCTCGAGCTCCTTCAAACGCTGCGACTCGTCACGCACGCGATCGGCAAGCACCTTCATGTCGGCGAGCTTTGACTCCTTCTCGGCTCCGCTCAGCTTGGGGAGCTCCTTACTGACCGCGTTTTGCTGCGCACGCATCGCCTCGAACTCGGAGCGTGCCTTGCGATAATCGGCATCAAGCGAGAGGAACGCTCGCACATCGAAATTCACCCGTTTCTTCTCACAGGCTCGCTGGTACTCGTCCGGACGCTCGCGCAGGTCGTGAAGGTCAATCATAGAAATCTGCCCCAAATACAAACGCTGTCAGGTTACCTAACCCCTCGACATTTTTCAAGGAAGGTGGGTATTTCACGGTGGATTACTAGCGCCCCCGTGAATCCAAGCCGCTAAAGACGAAAATGCCGACGTAAAGCCTCGATAACCCCCTCTTCTGAATGGGGCATCGCCTCTAACGCGACCGTGAGACCGGCCTCCTTTGCCGCCTGCGTCGTGATGGGGCCGACCGATATAACCGAGAGCAAGTCCAAGAGTTGGCGCTCCGGTGAAAGCGCCTTCACCGTTGCTCTAACTGCCGATGGACTCATGAACACCATGACGGTGTCTCTGGGCTCCAGCCGCTCGAACGCCGCTCTCTCCGCATTCGAGAGCGACGCCTCGCTTGTGCGATACGTATCGAGCGAGATTACGTCGAAGCCCTTCGAGCGCAGAAGCGGCGCCAGGATATCCCTGCCGTCGGCGGACTGAGGAATGAGCACCTTCCCATTCGGCCTTACCTCGCGCGCAAACTCCTCGCCAAACTCCTCTGCTACGAACACGGAGGGCATAAAATCAGCACGCCGCCCAAAGCAACTCTGAAGCGCATCAGCCGTTCCACTTCCCTGCACGGCAAGCTTGATCGAAGCGGGAACGACGAGCCCACGCAATCGCTCTTCACACACGGAGCGGAAGGCCTGAACAGAGTTCGGACTCAGAAAAGCAATCCACCCTGCCCCCTCTACTATGAAATCACGGAGGAATCGTTCCTCGGCTGCGGAGATCTTGAGCAACTCGCAACGCAGCACCGACAAGTGCAGCGAAAGCAGTCCCAGTTCGTGGACTTTGGCACTAAACTCTCTGACACCTTCGTGCAAGCCCCCTGGTCGGGTTATGACAACTGTCCTGGTCATACGGTCATCCTCACGCAGAGCATGCGCCTTAAACTATAAGTTACCCCTGTAATCCTGTCGAGAATACCGGGGAAACTCGTATTTTCATCCTTTTAGCACCCAAATCTCATGCTTCTCCTCAGGAGGTCGAATCAGCTTGTGGATGGCGTCACCTATGAAAACTCTCTGTCTCGAGTTCTCCTGGTTCAATTCACTCGTACTTGTAGTCTTCTTCGGGCTGGTCACCGGTGCGCACGCAAACGAACTCTCGGTCTATTCAGGCGCTGTCGTAAGCGTGCGAGGCCAAACGCGGGCATTCTCTGCTGTAGACAGAGGCCTGCCTGAGATCGCGCTTGGAACTCTTGACGCTGAACGCATCGCCCCAGGCGTACTGCATGTCAACGATCGTAAGACACGTGCCTTTCACTCGGCTATCGAAAAACCTCGTGCATACGCCACCGCCGGCAATCCCTGTCGTCGGGCCAAAATCAGGCGAATCATGAAGCAGATCCCTGGGCACGTTTCGTGCTCTCCTAACTGGGCCCTATCTGCAACTAAACTGCCGGACGACACGTACTACAATACTCAGTACGGCGCGGGATTGATGTCTCTTCCCGCCGCATGGGATTACACAACAGGAAGCGCCTCCATCATTGCGCTCGTGATCGACACAGGTGTCGACTATTCCCATCCCGACATCTCAGGAAATATGTGGAGGAACCCCAGCGAGATCGCCGGTAACGGGATCGACGACGACAAGAACGGGTACATCGATGACATCTACGGTATCAACACACTCATCAACTCAGGCGACCCGAACGACGATAACGGCCACGGAACCCACGCAGCGGGCATCCTAGGAGCTCGTGGAAACAATCTGACCGGTATCGCGGGTGTCGCATGGAATGCCAAGATCGTGGCGGCGAAGTTTCTCGATAGTTCGGGAAGTGGAAGTCTGACCAACGCCATCAAGGCGATCAGCTACGGAAATTCACTCAAGCGAGCAGGTCACAATGTGGTCGTCAGTAACAACTCATGGGGAGGCGGTGGGTACTCCTCTGCTCTCGCAAACGCCATTCTCGACTCCTCCAACCTAGGAATCCTATTCGTTGCTGCCGCCGGCAACGAGAGCTCCAACAATGATGCGGTTGCCTCGTATCCCGCCAACTACTCGATCCCCAACGTAGTCTCAGTGGCTTCTGTCAATTCCAACAAAAGCCTCTCGTCATTCTCCAACTACGGCGCATCCAAGGTGCACATAGCGGCCCCTGGGGCCCAGATCGCGAGCACCTATCCCGGCAGCTCGTACGTCTACATGAGTGGTACGTCGATGGCGGCGCCTCAGGTTTCCGGCGTAGCGCTACTTGCCCAATCCATCTGTAACGGAACCCTGAGCATTACAAAGCTCAAAGACGCTGTCGTCAAAACCGGCACGGTGTCCTCGACCTTGCAGGGTAAGACTCTGTACTCATCTATTGTCAACGGCCTTGGGGCCGTCCAAGCGGCGCAATTAATGTGTGCCCCAACCCCGACTCCAACGGTCGTAGCGACAGCGACTCCAGGTACTGCGACACCAACGCCCAGCACTACCCCGACCCCTCAGCCGACCGCTACCCCGACTACTGTCATGTCTCCAACCTCAACGCAAACACCAGTAATCACGGCAACTCAAACCCCACAACAACCAACTGTCACTGCCACCGCTACCAGAACTCGGACTGCCACCCCAACGAGAGCAGCAACAAGCACCTCTACGTCAGTTCCTACCCGAGCAGCCAGCGCTACGGCTACGCGTACTGCCACAGCTTCTCGCACGGCAAGTCCCACGCGAACAGCTACGCCGACGATCAGATCCACACCTGCGAGAGGAATCAGTTCTGCTTGGATCGAGATCTCACCGAAACCCTCCGTAGAGGCGGGCTCGTCTTTCAATCTCGCTCTGCAGGCTCCCGAGGACTCGACGCGCTCTACCCTCGCCGTAAGCCTTACTACCCGAAAGGGGGCAACCTACACCTGCAATCCGATTACATTGAAGCCGACGACGTTGTCGTTGAATAACTCATTGAAGCTCACCAGCGCTGCTCGATTCTTCCAGAGCATCTCTTTCCGGCTCTCAACCAACAACCGCCGAGTCCTCGACCAAGCCCTGATCTCGAATTACCAAACCTCGCTTAACCCGTCCTTGGATCGGGCTGCTGCCTCGAGCGTGTGCACCACCCTTCAGACCCAACTCGCCTGGGCCAGCCAGCGCGGCAAATGGGGGATACAACGCTTCCGTGGTTCGGGCTCACAACGATCTCGCAGGTAAACGACCGCACCCAAGAGAGATACTGGGAAGCCTCGGGAATTGAGGTAAACCCCCTCTTCCTATGGCGAAAGCGGATCTTGGTGAGTACCGGGCTCCAGCCGACGTTTTGACGTCCGCGGAGCGCAAACGGCTACCGATGGGCGTCAGTGGCGACGATTTGAAAGAGCGCTATACTTCTCGTCTTTCTTAGCTCTGTCCACACGAATGCGGCTTGCCATCAAGGCAAAAGCACTCGCTCAAGAGTGTCTTGCCCTCTTTATCCGTGCCTTTGAAGCGCACGCACGGCTCCGAGATATCCTCAATCCACTGAAGAGAGCCATCTTCGTGAAAATCAAAAACCAGTATGTTGGTACCATCCTCAGCTACGAAGATAGGTTCCGAGAGGTCCCAGTTTATCCACGACCATACCATCTGCATCTCGTTGGCGATTAGTTTGCGTAGCGTGACCTTCTCGAACTTGATAGCCCTCCCGAAAGCGGCATCGAAGGCCGCCCGCGCCCTGTCGTCTTGAAGTATGAGTCCGTGTTGCTCAGTCGTAATCCCCTCGCCAAGCTGCACCTTCACACTCAAGTCAGTAATCCCCTTCGGGTCGAAATCTCCCGCACGCCTGAGGCGATCAGTCAGGAAATGCCCCACTAGAGTAGCGTTTTGCAGTGTCAAAGGATTCTTGTCACCGAGATAGTCGCGTAGCGATGGAGGTGACGCGCGTAGGGAAGCTTCAAGTTTCTTGCTGACGCTGGCATTCAGCTCGCTCGATGCGTTCAAATAGGTGATTCCGGCTGGAACCGTGCCCTGCCCCCACGCCGACGACGCGAAGCACAAAGTGGGAACAACTACGGATATGACGACGGCGACGATTCTCATTGGCTTTCTCGATGTGGTTCACGAATATGACTAGCTCGACGCACACTTGATAGCACAAAGCAGGCTGTCTACCGAGCCTCTACTTTAACAATCATCCGCCACCCACCCTGTACCGGGGCTACTATTCCCATCCTGTAACGGGGCTACTATCACCCACCCTGTACCGGGGCTACTATTTTTTCCCGCGATCGAGGCAACTTCTCATGTCTCTTGCCGAATAGGACGGCATGAGATCTCTAAAAAAGAAGCGCAGTCGCAAGAAGATGAAGTACCACCCACACGGAAGCGTGCTATTTTGCACGTTTAGTGTCGAAGAGGGACTACTTCTGTTGGCGAATCCCCTATGTGAACTCATCATACAGAGCTGTCTTGTTGCCGCCCGCACGCTGTATCCGGTCAAAGTCTGCCACATCGTGGTCGAAGCAACACACGTGCACATGCTCCTTGTGGTAGACAACCCGGACGACGTTCCTAACTTTATCAAACACTTTAAGACCGAATCAGCCCACATGATTAACGGACTCCTGGGACGTAACAAAAGGACAGTGTGGTGTGAAGGGTACGACAGCCCCATAGTGCTCTCTCCCCTAAGAGCACTAGCTGCCATCGCATATATGTATGCGAATCCAGCCAAAGACAACCTTGAAACGAGCATTGACCGCTATCCAGGCTTTAGCACGTGGGGAATGCTCCGCTCGGGTGAGCATACGAGGCAGTGGAAGCGGGTCCGCCGCTATCAATTCCTCGAACTCGCACGAGATAGCCACAACCTGCGCGGGTATACCAAGATGGCCGAAGCGATCCGCGGCGATTCCGAGGAAGTGCTGCCTTTTGAATTAGAACCAAACGCTTGGATGGAGGCATTCGGGTACACCGATTCACAAGTTCAAGCGAATATAAACGAAGTGCTCATCCGCCGCGTCCGCAAGCTCGAGGAGCGGGCGGAAGCTATACGACAACGAGATAAGACGCGCGTTATAGGGCGAGAGCGGTTAACGAAACAGCTCTTTGACCTCACGTATCGCCCACGACGCTCGGGGAAACGCATGTGGTGCCTCTCAGAAAAGCGCAGAGAGCGCATGAAGTTCATCTCGTTTTTCAAAGAGCTCATGGATGAGGCACGCGATATTCGGGAGAGGTGGGCGTTAGGTGAGATCGGTCTTTCGTATCCTCCTGGACTACACCCTCCATCCATGCCTAAGTTAGCGAACGCACTCTACCCATAGCGTTCACTGTATAGAGCCGCAGTGCGTTCTCCGTTTCGCAGGGCAGTCGTGTATCTATTGTAGGCCGTTTCGCTCCTTAGACCGTTCTACTGCTCTTGTCCAGAGGCCACCCAGCCCTTTCCAGGCCCCTTCCTATATCATGCCGCGGTGGTGTAGCCCCTGTACAGGAGAGCCGGCCGCGGTAGTAGCCCCGGTACAGCAGATTCGGTGATGCAGTGGCGCCCTTAGCCGGCGACATCAACAGTAACGATCGCGAATCGCCTTGATCAGGTCGGAGCTCAGCACCTTCTTATTAAAGTACGCGGCGATCCCGTTATGGACCGTTTTCTTCTTCATAGAGAATGTCGGAAATCCGGAGAAAGCTACCATAGGCCCGTCATACCCATGAGAGCGAAGCTGCACTGCCAATTCAGGCCCCTGAATATCCGGCATATTAATATCGAGACTAACCAAGTTGAACGGGGCGTTACGATCGACACTACTCTCAAACTTCGCCATGGCGTCTGTTCCGGTAACCGCAGTAACCACTTCGAACCCCTGCCCCTCGAACAATTCAGAGAGAATCGCAAGGATCTCAGGCGCGTTGTCGACGACAAGAACCCGTAGTTTTTTGTTCATAGCTGCTGCCCCCGCATGAGAGTTACATCGGCAAAACTCGGATGATGATTGAGAGTTCTCACCACCTTAGCCGGAAGAGCCTACATCCCTATCCCGAAGTAACGATGAACCTCTTGGTCTTCTTACTGGTCGCAGCAGGGAGAGGTTTTGCCTCGCTGCCCTAGCCTTCAGAGACAATTGTGAGCATAATCAGCGCTATGCGTTTGACTTCACTAACCTTTTCAACCCTCCTCGCGTGCGCCCTGGCGACGCTCGCAACCTTCAGCTCATGCAAACCAGCTGCAAGCGCCCCGGACAAGCCTCCTCGAGTAGCGTTCATTACCAACGGGGTGGCCTCTTTCTGGACCATCGCTAAGGCCGGTGCCGAGGCAGCGGCGCTAGGGGTAGGAGTAGACTTATCGGTCCACATGCCAGCTGAGGGAATCGCCGACCAAAAACGAAGCATCGAAGACCTCCTCATTCGCGGAGTAGACGGTATTGCCTTGAGCCCGATCGACTCGGCTAATCAAGCTAGCTTCATTAACGAGGCTGCAGCTCAGACGAAGCTCATCACCCAAGACTCCGACGCGCCAACCACGAATCGCCTCGCGTACGTCGGAATGGACAACTACCTCGCCGGACGCATGGTCGGCCAGATGATCAAAGAAGCGCTACCTAACGGGGGAAAGCTCGCTATTGTCGTGGGAAGGATTGAACAGGACAACGCTCGCAAGCGTCGCCAAGGTGTCATAGACGAAGTTATCGGGAGGAGCTCCGATTCCTCGCGCTACGATCCACCAGGAACCGAGTTGACCAACGGCAACTATACCTTCGTCGTAACCCTGACTGATCAATTCGACCGCGTGAAAGCGAAGGCCAACTGTGAAGACGCCGTACTCCGCTACACCGATTTAAACGGGATCGTCGGACTCTTCGCCTACAACATCCCTATGTGCCTCGAAGCTCTCAAGCAGACTGGACACCTCGGCAAACTCAAACTCTTCTCCTTCGACGAAGCGGACGAGACCCTGCACGCGATCCAAAGCGGCTCAGTCTATGGAACCGTCGTTCAAAATCCTTACGAGTACGGCTTTCGCTCCATCGCACTGCTCAAAGAGATCGTCGGCGGCAACCTCACTGCAATACCAGAATCGAAGTTCATCGACATCCCAGCTCGTCGCGTCGACAAAGGCAACGTCGACGAGTTTTGGGCGGACCTCAAGAAGAAGCTCGGGGCTTGATGGCGCCACTGCTCGAAGCAACAGACATCACCAAGTCGTACGGGACGAGCACTGTACTACACGACGTTTCGTTGACCCTTGAGCGCGCAGAAGTCGTCTCGATCATCGGCGAAAACGGTGCGGGCAAAAGCACACTAGCCAAGATCCTTGCTGGAATCGTCTTGCCCGAGCGCGGCATGCTGCGCCTCGACGGAACACCGGTTACCTTCACGCACCCACGAGACGCAATTAAATACGGCATCGGTATAGTGCACCAAGAGCTCAACGTAGCCGAGAACTTGAGCATCACAGAGAACATCCTCTTGGGACGCGAGACCACCCACTGGGGAGCCCTGTGTAAACGCACTATGCACGACACAGCACAACGCGCGCTGGCGCGCCTCGAACTCGATCTCGACCCACGCAGGATCGCCTCGACCCTCTCCGCCGCACAACGACAGATGGTCGAGATAGCGCGAGCACTCGTCTTCGATGCACAGATCATCATCTTTGACGAACCGACATCCAGCTTGAGCGAACAGGAAGGGACGCTGCTCCTCAACCTCATACTGAAGCTCAAGAGCGACGGCGTGAGCGTGCTGTACGTATCTCACCGACTACCTGAAGTTGAGCGCGTATCGGACCGGGTCATAGCGCTCCGCGATGGACGAAACTCAGGAGAGCTCAACGCCCCACAGATCGACCGTGACACGATCATCCAGCTCATCGTAGGTCGTGAGATGAGAGACATCTACGGTTACACCACACGCCCCGTAGGCGACATAGCGCTGCAGCTCGACAACTTCCAAGCCTCCCAGAACCACACACGTTGCAGCATGTGCGTGCGTCGGGGCGAAATCGTGGGCATCGCCGGTCTCATAGGTTCAGGGCGCACCGAGTTACTAGAGAGCATCTTCGGAGTCTCCCCTGCCTTGGCGGGAACACTCTCCGTAAAAGGCTCGCCCATCTCGATTACTTCACCCGAGCATGCCTGCTCTGCCGGACTTGCACTTGTCCCCGAAAGTCGTAAAGAGCAAGGTGTCATCGCGACCAGCTCCATACGCGAAAACACGATTCTCTCGACCCTTAAAAACCTATCTCGCAGCATCATGCGCGCTCAGAAGAAGGAGGCGAACCTTACCACTAGCTTCATCGAGAAATTGAAAGTCAGGTGCACAGGCCCCGAACAGTGCGTAGGGGATCTCTCGGGAGGAAACCAACAGAAGATCGTCCTAGCACGCTGCCTCGCCACGTCACCCTCTGTCTTATTACTTGACGAGCCAACACGCGGCGTCGACGTAGGAGCGCGTCGCGAGATCTACTCAATTCTCTTCGAGCTCGCCTCACACGGTTTAGCTGTTCTATTCGTGTCGAGCGAACTCGAAGAGGTCTTAGGTATCGCGGACAGAGTCCTGGTCATGCGTGATGGCCGCATCACCGGAGAGCTTTCTCGCGCGGAACTTTCTGAACGATCAATTATGATGCTCGCCTCTCACAACTCATCACAGGAAGCAGCATGAACAAGAATCGCGGACTGATGGCCCTCCTCCTGGTAGCATGTATATGCACCTACCTATTGAACGACCGCTTCGTACATCCAGCCAACATCGAAAACCTTCTTCGGCGCACAGCCCTTTTCTCACTGATCAGCATCGGTGTCTCATTTGTCATCGTCAGCGGCGGAATAGACCTCTCCATCGGTTCAGTCGTATGCCTCGTAGGCACCCTTCTTCCCTGGCTGGCAGTGAACCAAGGATGGCCGTGGCCTGTGGCGCTCGGGCTCCTGTTGACGATAGCGGCCTTACTCGGACTGTTCCACGGACTACTCATCACCAAACTGCGCTTACAACCATTCATCGTAACCCTGTGCGGACTCCTCCTCTATCGGGGCATCACACGTGGAATCACCGCCGACCAAACCCAAGGCTTCGGACTCAGTTTCGAAACGCTCCGTAACATTGCACTCACCCGTTTCTCCTTGGCAGATACACTACCCGTAGCGATCCCGAGTGTCGTGTTCGTTACAGCAACAGTTGCTTTGCTCGCCACCCTCGTTATGAACCACACCCGGTATGGCCTGTATTTGAGAGCGCTAGGTCGGAACGAAGTAGCTACCCGCTACGCCGGCATCAACACCGACCGCATAAAGACCGGTGCCTACCTTGCCTCTGCGCTCCTAGCTGGGGTGGGAGGGGTGCTCTTCATCCTGGACGTAAACTCTGCCCAACCCTCGGATTTCGGAAACTTCTACGAACTCTACGCCGTAGCCGCGGCGGTCTTGGGCGGGTGCAGCCTACGAGGAGGGGACTGGAGTATCATCGGAATAATACTAGGTGCAGCCCTCATGCAGGTTTTGAGGAACGCTATCGTGTTGGTCGATATCCCGACGCAGCTCGAATTTGCCATTATTGGAGGAGTTATCTTGATTGGGGTCGGGCTAGAGGAGGCTGTACGTTCCATTAGGAAGAGAGGCGCAACCAGGCCTAATCAAGTCACAAGCCCCTCGCCTTCCTTATGACAGGTGCTTCAGCACCCGAGACTATGATACCATTCCTATGTTGGCCTGCTGCTGCGGGAACTTCAGTCGGGAGAAACCTTTGGGGACGAACCGCTTGCATTCACGTCGCAATGCCGTTGGTATAGTACGGTCATTGTTTTTCTTCGGTCTCCTAATGACCCTCGGGATGGCGCACGCTCACGCCCAAGCCCCTACCCCAATACCAGGAGTCGGAATCAGCAATCTGAATGACCTAAGCTTCGGCGTCTATGACGGATCGGGTGACAAGACCCTTGAAGACGACGTTTGCATATATAGCAACCCTGACCCGAGCTACAAAGTGACCGCTACGGCATCAACTGGCGATTTCGGGATTCAGAACGGCGCTATGACGATCCCATTTTCGGTTCGTTTCAAGTCTGGAAATGGGGCATACCAAGCCCTTACGTACAACAGCCCGATGTCGTTCTCGGGGGCCGACACTACCTCGACTACCTGTAATGGCGCAACTAATGCAACGTATGAGGTGAAGTTCTTACGCGCGGACCTTTTGAAAGTTCCCCCAGGAAACTACAGCGGAACCCTCAACCTGCTGGTCGAGCCGGAGGTCGCTCCCTAAGGAAGCGAGGAAAAACCCCTCCCTACTACGAAAGCGGAACCGATTCATTCTTGAGTTTCAGCACGTTACGTGGTCTGCTTACCTCTTGTCTGCACTGCCGGCAGTACACCGAGCAGATGAACACACGTAGCGACGCCATGAGCTTAATGTCTGCCCTCTCTCGTATCCCCCTCAAGGTTCCTCTAGCAGCAACTATTACAGCCTTTGCTGCCTATGTTCCTCTCCAAGCACACGCACAAGTAGATATCCCAATGAATTCGGTAGGAGGCCCCGACTTCAGCTGCCACGTCGAGCCAGAGCCACCACGCCTTTCCTGTATTGCCACCGCTCCGCGCGTATTTGAGCATTTAGAGGCCTTTAGCCTCGAGGATCCCGATCGACTTGTAGTGGATATTCCGGGCTTTAAACTGCGTCGTATGCAGGTCTATACCATCACAGACTCCCCCGTTATCCGTAGGCTTCGCTCTGGGTATCAGGAAAAATCCGCACGAGTAGTGCTCGATCTGAAAGGACCGTGCTCAATCACGCGACACCTTTCCGATGACAAAAGGACAGCCACGTTCGAGCTCGCGCCGCTGTCATCCCCTCCTCCATCTCCAGCAGGAGACCCTCTCACCGAGGGAATCCCCAAGCCAAACCTTCCGACACGAGCATCGGACACTCTCGGCAGAGGAAAGCCAGTCTTGCCGGGGCCTAGAGCAGCCATTGATGCCCCCACATCTCGCTCTGCTGCGATCAAGAGCCCTTCCGTTGATACGTCCGGAACGCTCGACGAACCTAGCAAAGCGAGTGACAATGAGAGCGACTATCAGCGTGACAGCTCGGTAGGGATAGAGCCTCAACTGCCCTCGGTAAATGTTTCCATCCCGAAGAAATCGATCAATCCGGATACGATCCTCAAGTTTGGGGTAGATTCGACCTTCGTATCGTTTGAACCCGGAGATCGGGCTGTTCGAGACGTTCAAGTGATAAACAAAACGGACCAAGAGCTCTTTCTGAGAAGTGACGTCCAGAAAGTAACCAACTCCGGAACACCCGAAGAGCAGTACGAAAAGACGAAACGGGTGATTGCTACTCCTCGTCGGTTCTCTCTACCTCCGCTCGAGCGTAGACTCGTGAGGGTCCTCGTTGCTGGAGAGCTCCCATCATCGGGTGAAGAGATCTATCGCCTCATCATCTCTCCCGAGCAAATGCCAAACCCAGACCTCGAGGTCAAAGGAACGATCAATCAGCAGCCAGCTAGCTTCAAGGTAGTAGCAGGCCTCGGCGTAACGATAGCCCTACCGAGTCGCGACGCCAAAGGTCTGCTTCGAATCGAGCCCAAGATCAATCAAGTTGAGCTGAGCAACTCCGGTACGCGGGCCGTGCTGATAGAGAGTTGCTCCACCTGTCCACTCTCCAAAGACCAGTGCGTATCCACTGGACGCAAAGTTTTATATCCGAACCGCCCGTGGAGCCTCCCGATCATCGGCTCAGGTGTCGTCACGTGCGAGTACACCATCGGCAAAGAATCTCACAAAATCTCGTCTTTCTACGGAACAAAGGAGCCCCAACAATGAAAGCTCGTTATGCGCTCTACCTAATGTCGACTGTGGCGACGCTTTGTTTTGCAGCCACCTCAGCGCACGCCCAGATCAATGTTGGAGGAATTGTACAAGTCTTCACGGCATCGCAACGCCCCGTTAGGAACATCACAATTACGAACTCAGGTGATGCCCCCGTGTACATCGGAGTACAAACCGAGAAGGTCACTGACCTTTCGGTGGAACCAGCGACCTTCGAACCCACGGGAGACATCCTTGTTTCTCCCAAAAACTTCTCGATTGGGCCCAAAGGCCAGCGCACCGTCCGTATCCTTCTCAAAGAACCTCCCGCCGAAAAGGAACGAGGGTATCGGGTATTGTTCATCCCACGCGCGAGTGAATTCGACTCCGAACAGGTTCAGACACGTAAGTCCGGAGGCAGGTCCATGGTTCTCAAGGTTCTGACTGGTATCGGTATGCTGGTGTATGTGGAGCCAAAACAGGTAACGAAAGAGCTCGACATCTCGCGAACCTCCAGCGGGGTCACATTCACTAATCGAGGCAACATTCAGGTCAACCTCACTGCCGGCGTCGTCTGCCCAGCTTCGGCGACTCTCGATGAGAAAGAACGGGCGGCAGTTAGCGACAAGGAAGCACACAGCGACTTTAAAAAGAAGGGGTGCGTGCCCTTCGAGCGTACCCGTATTCATGCAGGCAAGAGCCTCACTGTTCCGGTACCTAATGGTTATCGGCTGTATGGAAAAAAGCGCTTCGGCGCACTAGAACCGCATGAGCCATTCACCGTAGATCCGTAAGCATCGCAATAGAGAGGGATACCTCGAACGACGCGGATGGCCGCGACATTGAAGAAATAATATGAAGCTAGGGGAGTCACACGCGATAAAGACATCTTCCGTTCAACGGAATATGTCTGCTCGACTCCTTTATATCTTGTTCTTGCTCCTACTAGTGACAATCCCCCTTTGCGGGCCCATCGCAATAGCACAAGAGACAGAGCATACGATCGAAGACGAGGTAGACACGCTCCAAGTTCCCCTGGACGAAGAGGTCGGAAAAACGGACTCGACCGTCTTCGATCTCTTCCTGTCGGAGCAATTTAGCGGAGCTGTGGTTACCACCTTTACGGACGACTGGTGCGAACTTGACGATCCGACCGACGCAGTTTCACAGCTCTCTGGTTTACAAGGAAAAACCGAACGAATGATTGAACTCTTCTCCGGGCGCATCGAGAGGAGCAAAACAATCGAGGGCCTTGGGACACTTACGTGCAACCCCTCCACATTTCGGATCGTCCTCGTACCGGATCCCACATTTCTCAAGGCAAGCGCACTCAATCTGGGCCAACGAGTGGGCAAACCGGACTCAGGCTTCTCGGCCAATCAAACGCTCGGAGTCGCACTCTTCCGCGATGAAAGCGCGGAAAACACCAGCTCCTTCTCTCACCGCGGCCTGATGAGTTACGAGGATGTATTTCTCAGGACGAACGGATTCCTCAACCAAGGAGACTCGTATCAGTTCAACGAAGCAACCCTTGGCACGATAATCGATGATTTTGAGGCGCGGGCTGGCCTTCTCCAGATGAGAGCCCAGCCGTTTACTCCGAGCTTACGTTTTGCGGGCATGCAGTTCGAAACAGCAGAGGACCTTTTTCTCGACAACGACGCCGCACGTGGTAGCAAGCTGGAGATCTATGTGCCCTCGCGGTCGACCGTTCGCTTCTATCGAGAGGGACAACTCTTGGCAGTCAAAGTTCTGGACTTCGGCTTACAAGAGGTCGAGACGTCGAGCTTCCCGCAAGGCTCCTATGACATAGATATCATCATCACCGACAGCTCTGGGCAGGAAACTCAGGAACGCCGCTTCTACACTAAAGCAGGCTTCCTTACGAGTCGTACGCGCCCGGTCTTCTTCCTCTCTGGCGGTGCCGTGCGAACAACCTTCGAAGTACTAGATACCCCAATCGTGCAGGGTGGCATGCGAGTCCGCGCATCCGATTTCTTCGACATCGGTTTGGCAAGCGCCGCCACTGACGAGAACTCGATGGCCAGCCTTAATATCAATGGATTATACGATATCGCTCGCGTAGGGCTTGGAGGCGCGGTCTCACCTGGGGGACAGCATGGCGCCCAGGGGTCGCTAGGGCTCACCCTTTTAGGCGCAAGCGTAACTGGGCAGGTTTCTCGCGTAGATGGAGAGGACCGGCCGAATCGTCAAGACACCGACCCGAATGTACCGGTACCGCCGGCATTTGTTCCGCAACAAGCGGCAGTTCCCGTCGATCTCTACCTACAAACGCTACGGTCAACATCTCTGAATGTGTCTCGAGCATTTGGACCCCTCACAATGCGCTATAACATCCAGCGCAACAAGGTGGGGGATAGCGACACGCGCTATGCCGCCGGGCCTATTGCCGACCTGACCCTACTCTCGACGAGCGACGATCAGGTCGTCCTCCGAGGTTCGGATTTGACAACTAACGACAGACAGGCTCGCAGCGTCCAGCTTTTCTACCGACATCGTGTATCCTCCGAGTGGAACCTCAATTCGCAGTTGATGCAGAGATGGCAGGACGAGCAAGACGAAACCATGTTCCTCCTCGGAGCAACATACAACTCCCAATCGAGCCCGTTCCTGCCGGGCTCTCGCGTACAGATCCTCGAAGAAGCACGCCGGCAGAAGCAGGCTGGAGAGGACATCGATTCTCTCTCGACCAACGTGAACGCCAATTCGACCAGCGACTACGTACGTGCCGCTGGATTCGTTCGAGACGTGAGGCGTCCAGGAGAAGACGGGGATACGGGCTTGGGACTAACCGCACAGAGCGCCTTCTTGGTCTCTAATGAGGGACAGATCGACGTCGCCTATCCTCCTCAAAATGACAGTGTGTTTGTTGCAGAGGTCAAAGGGAATGCACTCACCCCGAACGATGAATTTGAGGTTCGCGTCAATGGCCAGACCCGCGGCACGATCTCTTTAGGCGAGCGGGCCATCATCTCCTTGCCACCTTACCGGACATACAAGATAGACATCGTCACCAAACAGGGAAGCGGGCTCGTTGACTACGATACTACTATACATGAGGTAACATTATTCCCCGGCAACGTGGCCAAGCGCGTCTGGCACATAGATAAAGTGTTTGTACTACTCGGCCGCGTACTAGACGAGGAAGGCAATCCTATCCCTGGAGAGCGGATTAGGGGAGCGAAGGGATATGCATTCACTGAAAGTGATGGGACGTTCCAGGCGGAGGTGACGGGAGCGGAGGAACTAAGCATCGAAAGCAAGCGACACAAGTGCACGTTGCAGGTCAGCCCCCCAGAGACTACTCCGGAATATTTTTTCGACCTAGGAGACGTGACGTGCACCGCTTCTCCACTCATGCCCGAAAGCGAACACGCCGACTAATAGCTTTCCAAATGCCAGAAGGGCTTGCTAAGCCGTGTAAAGCGCACGTAGACACACCATCACAACCACCTGAAAAAACTTGAGAACACTATTATTCGTCGAGTGGTATGCGATTTTTACCTCAAGGAATCCTGTACCTCTTACGACAAGCTTCATTAGAAGGGCAATCGAACATCCCTTCTCACAGGGATGTTGTGTGGGGCAAATGCCCAACTTTAACTTGAGGACAAGCTATGGAAAGGTTCCTTACCAAATTTCTCGTACTATCATTCACGAGCACCGTTCTATGTAGCTCCTCGAATGCCTACGCCGCAACGGATGGCGCCGTTGACGAGGACGGATCGACAGGTACATCGGACATCACGATGACAGTGGAGCCGTTGGTCAAATTGACAGGCATGAACGATTTAGCTTTCAGCAACTACGTAGGCGGAGATGTCGATCCGACCATGAACGACGACGTGTGCGTATACTCGAACATGCTGAACGGTCTGGGCGGAAACGACTACAGCGTCACGATGTCAGGTGACGGAACCGAGGGATTAAACAGCTGTACTACCGGCTGCTACACGGTGACCTGTACATCGGGGGATTGCATGACCGCCAACGGCGGAAATCAGGACCAGATAGTCTATCGCGCCTTTTGGACTGACGGAACTGGTGAGGAGGAGGTCGGGACCCGGGGTGAAAACGGAGCGATTGGTTCACAGTCGCCTTGGTCCAACTTGGAGGATTGCTCAGATGTGAGCAATACTAACGCAAATTTCCGAGTTCTATTCGACAACGCCGATATCACGAACAACAAGCGTGCGGGAACGTACGAGGGGACTTTGACAATCGTCATAGCTCCGACTCCATAGGCGTCGAAACCACCACAGCCTTACTAAGGCTTGTCGAAGGGCAGAGATCTCGAGAGGGGTCCCTGCCCTTCTTCTATTCAGTGCGGATAGCGCAGGATATAACGGCATATGGAGCCATCATCACGAGCCATGAGCCCGCTGCGAAGTAATTAGAGGAATTGTCAAAGAAGTGGTGGACCTGCAGAGATTCGAACTCTGGACCCCCAGCTTGCAAGGCTGGTGCTCTACCAACTGAGCTACAGGCCCTCATAAGAGGTTTTTCACAGCACTGGCCGTAATCCAAATCTTGGCTTAGCCAAGTTTGGATAGGTAACAACCCGGGGTCCAGGGCTCTCCCTGGCCGTAATCCAAATCTTGGCTTAGCCAAGTTTGGACAGCAACGACCCGGGGTCCA
>JBIIOE010000158.1:0-6702 GCA_044337105.1 Bdellovibrionota bacterium | reverse complement strand
CGCAGGCCACACCCTCATCGGCGGTGGCAAAAAGTTCGTCGCCTCACTGTTGCCGTCTGGCGTTGTGGTTCCAAACACCGACAACGTCATCGGCCCAGGTGTTGCGCTAAATCCGTGGAAGCTCATGAAGGAAGCGCAAAGACTGCAAAGCACGGGCTTCGACGAGCCTAAGCTGTTGGTCAGCAACCTCTGTCAACTTGTCTTGCCGTGGCATATCGCTCTGGACGAGGCGAGGGAAAGAAGCTCTAACAGCTTTGGATCAACCAAACAGGGGATCGCGCCGTTCTACGCGCAGGTCGCCATGAAGACTGGTATTCAAGTCGGGGCTATTTTTAGCAACGACCTGCAACAACTAGTCGAAAGAGCTGCCGAAGAGGCGAATGTCATCCTCAGACACCAGTACGGAGCGGAGGAGATCGACCCTAATACGGTTGTGACGATGCTGCAGGACGAAGCATTGCGGAATTTTTTGCGGGACAAGCTCGTGGACTCCACGGCTTTTTTGCATAGGGCACGCGATAACAAACGCACAATCGTCTATGAGAACCAGCTCGGATGGATGCGAGACGTGTTTCATGGACAGTTTCCGTTTGCTACGTCCAGCCAAGTGCTGGCTGGGGTTGCAGCGACATGTGCCGGGATTCAACCACAACAGGTGATCATGGTCGCTAAGGCCTACACCAGCATGGTGGGGACTGGCACGATGGTGACTGCAATCCAGGAACCCGAGGAAGCTGAGGAGCTTCGCCTCAAAGGTGGTGAAAAGGGTGAGTTCGGCGCGGTGACAGGACGACCTCGTGATGTGGGATGGATTGACATTCCAGCTCTTCGGCGTGGTGCGATGTTGCACGGTGCCACTGAAGTCGCGCTGACCTGCCTGGATGTTCTTGGAGAGCTTGATCGCGATAAGATTCCGGTCTGCGTCCGGTACGAAGTCGACGGAAAATCCTTCGATGGTTGGGAAAATTTTCCTGAGCCTTGGAAGGTGCCTCGGGCCGAGCCCGTCTTTATCGAGCTACCGAATTGGAAGGTATCCAAGGAGGAGATTCGAAAGTGTACTTCGTTTGAAGAGCTTCCCGATGCTGCGAAAAGCTTCGTCAGAGTAGTGGAGACCGAGCTCCGTTTGCCGATCAATTTGATCAAGCATGGTCCGGACTCAAGCAACTTCCTTGTCAGACTGTAGAGGTTGGACCGTAAGGTTGTGTGGGAGGAGGCAGCGCGTTGTTGTTCTTGCTTCCACCTATCAGGAAGACTCCCACCGTTACTCTTCTAACGCCGAAGGCTGTAGAGGGCGTCTGCCTTAGCCCGTTCGCCCCTAGCCCTCGCCCCCTTCTCCATGTTCTCACTATACCGGGACCTCTCCCTGTACCGGGGCTGCAGGCCACAATCCTTCCTCAAGGCTAAATGAACAAAACAGTACGCTTCCATGAGGGTGGTACTTCATCTTCTTTCCCATGAAGTAATATTCGCCTACATGCGCTGCGAATAGCGCGTAGAGGCGAAAAAAGTAGCCTCGCCACAGTGAAAAAGTAGCCTCGCTATGTTGAAAAAAAGTGCTTCTCTCAAATTGTAGCCCGGCTATACTGTGTCGATACACGCGGGGAGGCACTATGAACCAGGATTCCATCGATTTTTCGCAGCCGATTAAGAGACGTGATGGTGCCGCATCGCCATCGAATGCCCCTAAGCTTCGTGATTCGGAACACTTAGTTCTGCCAGCAGGGACAGCGCGCGAAGACGATTATCTTGTGGCTATGCCAGACCGAAAGACTATAGATCAGCAACCTCCGCAACAGTTACTTGCCGTACGAACGGCTGCCTTGTTTTGGAAGAGCTGCGAGGGTGTCTTTGAATTTCCATCCCCGAACCAGGAGACTCAAGTAGGGCAGACCTTGCGCCTGGAGGATATGCTTGCAGAGATTCGAATCGTTGATGTCGAGAAAGCGAAAGTTCTTTTTCTCCAGGCCCTAAGCTTTTTGCCGAAGGTAGACCCGGCGTTCGGACGCGGCCCTGGAGGCGGCGAGCCGCCATTTGAAACCCTCAAGCATCGGAGCGATATGGCGTGCGAACTGCGTCGACATACGACTCGGTTGTTGCGCGAAGTGCGGGGATTTTATGCCAGTGACCCGGCAGACGTATTGTCTACTTTTATTCGCCGCGTCGAGCATTATCGAACAGACGAGAAGGCACCTCGAGGTGAACCTCTCGAGGCTTGTACGCTCCTGGCGTCGATGGAAATGATCTACGACGCCGGCGAGAGGCCACTCATGCGAGCACCTGAAACCCAGAGGAGTAAGGAAGACGTCGCACCTGTGCCCGCAAGGGCGCCCAAAAGAATAGATTATGGTAGGGAACCTGTCGTTTCAGGAGAAGCTTCTCAAGGAGCTAGGAATACGCCTGAGCCGGACCCCGAGAAGGCCACATGGCTCAGTGCTTCGGCACGAGCAGAGCAAGAGCGCGCCGATCTTGAGCGTAGAGAGCAGGACGAGTTTGCGGCGTTCAAGAGCCGAGTGGTCTCTCCAGTAACAACATTCGCCATGTACGGGCGTATGATTGGACCGAAGGGAACTAACCAGACCTATGGGGATCTTTTCCCAGACGCGGATCCGGAGATTCGATTCAATACGATACCGTCACCTCTTCAGGAGCTAACGGTAGCGCTCTCGACTTGGGCTCGCGCCTATACTCGTTACGGGCAGCAATACCTCAAAGAGGATAAGTTAGTTGCATGGATGAACAGGGTGGACCCCACGGTACTTGAGAGAGAGGAGCGAGTGAGACGCGATACGGTCAGTGTCTATCAGCGCATCATCACGCTCGCAAACGAGCTGCCCCTAACCGAGGATTTTCGAAGAAACTTGCAGGATACGATACTGCTAGACGAGGACCAGCACAGAGTTCTCAAACAGATAGCTCCTCAAGCTCACTTTAATGGTCGGGATCAACATGATGCGGACGATCCCATTTTCGCGGCGACGTTGAAGGCGCGGCGCGATGAAGCTATCAACGAGCGAATTCGAATAGAGGCGAGAAAAATCGATGACCTCGATGAGCATCTACGGCTTAAAGGGCTTACTGACCGGGCCGCGCGCTATAGGATCGCTGAAGAGATAGCCCGAGACCTGATCCTCAATCCAAAGAAGCTCCCTTAAAAAGGCTGCGGAATAAAAAGCTCACTCATTCTCCGAAGTCATCAAAGAGCGACGGAGATCCCTACAATCATACCAAGTAGAGCGCGAATCTCGCCCATGCTTTGTGCGAGTGCACATTTCCCTGGCACTACGGCACTGAGTGTGATAAGCGATTACGAGTTCGATATTTCAGAAAGGGAAATGATTCTATCGAACCTATAGGTTGGCGAGAGGTTTTTGTGCGCTTCCTCGATCTAATGTTCACAGCTGCCGCGACAGCGGAGATCTGCAGATAAAAAAGCTGCAGACAAAGAGAGCTGTAGACAATCTGCGCGACGAGGAGGATTACAAGTAATTTTCCTGCCGGTGAGTTTTCCTGACGCTAAGAGCCCTAGTCGCCGTTTTTCTTCCCATCGTTTTTTTGTTTTCAAACGCTCGACGTGACGCTCTCCTGTGCCCTTGAAGCGGCAGGAGCACACGTGTTTGTTGTGATCTGATCGTGCAAAATTCTCCTGGCGCTGCGCTTGCTCGCGGCATCGTCACCGCTTTAGCTGGCGGCGGACCGCAATCTATTGTCGATGAGCGCACGTCGCTCTCCGAGCTTCGGCATACGCCCACTACCTCGCGCACCACCTTCATTAAGGCGCGCACAGCACTAATTCCGAGAAGCATTGGCAGAGTCAACGATTCGGTCAACAATTGGACCTCGGCGTTCGAGGATCAAGCTATTTTCGGAATGGAGCGCACTGCGCAACCAAGAAGTGCGTAAGTAGCCCAAGGAATAGTACCATGAATACGGAGCCAAACAACAATCAGCCGTTGAACAACACGTCCGAGAATCAGCCGACCACGGATCAGGCGCCGTTACGCCTCGATCGTGCCGCGTGCACCCTTACGCGGGCGGAGATGGAGAAGGCGTTCATCGCAGCACTGCGAGGTGAAGACGTGCGAGAGATCAATAGATACCAAGTATATTCGGATTACCGCGAAAACGAGACCGTCGTGTTTATTCACGACCTAACAGGTCACGATGACCACAAGTATATCTTCGCTCTCGCTGGAGAGCACACCTACATCGTTGCAGCGCCAATGAGATGGACTGAATACCACCGCGAGATCCTTGCACGTGTCTCTGCGGCTTCGGGAACTCGGGCAACCTGCCCAGGCGGAGGCTACGTTAATGCTCTTTCTGATGGTTCATTGAGTGTCTATTCTGAGTCAGCGGACTTCGGCAGAGGAGACCACCAGCGTGCCAAGAATGCGCTGGAGGGCGCAGTTCGCCGCACCGGCGAACGACACGGAACTCACTAGTCCAGGCCGAGCAGAGCATGTCACCATGCATGATACCTCTGTGTGGCTGAGACACGAAATCCACAGTGAAAGACGGTCTAATGTGAACGTCTTTCACACCTTAGAGTACAACAGTCTCCCCACACCGAGGTGGCTGCACGATTAGGAAAAGATATTCGTGATAGCGAGATGGTGATATTGTTGCGGCGTGCTTGAACCTAAACAATACGGAGCTGTCCGGTGTATGCACTGGCGAGAAGGAATCGCTCAGATGTTGTAGGCTAGCTTAAAACGAGTCCGCGTAGTGTTTTTACCTTTCTCAACAAGACGATCCGCCAATCGACATGTTTCTCTCCACCTTGACGAGAAGGCGTCTCGTCATCCCCCAATTCCCAGATTTTGCTTAGTTGTTTTGGCCGGACTACTTGCGCTGCTACATCAATCATCAGCGCTATGCCAGGATGCGACTAATCTCTCATCGATATCGGGAACCACGCGACGTCCGCGCATCGCGGTCATTGTACCTCTTACAGGCAAAGCGGCTGCTGCTGGTGAAGCTGTAATGAATGGATCTATTCTTGCCAACGAAGCCCTCTCTAACGCCGTCGATCTCACCTTCGAAGACAACCAATTAGAGGGAGCCCGAACAGCCAGCATTACCAAAGACCTTCTCTCCTCCCGCAAAATCGACGGATTGATAGTATATGCGTCAGCGCCTGCTCACGTCGCGGCCCCACTCGCCGAGGCTGCAGGAGTTCCGATGATCGGCCTTTCTATTGACCTTAATGTCTCTAAGGGAAAGCGTTGGGTAATGACTCATTGGGCGTCTAAGCAGAGGATAAGCGATCTGCTCTTCTCTGAACTAAAGAAGCGGGGACTCAATAAAGTCGCGATCGTGACGGCGCAAGTGCAAGGGCTGCTTGAGATTCAGGACTATTTCGTTCATGAGTCACCTGACCATAAGGTGACTATCGCAAGCTCATACCAGTTCCTGCCGTCGGACAACGATTTCCGAGCGACTATTTCGCTCATCAAGCGACAAGCACCAGACGCTATCTTCGTAAACCTCTACTATGGCCAAGCAGGGCTGTTTGCAAAACAGCTCGCCGCATCAGGAACAAGGATTCAGCTTTTCAGCCATTTCGTACTGGATGATGCTAAGGAGATTGCAAGTGCTGCAGGTAATCTTGAGGGCGCCTTTTTTGCTTCTACAGCGGTTGGCGACGGAACTTTTGACCGAGAGTACCTAGAGCGATTTGGTAAACACGCGGTAGTCGGCGGAATAGCGGGATACGATGCCACCCTCCTTTTCGCCCGCGCATGCGCCCATTCGAAGAACGCACCGCTCTTAACGAGCGAGTATCTTCATAGCGTAGTCGATTTCTCGGGAAAGATCGGCACCTACCGAGCCCTTCCCAACAACTCCTTCGATCCCCCGGGTAGCGTGAGGGTGATTCGGAACGGCTCAATTCATGACGAGTAGCTCGACCGAACGAGGTAGTGCGTGGAAGATGTACAGACACAGGGAAAACGATACGGCCAGAGACCTTACGTCCATGAATATACGTACCTCCGCGGCTTTGGCGATTGTTACTGCATTAACGGATTGGATGGTGCGAATTCCGGCTAACAGCGCATGCGAATCTCAAAGCGACGATACATCACACCTGCCCTACTAAGCGCGCCTGTCTTGCGTTGACTGAGATCGTGGATTCGTGCAACCTCGCCTGCCCGACCTGCTATGCAAACTCCCCGGTTGGAACCGGCTCGAAGGTCGCAGCCCACTCACTCGATTCGATCAAAGAGAGGATCCTCGGGGTCCTCGATCGAAAGGGTGGTATCGAGATACTGCAGCTCTCGGGGGGAGAGCCGACGCTCCATCCGCAGTTTCTCGAACTGATCGACTTGTAGTTCACGCGTCGGCCTTTAAGCTGATTCGGGACGGAAGGATATCGATCAGAATGCGCTAAGGCGCACTCGAAGGTAAGGCTTACTCTTTCTTGACCCGGGAATGCCTTGAATCATTCCCGGGGGAGAGCGTCGAGCGTGGAGATTTTACACACTTCACCTGTTCGTGCTCACCATACCCTTTGGATCCGCTGAGAGATGGTTGTCGTTTTTTAAGTGGCTCATCGCGTTTTAGAGTGGGTGATAGCGAGCTTGGAGATAGCGTAAGCCCTTGTTTGACCTATAGATCGCGCCTTTCCACGTGAACGTGCTCGTGCACGTAAACGTGAACGTACCCGAAAAAGCAACTTTTTCCGCTCCCGCCCGAAATAGA
>JBIIOE010000157.1:0-6771 GCA_044337105.1 Bdellovibrionota bacterium | reverse complement strand
TTCGTGCTCTTTGAGCGGCGAGTTGTCGTGATGCAGGAGCCACGCCAGGCGATGCAGCGCTACTGTAGTCTTCCCCGACCCTGCGATACCTTGAATGAGAACGGCTGTGTCTGCATCGACGGTAATAGAACGAAACTGCTGTGCGGTGATGAGAGCCAGGATCTCAGGGAGCGCACCGTCGCTGCCGCGGCGCCCCTTGCCGGCACCCGACTTACGTTGCCAAGATGCCTCCTTTGGATTCCAAACGAAAGTGCCGTAACGATTCTCGACGACCTCTAGCTCTCCTTTTGCGATCTCGATACGGTTCCTCAGGATCACCTGCCCGTTTCGTTCTCGCCCCAGGATCTCTTCGCAGTACTCGTCTCCCTCTTTATATTCGTAGTACAGCTTGGATATCGGAGCACGTCTCCAGTCGATGATGCGACAATCGGTATTCGCGGCGAATCCCAATTTGTATTCGATCCGAGTGGTAGACCCCGAAGGTTGCTCCTCTTCGAGTTCAATGCGCGCGAAGTATGGGTTCTCGACCTGTTTGGTAAGGGTGTCGAGCTCCTCGCGCTTGGAATCCTTCAAACCGTGAGAAACAGCCTCGTCCGAAGCGAGCAGAGCCTTATCCTCCACCCGACGTGTATGCATGATCTCCGAGGTGATAGCGCGAGCGCGCTCATTCTCAGTCCGCAGACGTGTCTGCGCGCGAGAGATCTGGCTCTCGAGAGATGTGCGAACATTTTCAAAGAGCCTCTCTTCGTCAGAGAGGCTCTGGAGCTCTTCGGCAGGGATACTCATGGGACCCGATTCTGTACTACTAGACCCCTCACTTGTAGCATACTTTTCATTCGAGAGGGACCCAATCACCACTATCCCGCAAACGCTCTCGCAGGCGGATCGGCGCAATAAGGTGCGCGCTTCGTAAGCCTTTTACGCCCTGTCGAAGAGCACATCCCGGCTCGCTACCGGTTCACAATCGGGCCAACGAAACCTCAGTCGCCAAGGGTCGAATTCCCTGAAAGTAACGATAGAGTACGCCTCATCTTCCTCCAGCAGTCCTGAATCGAACGTGACTCGCTCCGCCCACAGAGTTCGCTCAGGGTCGAGGTCATACATCGCGGACACAACACTCGCCAGATACTCCAACGCATCAGAGACGCACGACACACCAGATTGCCCATCTTGAGAGAGTATAACCACGTACCGGTCGCTATTTTTTTCGAGGCGGAAAATCTCTAACCCGACATCCCCGTGTCCATGCTGAACGAAGCTTATGCGATCATCGACGAGCAGCCCATAGCCAGCTGGAAGCGTTCGAGGCTCAAGTGTTTCAAGATTAAGGTCTCCTTCCTCAGTAAGCCCATCCTCCGTGAAATCAAAATCCCCTGGTAAAACCAATTCCCCACGAGCTGCAGATTCCGACAACCGAACAGCACACCGTAGTCGAACAACCAAAAGGCGCACACAATCACCGTCCTCTGGGTTGAACCGGTCGAGGGCACTCTCGATTCGAGACAGATACGGATCCACTGCCGCACCGTGACTTACCAAGGCGTCGATGGCATGTTCGAGCTTCGTAGAATCCAAACTGTCTGCGCTCTCCACGATGCATACCAGAGCCTCGAGCGACGCATCTCCTGGAATACCCCCGAGAGCCTTAACGGCCGAGAGCGAACTGAAGTCGTCCTCATCAACATTGAGGGCAAGCTCGCGCAGAGTAGCGACTGCCCCTACTGCGCCCTCTCCGAGCGACGAGAGAGCATTATTCACTACCACTCGAATAGTCTCGTTTTCGACTTTGAGCGCAGAGATCAGAAGAGGTGCGTTTTCGCGATTAAGATCCAAGCGCTCTGGTGTTTTGAGCAGCTGAAAGATCTCCTCAGCTGCTTCAGGATTGCCACGTTTGTGAGCACCGAGCAATTCCAGAAATCGGAGTTCAAAAGCATCGGTTGAGGTTGATGTGTGGGGCATAGGAACAACGGTCAGAGCCACAGTTTTCGCGCCAAAATCAGCACTAGGCAAACCAAAAGAACCCAGAAGGCGCGAAGTTTGTGGGGGCTTTATTGTTCTACCGAGGGCTCTGGTCTACAGGGAAGTACTGCGTTAGCCATCATTAAGAGACCTGTATCTCCAGCTCTAATTGCTGCACATGCCCATTCCTTTGCGGTGCTTTCGTCGGGTGTGCATTCCTTCGCGAGTGGCCCTCCAACTTTCCCATCCGCACTAATTGTGAAATAGGAACTATTAAAGATAACTACCTGTAACCAATTGTTTCTTGTGGCTAAATCTTTTGCTCGCACAAAAGGATCAGATATATGCGCGCCGAGTTTTAACCAGTGCAATACCCCCACTTGAGAACTACCGCAGTCTCTTTGAATTTGCGAAAGAACGTCTGAAGACACTTTATCGCTAAGAATCATTGCGAGTTGTTCAGCACCGGTCGCAGTTTCGTACGATAATGCATACTCCACGGTGTACTCCTATAAATAATCTTACCGTCTAGACCTGTTATGAGAGACATCTCTTCAACGTTGCATAGCGGCAGAGCTACTAAAACAGCGGTAGCGAAACACCAGGGAGCATAGCGGAGCTATACTCGGTATTCCATAACTTTCACGCACTGCGTGTCGAAGAACGAAGCGAAGGTGCCCTAAAACTGCTCACTTTTGAAGAAGAGGGAAAACGGACACTGCGAAGCCTGAGAAATTACAAGTGCTATCGCTGAATCAAAAACTTTCTCACGCTGAGAGATAAACAAAGGAATGGTGCCCAGGAGAGGACTTGAACCTCCACGACATTTCTGCCACCAGCACCTCAAACTGGCGTGTCTACCATTCCACCACCTGGGCGTATGTTTTGGACCTGCTTACTTCTTGGTCTCAGGAGCTTTTGACCCTTCGACCTTGTCTGCCGCGGCAGGTGCCGGCGCAGCAGCGGGAGCCTTATCTGCTTGCGGTACCGCTGGTACCGGCTCTGCAGGTTTCGCTCCAGTCGCACCAGCCACAGGCTGATCCGACGAACCGCTCGCTGGTGCAGGCGCACCTTCGAGCACTGACCCGCTCATCGCATCCGGTGATGTTCTCATACCGCCGGAATTCGAAACTGCGAGCTTAACGAGGAGCACGGAAGTTAGCATGAAGGCCACTGCAATGCCAGTAGTCATGCGAACAAGGAGTGAAGAAGCTCCCCCAACTCCGAACAAGGTGTTCGCCCCGCCCCCCATAACGACCCCAACATCGGCCCCTTTCCCCTGTTGCAGGAGAACCAAGCCGACAAGCGTTACCGCTAAGATGACGTGCACTGCGAGCACAAGAGTGTACATGCCTACCTATCCTCGAAATTGAGCCGGTTCAACTCCGGCGCTAGCCCGTAAGCCTAGCCCCAGAGTCCGTATTCTTGCAAGCTAGCGAGAAGGCTAAAATACCCTGGTAGTATCAGAACTACGGTCTTTTTAGCCCCTTCTTCAGTTCACTATCTTCAGAACAGACTCAGCGGACCGTTTTGTATCAAGAATCGACACCAATTTCAACGCAAGGTCCTGGAAGATCGCCGCTATCGGACCCTCTCCACAAGCCACAGGAGCTCCCGCGTCGCCCCCTTCGCGGATGGCGACATCGATCGGGATCTGCGTCAATAGCGGCACCCCAAACTCCTTGGCTGTCTTCTCGCCGCCACCGCTTCCGAAGATCGGCATGACCGAACCATCCGGCATCGGAAGGCCCGACATGTTCTCGACCATGCCTAAGACATCCACATTCACTTTACGAAGCATGTTGATAGCCTTGCGCACATCGGCGAGAGCTACCTCCTGTGGAGTGGTAACGACGACCGCACCTGCGAGCTTCACAAGCTGCGAAAGGGATAGCTGCGCATCGCCAGTGCCTGGGGGCATGTCGACGATCATATAATCGACGGTGCCCCAGCTCACATCCTCGAACATCTGATGCAGCGCCTTGTTGAACATCGGTCCGCGCCAAATCACAGCGTCGTCTGGATTACGAAGGAAGAAGCCGAGCGAGATGTACTTAACACCGTACTTCTCCGGTGGAATCAACTTCTCCTCGTGATCCGGAACAACCTGCCCGCCACCCATCAAGGTCGGAATGCTCGGCCCGTAGAAATCACTGTCTATCAATCCAACCTTGGCACCAGTACGCGCCAAAGCGATGGCGAGATTTACCGCCACGGTCGACTTACCGACACCACCCTTACCGGAGATCACCGGCACTATCTGTCCAGCTATAGTCATACTCTCTACACCCTCACTTCGCTCGAAATACTCGTTGGTTCCGGCTCACGCTCCTTCTCGAACGCCTCTGCCTGTTGGTCCCGTTCCTGTTCGTCGGCGGACTTTGGTTGCGTCCAGTCCTCTCCATGATGCGCGCGCATCGCTTCACGCTCGAGCAACGAGCGCGGGATGAGCGAATCAACGACCTCCCAGGGAAGAAGCTCTTGGAAGCCTATCCTACGTGACACGTAAAAATCTACCGGGGGAACGCCTTCGACGATCGGATCTTTGGTGCGCTTGACCAGCCACTTCCAACTCTCATTGCGACGTTGCGCTTCGAGCAATAGCCGCCCAACACGCCGATCACCGCGCGAGAGGAGCCCTTGGAAGTAGCTCTCTTTGGGAGGCTCAAAGCGCAGCTCCAAATTCGGCACCTTCATGACGAGCTTGCGGATGCGTTCGATCTTCTTGTCGAGCACCTTCGGGTCAAGCATCGGCTCCCACTGAAACGGCGTCGAGGACTTCGGAATAAACGGATTCACAGAGAGCGACACCCATCCGAGCTTTCCCGTAGGCCGAGAAACTTCTGTCACGGCATCACGCACCGCGATGGCGAGGTGCGCGATGGCATCGACGTCTTCGTCAGTTTCAGTCGGAAGACCAACGATGAAGTACAGCTTGAAACCACGGATACCGGCTTCGGCCATCTCACGAGCTGCTTGAACCACCTGATCGTTCAATACCCGTTTCCCTGCCGCACGCCTCAGGCGGTTCGTTCCTGCCTCAGGAGCCAGCGCAACCGTCTTGTATTCGCTCTCGGAGATACTTGCGGCGAGCTCCTTAGTCACCTTTTGCGACATGATCGAGCTGAGCGACGCGCGCGCTCCCTTCTCTGCCACAGATTGCGCGAGCTTGGAGATCGATTTGTGGGATGAAACCGCGGCACCTACGAATCCGATCGCATCGCTGTTTTCGAGCCCTACCTCAATAGTCTCCGCTATCGTCTCTTCGCTGCGCTTACGGATCGGACGGTAAATGTATCCCGCCACGCAAAAACGACACCCCATCTCACATCCACGACCCGTTTCAGTCAGGAACATCGACTTGAATTCGGTCTCCGGCGTCAAAATCCGCGAGTGCGTCTTGAATTTCGAGAGGTCTTTGACAAAACGCCGACGCGGACGAGCGGGAACCCCTTCTGGTCGCTCGTAGCGCGCCATGGTGCCGTCCTCGTTGTACACTGGGGTATAGAAACGCGGCACGTAGATGCCCTCGATCTGCGCGAGGGCGCGCAAGAGATCTTCACGCCCCCAGCCTTCGAGCTTGGCTTTGTGAAACGCCTCGACAAACTCCGGCAGCAGCTCCTCGGCCTCTCCAATCACTAACACATCCACAAACTCCGCCACCGGTTCAGGATTGAGAGTTACAGCGGTTCCACCAGCGATGATGAGCGGCACGGAGAAGCGTGCGTTTGCGGCCGCCTCTTCACGCTCCTGCCATGAATTGAACAGCAGTCCTTGATTGTCGAGGATGCGCAGCAGATGCGGATAGTCGGTTTCGAACGAGAGGCTAAACCCCATGATGTCACAGTCGGCTAGAAGCCGGTTGCTCTCGAAGGAGCGCCACTTAGAAGCTCGCACCTCGTCGGTTTCGGAATTTTCCGGCAGAAACCCGCGCTCCACTATGACGCGCTGATCTCGCGCCAAGATGTCGTAGACGGCTTGAAAGCCGAGATTGGACATCGCAATCCAGTAGTTGTTCGGGTACACGAGGTGAAAGCGAACATCACCGGAACTGTTGCTGTATGGAACAACAAAACGCTCGAGCGCCTTGAGATCCTTCGCTTTCGGATTTTTGAGCGTCGACCTTTGAGAACTCACTACTTCTGTTCCTTCTTATTGCTCGGTGCTGTTAGTAGCTTGGGACCCCGACTGAGGCTTAGCTTTGGATTTCGTAAGCTTCTGATAGCTACGAAGATCGAGAGCCGCTTCGAAGGCACCCGATGCTGATTGAATAGACTGCTCCGCCGAGGCGCCAGCTTTTAACGTGTACGAAAAGTTGTCGGTCTTGATCACCCTGCCGCCGTCGTCGCGTTGTTGAACGCCGAGGTTCACCGAATAGGCATCTTGCGAGTTGTTGAATACCCGCATGCGCCACGTGTCTTCGTCGATACGCGACACGGATCCGGTTATCGGCGCAGATTCAGCATCGTCGAGATCGACACCGCCAAAGGGATCGGGAATCTCAGTGGTGGGCGCTCCCGACATAACCGAGGTCGAGAGGTTGCCGCTCTTAGGCAGCTCCTTCTCCTTGGGCGCAGCAAACGCATCAGGGGACAACGCACACAGTACTGCTACGATGAGAAGGTTCACTAATCGACGCATCTGACTCCTTAAGAGATTTTGCCATGCCTCGCTAGACGACCAACTCGTTGTGCTCTATCGTTACGGGGCTCGAATCTCAAAAGATTCTAGCAGCTTAGAAACTCCTTCACAACGCGCGGGGTACTGATGGATATAGTCGTCTGTTTAGTTACATGTCCCTCGAAAGAGGTC
>JBIIOE010000058.1:0-22463 GCA_044337105.1 Bdellovibrionota bacterium | reverse complement strand
CTTTTTCGGGTACGTTCACGTTTACGTGCACGAGCACGTTCACGTGGAAAGGCGCGACTTATAGGTCAAAACAAGGGCTTACGCTATCTCCAAGCTCGCTATCACCCACTCTAAAACGCGATGAGCCTTTTTTTTAGCTCTTCCTGAGATCGAGTGGGTAGGACTCGGCGTTACGCCGACGGACTTCTATTCCACAAAGAGCCATTTCAAGGCACAGCCTGTCTCAGGTCATCGTAGCCTTGACCACGATCATGTCGTCAGACGCCTCTTTCCCGTATCTTTGCAATCAATGGGATGCTTCGCTATGAACCGGAATGAGTTTCCATTTCGTAGTTTAATGTTCCTAGCAATTGGAAGATTGCCACACATAAACGGCCAAGCATCACCAGACCGACCACCTCACTGAGGTGGTCGGTTTTTTTATACCTGTGAATCCTCTCTCCAGACACGGCGCTCCTGCTCGATATACAGATGCCTCCTTCAATCTCTCTCGCCTAATTCAGATCATAGAGATTCTTTCACTCACGCAGTACTATCATTTCCAAGAGACGCAGAGCTCAAGTGAGGAATTGGTTGGTTCCGATCCTCATAAGGTACTGTCCCTAGTAGCATAATAGTTACCATACAGTAGCGGCTTGGTGTCTCGGACCCGATCACCTTAGGGTGGTCGGGTTTTTTTATGCCTCCCAAACCAGCCATACCTTCTGTCTTTTCAGAAGATTTGTTGGCGTTTCACTACCTGTTCCACTCGAACCCTATTCTCGCGGCCGTCGTCTAGTATCTCGTATCGGGGCAGCTTATACGATGAACGACGAGCTTGAGACGACCAGACCGACAGACCTCAAGGCGATTATTCAACTGCTCATTCTCGCAACCGTCACGAGCATCGCTGTCTATCTTTGCTATGGCATATTACGCCCATTCATCCCGGTTTTGTCGTGGGCAGTCGCACTGGTCGTTGTCACCTTCCCCGTGTATCGCAAATTACAAAATCTCTTTGCACGCAACGCTCTGCCGGCTCTTGTTGCGGTCCTTATCCTCGGTTCCCTCATACTAGGCACCACCACATGGGTCGTACACGAAGTCGTGCTGGCCTTGGGTGAAGGCATACAGACCGTCGCGCGCAATCTGCAAGAGGGACAGTGGGAGCAGTTTCTTGAAAATAATCCCCGACTACGCGACCTCCTCGTGTGGATGGACGCGCATTTTCAGCTCAGACAGGCTCTCCAGGGCACGCTGGACTCGGTCACTCAGTGGGCTGGCCGCATACTCGCAGCTTCTTTGTGGAGCATTGCCGGCTTTCTGCTGGTGCTATTCACGTGCTTTTTTCTATTCCGCGATACAGCTCCGTTACTTATGGACATACGAGGGCTGATCCCCCTCTCTCGTTCGGAGACAGAGGAGATCTTTCGCCGTGTTACCGACACTATCTACGCGACTTTGTACGGTACCGTTTTGGTTGCGGCGCTCCAGGGCGTACTTGGTGGACTTATCTTTTGGGTGCTGGAGCTACCTGCCCCTGTGGTGTGGGGTGTTATCATGGGACTCTTGGCTATGGTGCCCTACCTGGGTGCCTTCATGGTGTGGATTCCAGTGGCAGGCACCTTAGCTTTGAGTGGTCGATGGACGGATGCTCTCTTGCTAGTTGGATGGGGATCCCTCGTGATAGGGCTATCCGACAACATCATCTATCCCCTACTCGTTGGACGGAAGATGCGGTTCCACACATTGATCGTCTTTTTCTTTTTATTAGGAGGCGTGGTTCTCTTCGGGCCTTCAGGCATCGTTCTTGGACCAGTGGTGTTGGCAATCACTGATGCCCTCTTTGAGATCTGGCGGAGAAGGGTCTTCGCACCTCGCTCTCATCGAGAGGCGCTCGCTGGTGAGAGGTAGAATATTGTACGAGGCTCTTGGTGCAATCGAGTGGGTGGGCCTCAAACTTGTCATGGCTACTCACACTGAAAGGTTTCTCGTCAGAGCCACGTAGAGGGTTCTTGATGATGAGGAAACCGGTGCAGGTGCAGGATGGTGAGAAGGATGAGGAGGAGGGTGAATTGAGATGTAACGCCGTGGCGATGCACAGATCTGAGAAACGCTCCTCAAATCCTCCTGGAAAGAAGTTGTACATCGCCGCGGCGTCACTTACGAGGGCGACCTTCTCATCACCCGCAGCGGTTTTCTATTCCGAGTTTTGCAAGCTAGCTTTTCACTCGACCGTTTGGGTGCCTCAGGTCTGCCGTACGAACGCACTTCATTCGCCAAGTTTTCAATTTGACGCGCGAGAGTGCGGCGCTTGACCCACTTGGGAAGTTTCGTCGTGGCAACCCACTGACTTGCCTCCTCCAAAAGTACCGCTATTTCCACAGAGACGGAGTGTCTCTGTGACACAAGCCTCCACCGCAGAGAGTGCAGTGAATCTGCGTTTTCGAATCCGAAATTTTTGAGGTGACGAGACACCTCGCCAATCCCCTTGATTAAGTTTCGAGACATGGACTTCTTTCTTTCTGTAAGAACCAAAAATTATGGTAACTCTCCAAGTGAGCATTCGAGAGCTACCACGAAAGAACCTCTAGAATTCGTGCATCGCCGTTGCGTGATACAGGGCTCTGAAATGAGACCTCTATAGCGCAACGTCGAAAATACGCGAAATGAATGTCGGCTACAGGTCTCAAGGTAACGAGAGAGCCAGACCTCGGCGACGATTGGGAAAGAACACGGGTAGCAGACTATCACAAACGCACCTCTTACCAAACAAGAGCTCTGAAGTATGGAAAGGTCGGCTCGCTAGTGACCACATGGCAACCACCTAAACTCCTGCTGGTTCAAGGCTTTTTGCCCTCGAAGCAGAAGGTCTGACAACTCGACAGCGAAGGCATTTTAGCTCTCGGAGCGGGACAGCTCCTCCTGCAGGAACTGCTCGTATCTTCGTAGTGATGCGCGACCGGCAAGCACCAGGCTTATTGCACCGGCTTGGTTGTTGAGCATGTGCGCTACGATAGGAGTAAGGTCGCCGTAACGACGTGCCGCATACCAGCAAAAGGCCCCCAAAAAAAACTGAGGCAGAGGCACGTAATCGAGGCTGAGTTTGAAATGAGCGCCTAGAGGGATCGCATGCTTTGTTGCGGCTGTAGGGGAGACTACGTTATGCCCTGCAGCGAATACCAAACTAGAAGGGATCCCTACACGCCACTCTTCGCCCGAACCAGAGCACAGAATACTCGGAATGACGCGGTACAACAGCTCCTCCTGCAGAGGCGCGGACCATGCGATGTACTTGTATGCTTTGGCATGCAACCACGGATCCTTCTGATACAGCTCCAACGCGCGTCGAAGCGATTCCTTCTGATCAAGGGCACGGGTAGTCAGAGATGCGTTTCCAACCGGAAGATTGTGGTCCCAGGCAAGCGCGGCAAAGGCATGCGAACCCGCTTGAAAGAGGAGGTTGTCCCATGTGAAAGCCAGGCCCTGAGACACGAGCTGAGAGGTAGGAACCTGTGCGTCTGATGTGGTAGTCGTTGAGTTCCAGGAATCCGTATCCACAATCCGCTGCAACGTTATGCCGAGCGCCCCAGCGCTCAGAGCACCCAACATCCCCGTTCGCAAGAAATCACGCCGATTCCTTGCCTTACTCTCGGTTCGCTCCTGCCGCTCTGCAAGAGCGACACCCAGCACCCGCTGCAGAGCGCGTTCTCTTGCTCCCGCAAGGCGAAAATCCACTTCTGGTGGTGCAAGCTCTCCGAGGGGGCGCTGCTCATTGGGGGATTGCGATGATCGAGCCGGTTCCATGACACGCAATGATACTATAAAGATGTGCAAAAGTCCGTGCCAGTAAACTGGCAAGGCTTTTGCTGAACATCACTATAGGTTGTTGTTTTGATTCGCATCCGCGAATCGATAGCTTTCTCCAAAAGTCGTGATCTCGCTACGGACTTTTGGAGAACGCTATACATGCGAACATACTATCCTAATTGCAGCTCGTCATTACCGTCATCGTCTATCTTCGCCTGAAAGATGTCGAGACTCTTCGACGGCGTAGAGCTCTTCGCGATTGCACCCTTTTGTGGGGTGGCTATCTTCACTGCGACGCTCGCCCCTGAAGGGGCTAGCGAGGCCTCAGAGGTCGGCTGAGCCGCATCTCCTCGCTCACGCTTACGACGCTCTTTCCGCTCCTTGCTCTTGCTCGACTCCTGCTCACGAGGTTTTGCCCCTCTGACAGGAGACAGCCTCCTCCTTCTAAGAGCGCTCAATCGCGGCCCGGACCGCAGCTCTGAAATCCCCTGATACTCCTCTTCATCGAGTAGCTCGAGGATCTTTGTTGCTACCTCTAAGCGCATGATTTGAGAAAGCGTCATCCCCCGCTGATTCGAAGGGGTAGCCCTCTCGAGAACTCTCTGAATCCGTCCGAGCACCTCTACCCTTCTACGTTCTAAAGCCGCTGCGTGCTGGGAAGTCGCTTGTCGCGCGCGATGCCGCTCTGGGGCTGCAGCCATTACTACGTCCGCTCCGCGATGCCTTGAGGTAGCGGCGAGCGAAGTAGTCGAATTGCGCTCTGCTACTGTACGGGCGACTATGCGGGCACCTGCACCCCCTTCTAACCTACTCGCTCGGTCTAAGCCTGCCGACTGGACGTTACGCGATCTCTCCTGTGACATCGACGACGATGCGCCCACAACAGCGGCAGAAGAGGCTGGCGAAGAAACTCTTTCGCTTGATCCTGCCAGCGGCTGGGATGATGAACGTCCTTGAGCAGCATATACACGCTGAGGCTCAGCACGAGCTGCCGGCATTGATGTGGCCGCTCCTCGATCTACAGCTGCTGCCGAGACCTTCTCTACGTGTCGTGTGGCAGCAGAAGAAGCTGGTGAAGAAACCCTTTCGCTGGTCCTAGCCAGAGGATGGGATGATGAACGTGCTTCAGCAGCATATACACGCTGAGGCTCAGCACGAGCTGCCGGCATTGATGAGGGCGCTCCTCGATCTACAGCTGCTGCCGAGACCCTCTCTACGTGTCGTGTTGCAGCAGAAGAAGCAGGCGAAAACACTCCTTGGTTAGAGCTTGCCAAAGGCTGGGATGATGAACGTGCTTCAGCAGCATATACACGCTGAGGCTCAGCGCGAGCTACTAGCGTTGACGTGGGCGTTCCTCGCTCCGCCCCCTCTGGTCGTGGGTCTCGGCCAGAGACCGGAGCAGCCGAGGACTGCGAACGCACCGATTGCGGAGCCTCTTCTACTCTTGCCACAAGCTGAGATCTCATCGTGGCTGCTTCCGTTTGAAACCGCTGAGTCTCTTCTTTTCTGACGCTCTCCGTTGTGAGTGCGTTGCGCTCTGTACCGAAAGACGTCTTTAGCTCCCGGCCCGTTCCTGTCGCGATGTCAGTGCCGACCGACTGAACGTAAGATGGTACTTGCTGTGATGATGCCGGAAAAGCAGCTCGCTCAACAGGAGCCCCCTCGGCACTCTTCGGTATCTGCTGTGAGGATGTGCGGCCTTCGGCAGCATAAGTCCGCTGTGCCTCTGCGCTAACTGTCCTACTTGAAGTGATTGAGTTCTGCTCGGGGAAGATGGCCTCACGTCGTGCCTCTGCGGCTCGTCCAGAGCTTAGACTATCAAACGAGCGAACCTCCGAAGAAACAGTTCTTGTATACCTGCTATCACTACCGAGAACCGCTGTGTGATCAGATACAGCGACCCGGTTCTCAGTAATCTGCGGCGAATAGCGGAGTCCGCCGGGTGTTACTGTGGTGGTAGCTATCTGCTGCGGCCCCGACACAAAGGCCGGAGAGCTCGGCTGCGGTCCGGATGCAGGCAGGCCGGCTATTGTTACTCCACCCAAGGCACTTTTACCGTCGTTGGCAATTAAAGGTTGTGAGCTTTCTCTGCCAGTGCCTCGTCTGCGCGGCCGACCAACCGGTTCGCCCAGCACCGCGACATCGCCCGAGCTTTTGCGCGTGAGCTGCTCTGCTTTGACACATCCCGAGCACGAGCAGTTTCCATGAGACGACGTGTTACGTGCTTCTCGTTCCATTTCGCTATCCGCCTGAAATACTGTGTGTCTTCATCAGAGACAAAATCAGGGCCAATTTCCTCTTATATTAACGCAGCGACAGCTCCAGAAGACTCGCCATATCTACCAATGCAATCGCCTTCCCATTTAATGGGTTGATTACATCGCAAGGGGCTGTGTGCTGCTCAGATCGCTGCCGTAAGGCGTCCGCAAATGTTTCGACCCAATCTCCATGAGCACTTCCTGGTGTGCACTGGCCATTGCTCAGTAGCATGGCAAATTCATCGAGCCGACCCACTGCGATACTGACTTCGTCGAGATCTCCGAAATCAAGAGCATCCACGATCAACTGATTGAGTGCCGGCCGATAATCGATCGCATGAAGAAGCAACTTTCTCGTCTCTGAAGATCTCTGATTTTCAGGCAACCTAGTGTCGAGCCCAACTCGGCTATCCCTGTAGACATCGTCAAGAAAGCTCCTCAATGCACCGTTGTCGCGGAACTCCCCGAGGCTGAATGCCGTAATACCCGTTAAATCGGCTTTTGCACGCTCTGAACCAACTGCGTTCCCTCGCGCTTCGAGAAAATCCCGATAAATCGCTATCACCTGGTCAATATCGTTGTTAGCCATACCCGAATCCGGTCCAATTATCTGTGATGCCGTGTAGAGAGCGCGCCCAAGTAAAGCTACTCCTCGACCCCCAAAATGATCTGAGCCAAGATCTTTCGACAGACCCTTCAAGTGGCCGAGCTGATCGCGTGCGGCGGGAAGGAGTGCTTTTTCGAGCGGGTTCTGATGACCACTCTGGTGCATTGCCGCGAGAACGACATTAGCCTCACGCGCGGCTAGCCCATTATTTACCAACCTCTTAGCATCGGAGGGCTGACTGATGAGGCTGTGCCCCACTCCGCAACTGGAATACTCCTCTCGACTGGTTTGAAGCAGAATCTCGGGCATGCTTTGACCTCGCCTTTTGTGTGCGTCATCGCCTACACAACCGGGTTCTAGCATACGCGTTTCATTACCGCAACTCAGTTGCAGGTGGGAATCGAGAGTAAACAGTGCCTAAAAAGACGACACTCCGATTTCCGGAATGCCGTCTGCCTGGAAAACCTACCCGTAACAAGAAAGTTGGAGGCTGAGATGAGCCTTGCCTCACTTACCTTGGTAGGCAGGACTGGTTGTACTACGCCGATTTCGCAGACTCAGCACCTCGTCCCTGCTGTCGCTGCTGCGTTTGTTGTTGTGCTGCCGCGGTCCCCTGTATCTGAATACGCTTGGCTTGCGCTCGCGCCTGCTCACTCTTCGGTAGAGTAATCATGAGAAGACCACGATCGAACTTGGCTTCAATCTTGTCCTCTTGAATCTCACTCGAAAGAGGTATGCGGCGCTCGAAGCTACCGTAACGACGCTCCTCGATACGACCGCGACCCCTACGGGTCTCCCGAGTTTCTTCCTCCTTCTTCTCTCCCCTCACAACCAACAGGTGCGGCTCAAGAACGATCTCGACGTCTTTCTCGGTCATGCCTGGTAACTCTGCATACACCTTAAGCTGTTGCTCGTCCTCCTCAACGTCCATCTGCGGGATGAAGGAGTACATAGAAGTCGAAATCGGCGCTAAAAGTGAGGGTTCCATGAAATCCTGCACCATAGAATCCAAAAGCCGTTGAAACACACGCGGCACGGGAGCCGACTCTTCACTCATTCCTCGAAGTCGTCTGATAGGTAGATCACTAAAAGCCATATTTTCTCCTTTACGTTTGAATACGGGCGAATATCGACGATAGGATTCACGAGGCAGACTCACTGCAACCAACCAGGTGCTCCACCGCCGCTCTCTGCCCAGCCTGAGCGGAGGTAGAATACCTGCTGAAAGGATGGCTTCTCATGATTTCAGTCAGAGGAGATGAAAGGGTTGCTCGCCACAAGCGACCAGATTCTCGCGTTCTGCCGCGATTGATCTGGATTTGATGAGGGATGAGGAAACAGATACCATCGCAACTGGTGTTGCTCTCTTTAGAAGCAAGTGGGATTACTCGATGACCTCTGTTATTGATAGCACTATATCTGACATAAATACTGACGGTGAGGCTGTCGACCCACGAGATCTCTCCCCTCAAGACTTCTTTTCGTGGGCACGAGCTCACTCGTTTTCAGAAGACTCCATTCGTCGTTGGGCCGGTGCCGTGGTAGGACGTGGTACGTATCACGCCGACTCAATCATGCCGAGTAGTCATATCCCCAAACGCCTCGGTCATCACGTACGCGAGCTCCCGTCACTCACTTTAGAGCAGCACCATTCTTCTCCCGTCGATGGATTTCAGAAGCTGCTTTTTCGCACGGTTGATGGCCTTGCACTGGAGACAGTACTCATCCCACTGGAGAAACCGGGCGCGGTGACGATTTGTCTCTCGTCGCAGGTGGGGTGTGTGATGGGGTGTGTCTTCTGTGCAACTGCTCGGATGACAAAACGCAGAAACCTCCGGTCGTGGGAGATCGTCGATCAATTCATTCAGGCGCGCAAGCTCGTACGGTCTCAGGGGCGACGAGTAACAGGAGCTGTTTTCATGGGGATGGGTGAGCCCTTTCTCAACTTCAACAACGTAATAAAGGCCGCACGCTGGCTTCACTTTCCCGTCGAGCAGGCCATATCAGGAAAGGCGATAACGATTAGTACTGTGGGGCTCGTGCCTGAGATAGAGAGATTTACCGACCTTAATCTCCCCTTCCGGCTCTCAATCAGTATCGGCGCGGCATCAGATGAGAAGAGAGCCAAGCTCGTGCCGGTCGCTGCGAGAACTCCTGTGCATCGTGTACTGGAGGCAGCCCGTCGTCACGCCCTCGCGCGAAAGCAACGGATCAATCTGGCGTATGTGTGCATACGCGGAGAAAATGTGGGCGAGAGCGACGCCAAAATGCTTGCGGATCTTATCGGAGACACCCCAGTTCGATTAGATCTGATCGACGTCACCGATCACTCTGGCAGGTATTTCCCGCCAACTCCCGAGGAGCTAAAAGTTTTCCGGGATGCCCTCTCTCGACACCTCAAGCAACCGGTGGTGCGCCGATATTCGGGGGGCGCGGATATCCGCGCCTCGTGTGGTTCGTTAGCAGGATAATCTTTCTTAGACGAGGTACGAGTCGTTTTCTGATTAAGTCTGTAGCACCTTGAACATGACCTTTGACTGTCTCTGGGGTGTTTTTTACTCTAGGGAAGCAAGGCGAAACCCTCCCTGCTGCGAAAGCGAATCTTGGGTTGCTCCACTGTTTTTACGATGAAAGATTTGACACATACTTCAGGTGCTCGCCATACGGTTCCATTCGATCTCGGGGAATCGATCCTCGAAGGCTACGGACTTGGGGACGAAACATTCCGGGCGGCTGCTATTCAGACGCTGCCGCAGCTTCATTCTCATGCACGCGGCGCTACTACCGATCCCTCCGAGGCTCAGTTCATTGACGCATGGACTCACAAGTTCAACCTCGATACGGCCCGTTGGGGTGAATTTCTCACGGCGTGGGGGAGAGCGGTCGAAGCGTTCCAAACTCCACTTTCTTTTCTCGACTCTCTAGTAACAACCAAGATATCCCTTACTGTCGAGGGGCGCTCGTACGACGCTAACCGGGTTTCCTTCGAGGATCGCAATACTCTTGTATCTGACTATACTCAACGTTACCGAATACAGGCGAGCCGGGGCGACTATGGGCCAGGGAGGTTCCTCGTGCCTGAGTCGTGTGTTCTGTGCGAATGCGTAGCGAAAGCTGAGGATGACAAGGGTCTCGGTGAGGTAGGCAATAGCGTTACTCTCATGGAGCATGGAGACTTCTCGCTCATGGCGAATCGCTTCCCGTGGGAACCAGGAAATCTGCTCCTTATGCCGTTTTCTCACGATCACCAAGGCGAATCGCCCCTACTGACCTCTCACAGGCCTCAGACTCGGATCCATGAATCGGGAATGGCTTGGGGTACACCTTCCACTCACTATCTTGAGGCTATGTTTCGCGTTGCGGATCTCTTTGACTTCGTGGCGATTCGCAATCATCCAGAGACTGGGATGTCTCAGCCTCAGCACGACCATGCACACTGCTTTCCAAGCGATCTACCGAAGGGACTCATACCACGTAGGCTAGCAAGCGAACTTCGAGAAACCGGGCGGATCGCGGATGATATTGTATCATTTGAGAGTCCACACTCCCCGTTTTCTGTATATACGCTGGCATCAAACGAGCGCTCGCGTTTGGCGAGGGCCGGGAGCACTCTACTGTACAATCTGGAGCGATCTGGTCACGCGGCTGTGTGCTCGTACTACGACGGTGTGCTCTCCGTGGGCGTACTCTCTCCAAAAGGAATCAGACCTGCGCACCCTGCTCGCTTCGGCGCACGCATGCTACTTAATTACTTCACCCCCTCCGAGCTCGAAAACTTTGATCAGACGTGTAGGTACTTTCCTATGGCTGGCGAATTCGACTGGAAGAAATACCTGTAAGTGGCAAACCTGCGTCGACATGCAACGCTCATCCGCAGCTTCCTCATGCGTGGAGCCTTAGGCGCACTGTGTGTGGGATCGTTCATGGTTCTTACGCAGGATCTCCAGGTGTTCCCATCCTTGATCCCTCCGCTTGTCGGAGCTGATCCCGGCTCTCCTCCTCCTGCTATCACGGAGAGCTTCGTTACTACCCGCGATAACGTCCGGATACGTGTGTGGGAGATGAATGCTGAAGGGAAGGAGCGCAGCGTCGCGCTCATTCTGCATGGTAACGCAGACAGTCTGCCGAACATTGCCAATCTTCAAAACCTTCTTGCCAAGAACGGTATATCTTCTTTCTCCTTCGACTACCGTGGGTCCGGTGCAAGTACCGGTTGGCCATCCGAAGAAGGCATCTATCTCGATGGAGAAGCGGTCATGGATGACCTGCTGAACAGGAAAGGCACGCCCCCTAATCGAGTTGGTGTCCTCGGTATATCTGTGGGCACCGGGCCTGCCTCATACCTGGCACAGCGCTACAAGGTTGGTAAACTAGTGCTTGTATCGCCGTATTTCAGCATCAGAGATCTCGTGGCAGAGATGCCTCTGTATGGGCTCCTGGTTCCTTTCTTCAAATATCGATTTCCTACCGCTGAGTACCTCGCACAAGCCACGGAAACGGAGATCGCTATCTTTCATGGCGTCAAAGATACCACGATACCGTTCTCACATTCAGAGCGAATCGTGAAGCATATCCCTACGACGATTCGGCATGAGTTGATTCGGATCGACAACGCCGGGCACAATGACATTCTTTCTATTACACACCGAGAGATAGTAGCTCGCCTATATTAGTATTCAGGGTCATCGCGGAATCGAGTGGGTAGGACTCGGTATTATCCCGACGTGAACGTGCACGTTCACGTGGAAAGGCGCGATTTATAGGTCAAACAAGGGCTTACGCTGTCTCCAAGCTCGCTATCACCCACTCTAAAACGCGATGAGCCAATATTCAGAAGACCAGCTATGGGCACGGATACTCGGTAGTGATCTCGTTAAATGGGTCGAACAGATAACATTTCTGTGCAGTTCTGACGAGTAGCCAGCAGTGTCCCCTTGCTCCGTCAGGAGTCTCTGCAGGGGTGGCGAGCATTCCGCAACGAATTGAAGCCCGAAACCCAGTACAGCGATTCAAAACAACGGACGTTATGGCACTGTAGTCATTACAATTATTTTGTCCCGGATCCATGCCAGATTGAGACTCTCCAATCCAGACCCTGACTTCTCGGGCAATACACCTTAAGACGCTGAGAGCATCTGCCCCAGGAGCCATGCATGTCCTGCACATTCGACCTGCTATGTTCCTATCTGGTAAACGATGAGGAGTGCATGCCGAGGGCATGGTAGGGAGCACGTTGAGTATTAGGAATTCCTTCCAGGAGAGATCCCTTTGCCCACAAATTTGCCAATAGACAAGCCATTCGGCCAATTCCTCGTCCGTAGGAGGATTAGAGAGCTTAGGCCTTTTACTACAGTCGACCGTGCCGCTGCCCTGGGAGCCGTCCATACCAGGCGGCTTTGCAGAAGGTGATTGGGCAAAAGCGGGGACTTGTTCCGCAGACTGCGTCAGTAGAATAGCTGCTGTGACGTAAACGAATTGACGAACCAAGGGCAAAAGATTAGCTAGCATCCCGTCCTCCCAAACGATCTCTCTTTGATTAGGGCAATCGCATCTGCAAAATAGGCGCACCGCCGCACTATCAGTCTGAGGAGTCGACATGTCATGCAGAGATCTTTAGGATTTGTGGCTACCGGGCTATCGCTCTTACAAGAGAATCGCTAACAATCGTTTTTAGAAATATAGAATGCGCACTTTCCCCGCGATTATCAAAACGCATATCGCCAAACATACTCTTTAATGACTGAGAACGTAAGAATTTACCTCGTACGCGAGATCGTGCTTGCAGCCAGCCGCAGCGAGAGCTGCGAGTCGCACCGCTTTATACGCTTCGGCTCCATATGCATCTGGTGTCGCCTGATACTTCTCGCGATACGATTCCACAAATGAACGTACCGCCAGTTCATCCGATTCTGCATCAGAGGGGTAGCTGTATAAGACGCGACCGTACACGAGACCAGCCTTAGTAAACGCTGCATCTTCAATGTTGCGCAGGCTCAAAAATTGCGGGTCAAATTGAGGCTCGCGCGCTGGGGGATCCCTTCCATGATGAGGAGAGCGAGCAGTTCGTTGCTCGCTACATCGAGCGAGCCCCCGTATCCCTCGAAAAGTTCTCAATACAGGACGACATCGTTACCTACACCACCAAGGACAGCGCTGCTCACGCCTGTCTCGCCATAGCCTTGGCGGAGGCGAAAATTTGACGCACTGGAGTTTCCTGCTCAACTCTCGTGCCATATTCCGAAGACCTATTAAAGCATCGCACGATGCTACGGTCGATCCTCGTGTAGGCGACGGGGTGTAGGCGACGGGGTGAACGCTCCGAAATCGATCCTCTAGCCGAAGAACAAGAGAGCGACTATCGTCGCGAGTTCCGTCAGAGTCGTTCGGCCGCGTGCATCAAAAGTATCTACGAGTTCGATCCTCTCGAGTGCCCCAAGTGCAATGCACAGATGAGAATCATCGCCTTCATTCACGACGCGCAGTCAATCAAGGACATCATGAAGGCTCAAGGTATACCGGACTTTCAGGGGTCTCCCCCTATCCCTAGGTTCATCGACATTACCGAGGCTATCGATGAACTACCCTCCTACGAGTCGTTCGGTCCTGCTCCAGAGGACTTCTAAAAGCCGCTTCCACAGAGACGGGACTTGCAGGGTGCATCTCAAATGAGGCTCTTAAGCGTAGATGGGGGCTGCTAGTGGCTTAAAATCCAGAAATACGGCTCTGAGCCTAGCGAAATCCCCCGCATATCGCTCCAGTTGCGGCGGCAACTCCGCCCTAAACTCTCTCTAGGAAAGCGAGGCGAAATCTACCGGTAGCGAGAAAGTGGAGGTTGGGTTGATATTTGATTTTCAGTGCGGGAAAAAACCGGAAACGTATCCACTGTGATACATTGAGGATTTTTTCCCGTGCTGAAAATCGAAGAGCAACCCAAGATCCGCTTTCGCAGCAGGGAGGGGTTTTGCCTCGCTTTCCTAGCGAAACCTTGGCATCTACACAAACAAATCCCAACTACCAGTTTGCTGATATAACTCCGGAATGAATCGATCTTCTTATCCATTATCCATGGACCTCAAGCTCCCTCCAGTGATTCGCATCGAACATCATCAGATAGCTTTCTTGCTTTGGTCGGCTGTTTTCAGGTGCACCCCATATATACACTCCGGCACTCTCGTGCGTTAAGTGCACATTCACCACGCTCTTTCCCCTATTGCCGTCGACCACAGCAGCCGAATACTCCCCTCTTCGCGAGCGAGCAAGCGACGCTATCCTCAATGTATGTTCTCTAAGGTGCCGTCTCAGCGCCGCACAAATTGCACTCGGAATTGTCATCAAGAAGGCCGGAGATCTGTTGAAAGCTGCTTATGGCCCCCCGGGGCAGACTGCAGGCTCGGCGATTGAGCGAGCAGGTGTTCCAGTTAGTTTGCGAACTTGGCTCTCTCAGCCAGCTTTCGCCTTGACGAGCACTCCTTCGAAATGATGAGCTGAGGAGGACATGAAACACCTCTCCGAACGAGACGAACGGATTCTCGCCTGCGCCCAATTGAACGCCGAACTCTCGGCTGCGGAGATCGCTCGCCTTTCCCGAATTGCCGAGCCCCAGGTGCGGAACTGCCTTGGACGACTCATGGACGCAGGCATTGCCCACAAGCTCTGGTACATTAACCCCTACGCTCTCGGTCGCACCCTGTACAACTTGTGGTTTACCGTCAGAGCATCGAAATCACGAGAGCGATCTCGTCTCGAGGCGTACGTGCGAGCTTCACCAAGCGTTGTGTTCTTTGTCGAGTTAGCGGGTCGTTTTCTGTACTCGGCGACGATTCAGACGCGATCACTTGCGGAGCTTGCTCTGTTTCTTGAAGAACTGAGCAATAAATTTGGCGCATGCTTTACGGAAAAGAGCATCGCTACCGTTCTCGAGCTTCAGGATCTACCCATCGTAAAGCGCTGGCGCCTACCACAGGCTCGTCAGTCAATCGCCATCGGCGTTGACAGCACAGTGGCTTCTATTGATTCTACGAGCCAAGCAATCCTGGATCAGCTCGCCTCCAACCCGCGGCTTTCGCTCAACCAAATCAGTCGCGCGCTCGGTCTTCCTTACAGCACAGTGTCCTACCGCTTCAGCCAGCTCAGGAAGGAGGGCGTAATCACCGGGTGCAGATACTTCATCGACTTTCTCAAGCTCGGCTATTCCTTCAGCTACCACCAGCTTACCCTTGCTGGAGCAAGTCGGGGAGAGCTACGTGCTTTATTCGATTTTCTCGTCAAACACCCTGCGGTGTACTACTACGAGCGCTGCTTAGGCACATGGGACCTCGAGGTGGGAACGATAACGAAGCTACACTCTGACCAGGCAAAGTTTATCCGTAACCTGAGCGACAATCACGGAAGCAGTCTAGCCCGGTCCGAATCGAGTTTTGTGACTCGTTTTCTTAAATTGAATCAAGTGTCGATCTGACGAGGACTTTATCGACTGCGAATAGATTGCTCTGTAGGGAGACGTTCGAGGTCTTTATGTTTGGTGAAGAAAAGAGTCTGCAAAAACCGCAGGTTTGACAGCTGCCTTTTTACTGAGATTCCCCCATTGAGTCTCCCTCGCGATTGCGCTGACCCAGGCCACCTGAACATGGATTAGCTTTTGCAGCTCATACTCTTCTCCGCGAAACCATAGCTAACGTTCTCCGATTAGCCACTCCCACGTGCGGAGAGTAAGGAGGACTGATGTATCACCACATTAAACAACTCATGTACACCGTCAAGGTCGGTACACCCGACCCTCGATTTGGAAGGATGCTCTTAGAGCAGTTCGGCGGGGCGAATGGTGAACTTGCGGCCGCCCTGCAGTATTCGATTCAAGGGATCAATTGCGATGACGCGGCCCGCAAGGACCTTCTGATGGATATCGGCACCGAGGAGTTGAGCCACTTGGAGGTTATCGGCACCTTGGCCCGAATGCATTTGAAACCGTGCAAGAAGAATCGTGAAGCGGCCGAGGCTGATCCGTTGATCGCTATCGTCGGTGGCGGAGGGGTGAGCTTGAACAATTCTCAGGGTAACCCTTGGACGGCAGACTATCTCAAAATTTCAGGGCAGCTCGAGGTGGATTTAAGGAACAACATCGCTGCCGAGGCTCGCGCGAAAATCGTGTATGAGCGCCTGATCGATTTTTGTGACGATCCCGGTTCGAAGGACGCCCTCCAGTTTTTGATGACTCGCGAAATCGCCCACATGAAGGCGTTCATGGCGGCGCTCGACAGCATGGGCCTCGACCCGTTGCAGGTAGGGGAGTTGGAACCAACACCAGCGTTGGCACGACAGTACTTCAACGCCTCCACGGGTGACCTCGGGGATGGCTCCCAAGACGTGCGCGGGCCTTGGAATCAAGGTGACGACATTGAGTATGTGGAGGCTCCTGCAAAGCTGGAGGCGCAAGTTACGCAGCAGCAGGTTCAGCACGAGATCAATCGGGCGACTAGACACTAGGAAAGCGAGCACCCTCTCCGCAATCCGAACGCTTTCACCCGGAGGGTTGCGGAGATGGCTCGTAACTAGCCACCTCATATCTCCAGAACCCATGTATGTTTCTCAATCTCAGACAATTTGATTCGTCAACTCCTCGCTCCTGAGAAAGAGAGGATACAAGACGCCCCCTCTAAGTGCTTAGTTTGCAAATTTAATTGGAACAGCTCCTGATATTCCGATCATCGGGGGTAGACGAACAGGCGAGAGCTACGTGACTAGGGACAACATGGTCTCTGATGAAGATGGGACGAGTGAGGAGTAGGTTTAAGTCTTGCAGCGCCTCCTCGAGATGGCTGCTTCGAAGCCCGGTAGGTTAACAGTGTCGGTAGGCGTGCAGAGTCGATAGACGTAAGGAGAACGAGATTGAGAGGGTAAGAGCACCGTAGGGCTTGCTGATACATGTTATCTCGAGCGACTCTTCGCAATCTATTCGCAGGAAGAAAATCTTACGGAGGGAGAGAACTACAGAACGGCTCGGATCCTGGAGCACCTCGTGAAGCGAGGCAAAACCTACCCGTAGCGAGAAAGTGGAGGTTGGGTTGATATTTGATTTTCAGTGCGGGAAAAAACCGGAAACGTATCCACTGTGATACATTGAGGATTTTTTCCCGTGCTGAAAATCCGAGAGCAACCCAAGATCCGCTTTCGCAGCAGGGAGGGGGTTTGCCGCGCTTCCCTAAGAACCTATCCACTGCTACGATCGTCAGCTAGGTGTTCCCTTATACCTTTAAGAACCTATGACGGTCGGGTAATTATGCTTATCAATCCCAGGATATTTGGTGAAACTGAAAGTGTCGTCAGCACAGGAAACGGGTCGCTTGCGGCCCTCGACGAACTGGCAAAACCTATCCTGGTCCTCGCTCAAGCTGGACAAGGTAGCCCTTCTGATGCAGTTGCAGAAACCAGACCATCGCCTGACGCGAAACACAACTCCAGCCCTCAAGACAGCCACCCTAGCGATGAGAAATTGATAAATTCTCTCAAAACAACCTCGACTCAAGCCTTGCTGGATTTTTTATATACGTGCACTCACGATGCTACACCTCGCCTGGAGCATATTGTGACGCACGTCGAAACTGAGTTAAGACACAGGCTGTCCCAGGACGAGCTCATGGCGGATTCTTTGAACGCTACTTGTCTGCAGGAGCGAGCTCATACTGCCTCTACGCTTCTGCCAGCCGACATCGCCACACCAAGGAACACTACTGTTTACAGTAGTGCGCAAACTCATGAAACACCCCCGTCCGTTTCCAGAGTTGATAAGCAACTATCTGGCCGCGTGAGTAGGAACTTTTGTCTCTATAACATTGTGAAGCGGTGCGCAGAGCATGGTAGCAATGGCCTCACCGAAGAGGCACTGGCGGATTCTCTCGCTATCTCTGCCGATAATACTCGAAATTATTTGAGGCGTTTAGTATTGATGCAATTACTGGAGCAGACGAATGATTCGGGGACAAAAATTTATCGAATACACGCCTCTGTAGATCAGGAGTGGATAGACCGCCTAGTACCTACATTTGAGCGCGCCTCTCCTGCGCAGCTTAAGTCGGGTCATCTTTCTCCAGCTACTCGCTCCGCAAGTTCTGAAGTTTTGAAAGCCCTGCATGCACACGCGGCAAAAGAGCCTGATTGGGTAACAGCTCAAGATTTAATGAGGATTTGCTCGATAAACTTCCAGCAATTAGCTCGTCGATGCACAGTACTCATGCATCAAGGTTTCATAGAGGGGAGGAATGCGCACGAGCAACATCGGCAGTACCGTCTCTCAGAGAAAATGAGAGCATGGCTTAAAGACTCGCCTACTTTGCTCGATCTGTGATCGTACAAACGGCAATTACAGCTTCTGGAATGAGAGGCTATAGCGAGAGCTACGTATGGGAGTGGAGAACTTTTGTTTCGCGGTGCACCTACCAGCATTGTCCACCTACCAGGAATTCTGCGTAGTCATGGAGCAAACAGCCGATGAATCCTGATGCCGTGCAACAACCAATAAATAGGCTGAAACCTGATACCGAAGTCAAAGCACACCTAATACTGGTCTCCCTCGTCTCTATCACACTCCGGAATCCCGACTCCTAATAGCTCTCGCACGGCTCGAAGAGAGATAAAGTCCAGATCAGGGAATTTTCATAGGTTGCTCCGCAAACTATTCGTTTAGTAAACTTAGAATATGGAGATTATCAGGAGCATACACGCTGCCACCGCGAAGGGTGGGCAGAATTTCATACTAATCGGTGGACATGCGCTTAATTTCCAGGGCATCTCCCGCTCAACAGGCGATATTGATTTGATGGTTGAACGCTCTGACTCTCCGTTCTGGAGAAGTCTTCTGATTTCACTTGGATATAATATTTTCCATGAAACGCCAGCATTCATTCAATCTAAACCCCCGTTGTTAGCAGCTTGGCCTATCGATTTGATGCTCGTTAGCGCTGAAACTATACAGAAGGCCTCTAGCGAGGCGACCACAACCGAGATTTTTGGTCCACCCATCAAGGTTGCGTCGATAGGAAGCTTAATTGCGATGAAGCTACACGCGCTTAAGTACGTGGATCCTGTTCGCGCATTGAAAGATCAGAGCGACCTTATGGAACTCTTGAAATTAGCCGGAATTTCGCCAGCTTCAGAGCAATTTCGACAGCTGTGCATTAAATATGCTACACTAGTGATTCATGAGCGACTCTCAGAATTCAAACAGTAACGACATCGCTCAGAGACTGCTCTCTGACCCTCTCGATCTCCCAGACGGGGCAGGATTTGTATCGTCCGTACCCAGGATGGACCTGCTTCAGATGATCAAGGTCAGTGAGCTGTATCTACCGATACTCAACTCACGCCCGGATTATAAAGAGCAAAAGATGCGCAAGGCATTCTCGGTTCCGTTCGAACTATAAACGATTAGTTCGGTAGTTTTGTGCTGGGACAAGCGCCAATTAATAGAACCCACAACGCTGTGCTTTGTCCCTCGGCTTCTTCTGTCTCTTTGGCTTCTGTGCCGTCAGGTGCCTTAATTTTCCGTACAGTAGACGGATAGTGTTTTTCCGATGGTCGGAACGATCGCCGGGGGCACCGAGCGTTCACAGGCTGCAACGTTACCACGATGCAGTGGGGGTCCCCTTGTAGGGTCGTGTGCCTATTCCGATGATTACCTCTTTGCGGCAAACCCTGCGTGGTTAGCCCCCCGCAGTCTATCGGGTTTGGCGATGCCTCAGGACACCATAGCGACAATCCCCAAAAAAGCAGTTTCAGAGGCGGAAGAACCTGCAGCACAGAACACCATCGGCTGGCACCGAAGGTGTGTGCGGTTTACGGCAGTAGCTGTTTTTCCAACAACACCTATTCGATGATTGGGAATCTTATCATTACCTCGCACCCGCCGATCGGTAACTACTTGCAGATGGGGTGTGTCGCGTTTGCAGTCTGGAATGAGATGCGTGAGAAAGAGCAAACAACTATCCCCGCTCCTACACATGCTGAATCACTCTTGAAAAGAGCCATCACGAACCTGATGCTCAGTCCCGGGATCTATCGGCATAGTTTGCTTTGGGTATTTCGATTTGCAAGTACGAACTCTGATTACGCAGAGATTCTGCTCAGCAGCCTTAGGCAGCAATAGGTTAAGCGTATCGCCTTGGTGGTAGCAGAGAACCCGTTCCTTACCCAGTTTGCAGATACATTTAGGTCGCTTGCGTGCATCCGATACGACTCAGCAGAGCTCCAAGCAATACTTGAAAACCGGAAAATGCGGGCGGGGGCGAAGTTGGCTCATGTGCAGCATCTATTCACTAGTCCATTTGTTCACGCTGTATCAGATCGTCTACCACTCTCTCGACGAGCTCCAGTACGTCTGGGAGTCCAAGTTCCAGCACCACTACGGCTACTTACGAGACGAGGTTGCCAAGACCCTCAAAGAGTATCTCAGCTGTTTGCAAAAATGTAATTGATCTTCTTGCAACTCTATCCGTATCGGTCTTGGGTATCCTTTCTCTCAAGGCCCTCCTGTGCAGCGAGCGTGTAAGTAAGAGAGTGAATCACATATGCTTGTCCACTATCCCTCTTAACCGCGCAGCGCGCTGGGGTTTGAAAGAGAGATACAGTCTACATGCAGCTTTGGCCCCAAGGGCTCTATTCAACTTCTGGCGAAAATCGAGGTCGTCGGTTCGTGCGTTACGAAATATCGCCGCAATCTGCTCGGCAAGAAACTTTGGTATGCGAACTTCCATGAACCAATCATCTACACAGGCGAAGTACCGAGTCCCATCGCCGGGAATCCGCAACCGAGAGGCATGCCCCTTACGATAGCTTGCTTGTCGGCCCTTCAGAGGCTCCCTATCGAGTGGGCTTCGACCCTGCACGCATACTCTGATGTCTGATGCGAGGTCACGGAAGGATCTCTGAAAATGCTCGTCTCTTCGGCTTGGGAGGTACGCATACCAAATATGCGGGATCAGTTCGTGCGCTATCCTCGTGCTACTGCCGTGAAGAAGGACGATCAGGAGCTGCACCCAGAGATCATTCATTTCAACGAGCGAAGAGAGCCGCCAGGCTTGTGGCACTTTGGTGCGCTTGATCTCTTCCAGTCGAAAAGCATACGCACCGTGTGTACCCGAGATAATGTCATCAGCCAACTCTCGCAGGCGCTGACTCGTTGCGAGGAGCCAGGACAGGTTAAGCATGTACTTTGAGTGCTGCTTGATCAGGATGTCGTTGCCAACCAAGCCGCGCAGTAAGCTGTAGAGCGAGACCAGGCTCACCCGAACGCCTTGCTCAGACAATAGTAGCTGTAGCTCCTTTGCGCTCAGTCTGTAGTGCTTCATGAAGCATTCCTGACACAGGCGCTCCAGCTCTTTCCCCTTTGGCATATTTTTAAGTTTAAATTAAAAGCGGAGCGAACTCAATCGAAGGTTTTACGTATCGATTGTTTAGCGTAGCGGAGGCTCTATATTGAGAAGGAAGGAAATTGTCTCAGTCTGTCAACTATGTGGAGGAACATGAACGCTTGTATGAATGAACCTGGGAGAAGTAGATTCGAAAATACAACCAAGTTGCGCCTTGCTTTTGGAACAGTACTGCTTGGCGGCCTCCTGGGCTGTCAGCCTGCTGTCCTGCCGAGCCCGCACGAGACCGATAGGAATGCATTACAGGGAGCGGGCATCGACGCGCTCAAACGCATGCCAGAACTTCAGTCTGGGGAGAAAGAAGAAGTCGGCGGTCTGCTGGAGCTTCATTCTTTGTTGCGAGGGCTCGAGCTGTCGACACAAACAACGTTGGGCGCTGACCTGGGCAGCCGGGACGCGCGAGACGCGCACGCCGCAACGCTTCGGGAATGGATTGACCAGCGCAATTGGTCTTCTAGGAACGATACCGTCGTGCGTCTGGGTAGGTGTCTCGGTCAGATCATTGAGGGGCTCCACAGCGGCGACCTCATGCTGGTCCGTCGCTACTCGCACAGCGCTCAAAGGCTTATCGAACAGAGAATAGGATATGTGCTGGGCGTCGAGCACATAGACTAGGGAGTCGTACCGAAAGTTTTTAACGTATCGACTGTCCGCTAGAAGCAACGGCACGAACCGGACGAAATCGCCCCGCCCACTGTTGCATGGCGCGTGCGGGGGCGGTTCGCTGCGCACGCCCTCATGCGAGCCGCCTCGGTCTTGGATAAAGGCTTTTCTATTCACCGAGCGTGCCACTACAACTATCGAATGTTCGTCTTGCGCTATGCCGACAGCAACACGACTGCTCCTACAGCAAGCGCTAGTCCGAACGTTTGGTGGGGAGCGAGCGATTCGCCGAATGCAAAGATGCCGATCGCGAGGTGCCTGTGATCGCCAATTCAGGCCTCTGCTTCAGGGTGGGGAGCCACAGCAGCGCGGCACATGTGTACATGCCTATCAACACTATCAGCGTCACTGAACGCAAAGATGCCCTTCTGCCTTATGAAGGCTCAAGGTATACCGGACTCCGATACCGAAGTTGGTCGATACCAGAGAAGCTCTCGATGAGCCGCCTTTGTATGACTCGCTTGACCCTTCGCTAGACGACTTCTAAACACCGCTTCCTTCGAGACGGAAATGAAGCTCTATCGTTCCTCACCTGTCTTTTGCTACTTAGCGCGTCTCAATCGTCCGTGATCAGCTGACCAAAACTCCCTTCAGAGGTGAATGACGCCTCTTTGGTCAACATGCATGGAACCTTCCCAACACTCTTTAGCACCCAGCACCTCTACCACTAACAGCTAAAACCTACTTTCAAAAATGCGATCGATCTTCCTGCTATGAGACTTGTCA
>JBIIOE010000057.1:0-22698 GCA_044337105.1 Bdellovibrionota bacterium | reverse complement strand
GCTTTCGACAAGGACGCTCTTCGTCCACGCTACCGGTGTATCTTCGCTTCGCAGAGGCGCATGCAACGGGGGGTGTGTCGAGCTGAGGGGCGAAGTGGATACGGCGTTGGTCGGGCCGGGAATTGCCTTGTTGTCGATCGCAGCTTCAAGAGAGGCAGTTGCCGGGTCGGTACAAGCAGTATGTCCTTGAAGTAGTAGAAGTCCTTTGTATGAGGCGCGGGGCAACCTGCGCCTCAGTTTTTGGAGCATTAAGGAAGCAAGGCAAGATCCGCTTTCGTAGCAGGGAGAGGTTTTGCCTTGCTTCCTTAAGGATACTGCGTGCGAGTGAGTTGGAAGAGGGGTCTCATGAGACGGATCGTGGTAGGCGCCATAACTATCGTGTTGCTAGGTTGCTGCGACAACGAGGCGTTACCGAAGATGAAGCGGCATCTGTACAGCCAGAATGCTTCAGAGAGAAACGAGGCGGCGCTGGCCTTAGCGAGGTGCGGAGCGAAGGCAAAAGACGTGGTACCGAGGCTCATCTCGATGCTCTACGACGTAAATGTCGGAGTGCAAAGCTCTGCAGCGTATGCGCTGAGGGAGATAGATACTCCTGATACGCGGCGTGCTCTCGAGCAGGCTCAAAAGGCGCGAGAAGCGCGTAGGCAACGACGATAAGGCAGAGTGCTTATTTAGCGTAACCCGACTATCAGTGGTTTCCAACTTTGGGAGGACAGTATGAGGGGATCCAGACGCTTTACCGTGAATCCATGAAAAACAATGAGAGCTACCAGCCAGAAGCGCGCGCTGTCGACTCTGAATCTAGACGGTACAAAAAGCGAAGCGGTAAAAACTCCGATTGCTCCCCCAGCGATCGCAAGCGCTATAGCCATGAGGTCCGCCGGTCGGAGCTTATAGCTGAAGGGGATTCGCGAAAGAACTATGACGAAGAGGAAGCTCACAAAGTTAATAGAGACGATATAACTGTGAAGCAGGGGCCAATTCAGATAGCGAGTACATGCGTAGATGGTAAGCGCTACGAGAACTGGGGCGACCAGTGCGCCCATGAGGTTGCCAGGCTTTAATAGGGGGCGTCGAGTGATACGCACGTTCACAGCGGTCGCTCCTTGTTCAGTATGGATAAGATCAAAGTGCACACCTCGACCGATCATTGTGTGAAGTGGGGCATGGGTGTTGACCACATTGTTTTCAAGAAACACGACGCCCTGTGTGGATGAGTCTGGCAGGATCGTTCCCATCCTGAGTACGGGGTCAAACGATACTATGCGGCCGCTAATCGATATCATGCGATGTCAAAGCCAGTTCGAGGTTCTTCGAGCTGCAGAGTTTACTTGCGAGGACCAAGAAACGACAAGAGCGAGAGTATACGGGGGGAGGCCCGCAAGGCGCTTGTCACCAGCAGAGCTAACCGGGCCAGATCGCTTGGAATCGAAACAACTCGTGCTTATATAATCCCTAGGAATATGACCGAAACAGGGGCTTGATTACTGTCGTAACTATAGGATTAGAAAGTGAAATTTCGCGATTATTATGAGGTGTTGGGAGTCGACAGGAAGGCTTCGCCCGAGGAGATCCAGAAGGCTTACCGGAAGCTCGCTCGAAAGTATCATCCCGATATCAATAAAACCAAAGAGGCTGAGGACCGTTTCAAGGAGATAAACGAAGCCAATGAGGTCTTGAGCGACGCAGATAATCGCAAGCGTTACGATGCGCTCGGGGCGAACTGGAAGGAGGGGCAGGATTTCCAGCCGCCGCCCGAATGGGGTCAGCAATTCAACAATGTTCGCTCCAACTTTGGACAGGGAGGTGGCGAAGACCTAAACGGCTTCAGCGACTTCTTCTCTGCCTTGTTTGGGAATGCCGCCTTCGGAGGTCAGGGAGGTTTCCGGGGGGCAGGATTCGGAGGTGGTTCCCCGTTCGGTGCCGGTCGTTTTGGTGCTGGCATGGGAGAGGAGGGCATGCGCACTCCTCAGGCACAGGAGGCGGAGTTTGGTATCTCGGTAGAAGACGCGTTCGCAGGTGGGCCCAAGATGATTCAGCTGCGAGATGCGAGCGGGAAGACGAGAACGCTCAATGTGAAGATACCCGCCGGAAGCCTCGAAGGTACTGCCATTCGTATCCGTGGTAGCTCGGGAGAGCCTGATCTGCTGTTGCGCGTAAAGCTCCTGCCACATTCACGCTATTCGGTTTCGGGGAGCGATCTGATCGTGAAGCTTCCGGTTGCACCGTGGGAGGCTGCTCTTGGCTCGAAGGTGGATGTTGCGTTGCCGGATGGCACGATCAAGATCTCGGTGCCCGCGGGTTCTCAGAGTGGGTCGCGGTTGCGATTGCGTGGGCGAGGCTTTCCGTTGAAGAAGGATCAAGGCAGAGGTGACGTACTTGTCGAGATAAAAATTGTAATACCCTCCAAGCTCTCTGACGCAGAGCGGGAGATCTACGAGCGTTTAGCCTCGGTGTCGAACTTCAACCCGCGAGCAGCGGCGTAGTTTGGTGGAGTTGTGTACCGAGTGTCTAAAAAATCGCTCGATAAATCGAGAAGGAGTGGTTACTAAGAATAAAGGGAAACGGGGTTGAGACTTCAATCTGTCTAGCGAGGGGTAATGGATTTTCAACGGTTCACGCAGAAATCTCAAGAAGCCATACAAGACGCGCAAGCGCGTGCGGTACGCCGAGGTAATACCGAGGTAGATGTGGAGCATCTGGTGGCGAGTCTGTTACAACAACAGGGAGGGCTTATCCCGCGCCTGTTCGCTAAGATGGATATCCCGGTAGAGTCGTTTTACGCAGAGGTCGAGAAAGAGCTCGACAAGCGTCCCAAAGTTTCCGGTCCAGGCATCGAGCCGGGAAAGGTCTATCTTACGCAACGACTCGGACAGATCTTCGTGAAGGCCGAGGAGGAGGCAAAACGACTCAAAGACGAGTACGTTTCAGTAGAACATCTGATGCTGGCTGCGGTTGAGGAAGATGGAAAGTCTCCGCTTTCGCGGATTTGTAAGACCTTCAATCTCTCTCGCGACAAATTTCTCGCGGCGCTCACCGCTGTTCGCGGGAACCAGAGGGTTCAAAGCGTCAATCCGGAAGCAACCTACGAGGCGCTCGAGCGTTACGGTCGCGATCTTGTGCAGGAGGCAAGCAAGGGCAAGCTCGATCCAGTTATAGGACGAGATAGCGAGATTCGGCGGGTCATAAGGATCCTCTCTCGCAAGACGAAGAACAATCCAGTGCTGATCGGAGAGCCGGGAGTCGGAAAGACAGCGATAGTAGAGGGGCTCGCGCAACGGATAGTACGAGGCGACGTTCCCGAAGGGTTGCGAGACAAGACCGTCTTCGCACTCGACATGGGAGCGTTGATCGCGGGTGCTAAGTACCGCGGAGAGTTCGAGGAACGTCTGAAAGCGGTTCTCCAAGAGGTCAAGAAGTCTGAAGGACGAATCCTGCTGTTCATCGACGAGCTGCACACAATCGTAGGTGCTGGCAAGGCCGAAGGCGCCATGGATGCGGGTAACATGCTCAAGCCGATGCTTGCGCGCGGGGAGCTGCACTGCATTGGTGCCACGACTCTCGATGAGTATCGACAGCACCTCGAGAAAGATGCTGCGCTCGAGCGCCGGTTCCAACCGGTGATGGTCGATCAGCCAACAGTTGAGGATACGATATCGATCCTGCGAGGAATCAAGGAGCGCTTCGAGGTGCATCACGGAGTGCGGATTCAAGACAACGCACTCGTTGCAGCGGCGACTCTCTCGCATCGCTACATCTCAGAGCGCTTTTTACCGGATAAGGCCATCGATCTCGTCGATGAGGCGTGCGCAACTATTCGTACCGAGATCGATTCCATGCCGGCGGAGCTCGACGAGATAACGCGGCGGATCATGCAGCTCGAGATCGAGGAGGCTGCTCTCAAGAAGGAGTCTGACCGCGCGAGTCAGGAGCGTCTCAAGGCCCTGATGGATGAGCTTTCCGATGCTCGCACACAGGCTGACGCGATGCGATCGCAGTGGCAGCAGGAGAAGGGGGCTATTCAGAAGTTGCAAGGTTTGCGTGAGCAGATTGAGCATGTCCGTCGTGATATTGAAAAGGCGGAGCGCCAGTACGATCTCAACAAGGCGGCAGAGCTGCGGCACGGGACGTTGCCAACCCTCGAAAGGCAGCTGCGGGAGGAGGAGTCCTCGATCGAGTCTGGGGCATCGCGCCGCCTCTTGCGTGAAGAAGTAACTGACGGGGAGATAGCGGAGATCGTAGCGCGTTGGACCGGCATCCCGGTTACTCGATTGGTTGAGGGTGAAAAAGCGAAGCTCCTCAAGCTCGATCAGATCCTCCATGAGCGCGTGATCGGGCAGGACGAGGCGGTGCAGTTCGTTGCAGATGCGGTCTTGCGGGCGCGAGCCGGGATTAAGGATCCACGTCGACCTATCGGGTCTTTCATATTCCTGGGGCCCACTGGCGTTGGGAAGACAGAGCTCGCCAAGAGTTTGGCCGAAACTCTCTTCGATACCGAGCAGAACCTGATCCGTATCGACATGAGCGAGTACATGGAGAAGTTCGCCGTCTCGCGTCTGATAGGCGCACCTCCGGGGTACGTCGGCTACGAGGAGGGAGGGCAGCTCACCGAGGCGGTGCGACGTAAACCGTACAGTGTAGTGCTGTTCGACGAGATCGAGAAGGCGCATCCAGATGTGTTCAACGTGCTGCTCCAGATCCTCGATGATGGCAGGGTCACCGATTCACAAGGTCGTACGGTGGATTTCAAGAACACCGTGATCATCATGACCTCGAACATCGGCTCGCAGCACTTGCTCGAAGGGATTACCTCGGAGGGCGAGATACGGCAGGCGGCCCGCGATTCGGTCATGCGTGATTTGAGGGGACACTTTAGGCCTGAGTTCCTCAATCGTGTGGATGAGATCGTGCTGTTTAAGCCGCTGATGCTCTCCGAAATCAAGCGGATCGTGGATCTCTTGCTCGAGGATGTGCGCAAACGTCTCGTTGATCGTGGTATTTCGCTGGCGGTCAGCGATGCTGCTAAGGAGAAGATCGCCAATGCAGGGTATGACCCTGTGTACGGTGCGCGACCTCTCAGGCGCTACATTCAGCGCGAACTCGAAACTAAGATCGGAAGGGCCTTGATCGCCGAGGAGCTGCAAACGGGTGCTACAATAGAGGTTGATCTCAAGGGTGATGCGCTCGACGTGCGCTCAGCGCCCTCTAAAGCAGAGCAGGCGGCCTGATAGGTGACGGCCACCCCGCGCAGTGGCGCGTGAGTGGCCGGAGCTAGGAAGGGCTCATTGTGAAATCGAGTCGCTCGCGCTTGGAAGCGGTTGCTCTCAAGGATTGCAGCTATACTTTTGAAGTTATGAAGACAACGACATCAATCGTGCAGTCTCAAGGCTGGAGTCCCGCCATCAGAGTACGTCGATGACCTGACCCGTCATCTTTCCTTGGATCGCTTCGACGTATTTCTTGCCGACGTTAATCGCAGGTACGCCGCGAGTGGGTTCCATCTTGAGCTGAACGAGAGTCTCTCGGACCCAGCCCGGAGCGATCACGTTCAGTCGGATGTTCCGCGGTAGTTCGCGGCTTGCTGCGCGGACGAACCCTTCGAGGCCGGCATTGCACATACTGATGAGCGTACCTCCCGAATCAAATGGCTGGCGACTGGCGATTCCTCCTGTCAGGGTTATTGAACCTCCGTCAACAAGTGAGGCGATTCCGTACCGGACCAAGTTTACCTGGCCCATCAATTTGTTGTGCAGTCCGCCTTCGAAGTCGGCATCTGTGAGTTTGAACAGTGGGCCATATGCAGCCACACCAACGGCGCATACCACCGCATCGAGGTTAGAGAGGCCGGCAAACAGCTTCTTGATACTTTCTGGGTTTCCGATGTCTACGGAGATGGCTCCGCCCTTGCGGCTTGCCGTAATAATCTCCACCTTGTCGCCCAACTGTTGAACTACAGCCGAGCCGATTGTTCCTGTTGATCCGATAACCAATATCTTCATCGATTCCTCTTTGTCGTACAGCTAGTTTCGTCAGGTGGGAGGCGACTACTGCCGCACTTTCCACGTGAGAGCGCTTGAGATTTAGTGTGCCGGATTATGGCCTCAGCGTGCACGCTCGTCACCAGGAAATCAGGCTTAGCGCGACACAAAGTGCCTAACGAGATGCGTGGTTCGGCGAGGGGGGGATAGGAAACGCCTTTTTGCAGCAACACGTTTGCTCGTGACTGCTCCTTAGCTCGCGCTCTTTTGCTTTTAATTCAATTACTTGCCGGTATGAGCGCTGTCGCAAGAGTGAAAGCCCTGGTTTGGCGGTGCAGATGGATTGTCCACGCGCGGTGCTCTAATGAGGCTCCGCGGCCCCATCAGAGCATAACGCAGCGGAGGTACTCTCGTTATGTCGACGTTGTTTCAAATGCCAGCGGACAAGCCCGTTGTAAAGCGCAGGTTCCGCAGGCCAGCTGCATTCGGAATCGCTGCCTTGGTGTGCGGAATCGTTTCCGTATTAGGCGCGGTGGTGCACTCGCTGTGGGGGCCATTTACCCCTGCGGCCTCATTTTCGGATCGCGTCATCGGCGGCGTTACTCAGGTGACAGCGTCGGTTGTGTCGAGTGTTACCGGTGAGGCACATGCTCAACCGACTCCGGTCGATGTCGTGAATGCCGATCAGGTGATCAAGCAAACGATCGTACTCTTGAGCGTTGCCGGCATGTTGACGGCGATAGTGGCGTACATTCGTCGAGAGAATAAGCGTGTTCTAGGAAGTGCGCTCGTCATCAGCGGGATCGCCTTTGCGACACAGAGCCTCCTGTTCCCACTGGTAGTGATCGGAGTGGTGGCCGTGTTGATGCTTGCCGCAGCAGTTTTTTGAGGAAGGGTGAATAAAGATCGCAGATGTGAGATATACGGTGAATGTCCGTCTCTAAACGACTTCCATGTACGCTGCAAGCTATTGACCCTTGGTGCGGCGCGCGAGCGCTCGAGCTGATTACTCGCCACGGAGTAGTTCAGACACCGGTCTTCATGCCGGTGGCCACGCAAGCAGCGCTGCGCTCCGTTGAACTTACGGTTGCGGAATCGCTCGAATACCCGGTTCTGCTCGCAAATACCTACCACCTGTTGATTCGACCCGGACCTGAGGTTATGCGCCAGGCGGGTGGTATTCATTCCTTCATGCGCTGGAAGGGTAGTGTGCTCACGGATTCGGGAGGATTTCAGATCTTCTCTCTGAGTAAGCAGCTCGCTCTCTCGGAAGAGGGCGCCGTGTTTCGTAGCTATACGGATGGTCGCCGCATCAAGCTCACCCCTGAGCTTAGTATCGAGATGCAGGGAATAATCGGCAGCGACATCATGATGGTGCTCGATCATTGTATTCCATCGACATCGAGCGAGGCCGACACGCGGGCGGCACTGGAGCTTACCACCCGCTGGGCGCAGCGCAGCCTCGCGGCTCGTGGTGATTCGCCGCAAGCTCTCTTCGGTATCGTTCAAGGGGCATGCTATCCGCATCTGCGGCGCGAGAGCGCCGAGCAGATAACAGCGATCCCCTTCGATGGATATGCCTTGGGAGGCTTAGCTGTTGGCGAGTCTAAGGCTGAGCGAGAAGACACGACAGAGTATGCGGCGAAGCTTCTTCCAGCCGACAAGCCGCGGTACTTGATGGGGGTCGGGACTCCTATCGATCTACTCGAAGCCGTGAAGCGTGGGGTTGATATGTTCGACTGCATCCTGCCAACAGCCTTCGCTGTGCAGGGGGTGTGCTTTACGTCGCGTGGAAAGGTGGATCTCCGGCGAGGGGTGTATCGTATGTCGCAGGAGCCGCTTGATCCGCTCTGCTCATGTAGTACCTGCGCTCGTTTTACACGCGCGTACCTGCAACATCTGGTGCAAGTAAAGGAGCCTGTCTCCGCGCAGCTTCTGAGCGTCCACAACCTACACTTTTATCGAATGCTTATGCAGCGGATGCGTGAGGCGATCTTCCAAGGCTCCTTCCGCGCGCTGTACGAGCGGGAAGCCCCTATTTTGAATGCGGACGATCTGGACAACCCGCCACAACCGCCAGTGCGTCGAAGGCGGACGCCAGCACCGATGACGATGGGGGAGTACGAGGTGATAGTTCGTGAGAAGGGCTACGGCGTAATCCGTCACGTGCCGTCGGGAGAGACAATGCATTCGGTCAACGATCCGGCGGTTGAAGCCTATCGCCTGTACGTAGATCAAGCGGGCATCCTCGAGGAGCTGAACAAGCCGGGGGAGCCGCTTGTGATTTGGGATGTCGGTCTCGGGGCTGCCACTAACGCGATGGCTTGTATCCGCAAGCTCGAAGAGCTTGGAGGTTTTACACGCGAGGTGAAGGTCGTCAGCTTCGAGCGAGACCTCGATCCGCTTCGTCTTGTGACCACGTATCCTTATCTCTTCGATCACGTCAAGCACCGGGCTCCGCATGTCGTTTTACGGAAAGGGGTGTGGCGTAGCGCGACGGTATCGCTAGAGTGGACGCTTCATGAGGGGGATTTCATGCAGACCCTTGTGGAGGCTCCTGCACCAGACATCATCTGGTATGATCCTTTCTCCTACAAGGTTGATACGCCCCTGTGGTCGGTAGATGCGTTCAAGTCCGTTTTGACCGCCACTCGGGGCAAGCCGACGAGAATGTACACATACTCTGCCTCTACCGCGGTGCGGAGTACGATGCTCGTTGCGGGCTGGTTCGTGGGCAAGGGGCTGGGAACTGGTCCGAAGAGTGAGACTACGGCAGCGTATTCACCTAGAGCTCACGAGACTGGCTTGGTTCGCGATCTCCTTGATCGTACGTGGCTCGGTAGGTGGGAGCGAAGCGATGCGCGACAACCGATCGGCGCGACGGGTATCGATTATGCCGCACGGATTACGGGGCATCCGCAGTTTACTGAATAGGTCTCAGTTGATCAGGCTGCTTTTGATATTTTTAGTCGGAAGACTGAGTGTTCTGGTCAGCTCTCGATGTTGGGTCCGTCTTGGCAAGCGATGCTTTTATCGCAGCGACGTCCCTTCTTAGCTCCGTAAGAACTTCGAGTATCTGCGGTAGTGTCTCCAGCGCCACGCGCTGACTTTCCGCGGCGCGCTGCTGACTCTCTAGGACAAGCTGCTGCTGCTTCTTCTTCAGTTCAGAGAATCCTTGTAGTATCTGGAGGAGTGCCGTCTCTGCCTCTTGTTCCTCGTAGCTCGCCGAGCTTTCGATCCCTTTCACCAAGGTTGCTACCCCTCTAAAAATGCCTTCCAGGGCGCTGTGCAGTGACTCCTGTGGAAAGTGCACTGCGCGACTATCGGGATGCGTATACGGAGAGACCCTTTGAACAAGCTTCGCGAGTTGAGCGGCATTTGGTGTGCCGGTCATGAGCATTTGAAGTCGAGCGATCTGTTGCTCGAATCCAAGCGATGGTAGCTCGTCGTATGTTTTCTGGCCGATCGATTCGACCCGGGTGCGGAGGTCTTCAAACGAGAGCCCCTGATGGATCGGTTGCTCGGGCTCCTCTGTAGCGCTCTGAGCGGTCTCGGTCTTTGCGTCACTGGTCGGTCGTCTCATCCAGGAAAATCCGCGTGGCTTCTCCCGAGCTGGAGCAGTGGGAGCTTCAGTTGTGGTGCTCGGTGGGCTGGTCTCGAGCTTGGTGGCTGCAAGTGAAGCTAGGTGCGTCAGAGCCATTGCGTAGGCGATATCTTGTGTAGCGGCATAAAGCTTTTCCAAGGCTTCACGAACCTCGCGATCGAGCGTTTTACTGTCGCTTGCTCCGACAACACAGCCTCGCAACAGGTACCCCAAAAAGTAGCCTTTCGCCACGTCTTCAGCTGTGATCGGAGTAGCCTCACTGCCAGTAACTGCTTGTCTAGCCGCGTTCAGCTCCTGGATGGTGGTCTTGCTCAATTCAGGGGTTTTACGAGTAAGGGTCTCCCACGCGTCTCGCACACTCTTCGAGCCTTTGGGGGCGTACTCCGCACTGCGTTCGTAGAGCGCCATCATATGCTCCGTCCAATGTAGGATCGTGCCGGACTCTTGTTCCTTGCTGGCTTGATTGGACTGCGCTGGACCCGACTGACCGAGGAGCCTTTCGAAAGCTTCAGAGATGATACTCGGTGCGCGAGTGACAAGGTCGGCGGGCTGTTTTGCCTCTCTGATGGTGTTACTCAGGACCTCTAAAATTTGGTAGTGAGGAGGAAAGCCACGTTCCGATGTGAATACGGACTGTAGGGTAGATCGGCGTGTCTCCGCAGCTGCAGCTCCTGACTGAGAGCCTGCGCTTTCGCTGACGCCTGAGCCAGAAGCAACCGAGCTCGAGACTCCAAGTCGCAAGCTCCTCGTGCCGTCTGCTAACGGCACCTGTGCGCCTGCTGGGGTGGCGGCAATGAGAAACATCCCTTGCGTAGTCTGCGACCCCAGTAATCCCTGCTGCGCCTGAGTACCGAATCGAGCCTGAGCTTCGGTGCTCAGATCGATCGTTCGGAGCTGCAAAAGAAGGGAGGTTTTAAACACGCTTGAACCGCTCAGAAGGCTGCTGAGGTCCTCGTTGATATTGAGGGAGTCTGCAGCCGTTACCAGTTGAGCGTGGAGAGTCGCTACCTTTGTACCACTGCGCGCGCGAGCTAGAAGGTAATGCTCAAAGGGAGCTGTGACAAGCTTTGCGATGGTTTCAAGCTGCTGCGGGTCGGTTTGTAGAAAGAGACCCGACGAATGAGCCTGTCGGCGCTTAATGAGATATTCCTTCGCGACGATATTGCAGATGCTTTTTACAATCGAGCTTATCTTTTCACCACGCTCTTGGCGTGCTGGGATCTGCAAGGCGCTATCGAGCAGATGGCCGAAAAACTGCCACAAATTCTCTGTGAAGTTCGTGTCCTTGTGAAATTGGCGCCGTGCATCGAGGTACTTCGAGATGAATGCCAGCTCTGGAGCGACCTTCGCCGAGCCCTGTGAATCGGCCGCCATAGCTTGGCGATACTCTCGCGCTACCTGTTCAAGAGTGCTCCCAGCCTCTGGGGGAGATCCAAGTGCCTCTTCGATCTCCTTTAATCGAGTTGCTCGCGCCTCGTCAGCAGCCAAGCCGAAGGGGGTACCGTCTTCTCCTCGCATCGCCTTGAGGAGTTCGCTGACCTTTGGGGCGCAGGCTGTCTGGATCTGAGCCAAATCTTTGCTCGCCCCGTTCGATTGGAGCTGATCTGCGGTAGCAATCGTAACCGACACACTCAAAAGACGCTGCGCGATGTTTGTTAGTGACCAATTCGATTTCGATTCGGCTAGGGTCAGGGAGCGGTCCCTGAAATCCAAGAGGGTTTTTGATCCGGTCTTTACTTGTAGGGCTTGAAGGACCGCAATGTAGCCCTCGATCGATTGGCCGGACTCTGAGTTTCCCATCAGTAGGACGAGGTTCTCAACGAGAAGTGTTTTGGCTTGGTGCACGAATTCGACGCCGCCCGCTGGGCCGGGCTTCCCTACCTCGTCAGCGGGAGACTCGGTTGTGCGAGGCTCGTCACTGGGTGGTGCTGAAGCAGTCTCGTGGGCTTGGTTGTGTGTTGCCATACGCTACTCCTGTGCCATCCATCAGTATCACGGGTGTATGGTGTTACCTAAGGAAAAATCCGTAACAGACTGACAAATGAAGCTTGCGAGAGCCTTAAGGCCGCGAAATGAAGCCAATATGATTCTCACAAGAGTAGCTAGCTGCTGCAATGCCGCAATTACGGCATCCCGGGGAGCTACATGAAATCGCGTGGCGTGGTAGGGATCGGCGATGAGGTAATCTCCGTTCTCGTTGGGGTAACGTGTCGTCCAAAGTGAGAAAGGATCATGCTGAGTGACGCATGAGCACAGGTGAAGTTAGTTGGTTGAAAGTAATAAGAGATCGCATGCTCTAGGGCCATGGCTGATCACCTGTTTTCTCCTGATGTTGTCTTCCTCGGGGGGGCGAGGCAAGACCCTACTCAGCGTAGGATTGAGTGCAGTCTCTGTCCTCATTGTCCGATGGATCTTCGGTTCTCATACGGAATGTAGAAAGAGTTTTGTCGAAGGTCTTCTGTTCGGCATCCTTAGGTTCGTTCTCCGCAGCTCCCTCTGATTTGGTGCTGCCTTTTTTCTTGTTGGCGGCAACGGTTATCCTGGCTTTTCTTGCTGTGCCGTTCTTTGTCTTTCTCTTAGTGATCTCTTTCTCTATCTTCTCGAGGTCGCGAGTTGAGAGCTTCTTCTTTCTCAAGAGGGAGCGGAGTTCGCGCTCCGAGGTTACTCCACGTATGTCCAGGTCGTCTTCTACGAGGCTACGGCCACGTCCGCCGCGTGCCTTGGTCATCATCTCCATCATTGGAAGGAGATCTTGTAGCGTTTTCTTGAGGCTTCGAACCTCTCTGCGCAGCGCTCTGATTTCGGAGTTTTTTGAGGATCGAGTGCGGGGACCTCGCAAGCGAGCGCTGCGAGTGCGCAGAGTAGCCTCGTGCCGAAGTTTGCGGCCGAGAGTGGTAGCTTTGCTGATACTTCGAAGCTCTCGAGCCTTTGAGCGACTACCCGCACGCCGTTCCTGATTTCTGTTCGCTACGAGCGCTCTACGTCCTAGACGAATCGCTTTCTCGGCGACGGGGCCCTTCGTGCGTTGCGAGCGTTCGATCGCTTTAGAGCGCAAGCCGTACTTAGCTCTCAGTCGTTCGATCTTCTCTCGCATGATCGCAAAGCGGCCCGAGGCGAGCATCGTCGAGCGTTTGGCGCGGGTGTGAAGGTCCACTCGTACGTCCCCTCGGCGAGATGCGGTAAGTGGCGCAACCGCACGGTCACTGCCTTTTTGCAGCACTATAGCAGCAGCTCGGAGTATCGCGATCGCCTGTCGGTGGGAGGATGAGGTGAGTGGGGCTGAAGACACTCGTTTCAAGAGCTGATCGATCTGTGCGCTGACCGGTAGGCGAGGTGCAGAAGGTGCTCGCACGCTCGTAGTGCCCCGCGTTGGACGAGCGTCCTGAATGACACCGTGAAAGAGCTTATGAGGAGTCGCTGTGGTTACCTGCCGTCTGGTGGGGTGAGATGGTGATGGAATGCTAGATGTAGTGCTCCTCGGTCGATAGTTCGAAGACGAGTTCGATTGAGGCGAGAAGGTGCGCTGGTGCGCCGTGGTGGTGGTCTCTTGCTGTGGGGTAGGGTTGGGACGTGCCTCCCGCGTCTGACTCTCAGTCGCTTTCTGCTCTGTAGCTCTAGCGGTAGGCGCGCTCTCGCGAGGTTTCTCCACGCTGCTCTCGCGCGCTTGAACGGCTTCTGATGGTGCTCGCTTCTCAGCAGGGCTCGCCGCCGTCTCCCTCGACTCCTTGGTGTTGTTGACGTTCACGGATGCAACGTAGTCGCGCGACACGGATGCGGCCTGGCGCTGTATGGTGGAGGTCGTTGCCGCGGTGGCAGCAAAGGTGGTGTGCGAAGCCCCGTACGTTTGAGAGCTGGTATTGATGTGGACGAGCGGCTGAGCGGCTTGAGGGGCCGGGGTTGGATTCTGTGCGCTCGGGTATGCATTCTGATGGACCGTAGTGGTCCCATGAGTGATTGCGTTCCGGTACTCTACGGCGCTCGGTGATTCGCGCATCGGCTCGAAGTTTCGTAATGTTCCCACCTCCTGTATCGATCCGTCGCCGTTGGTGACCACAGCCACCAGCTCCGCGCTCGGCTTTAACCCGGAGTCGGTGCCCAACCCGGTGAAGAAGGCGTCGAGCCCCCCATCTTTTAGAAGGCCCTCAAGTGCGACCGGGAACTCGGGCGAGTTGATGATTGGGGGTTGTTTGTCTCCGCATTCGGCGCAGTTTCCCCCTTCGCAGCACTTTCCCGGCGACTGTGCTTGAAGTGCTTCTCTGTCGAGGGGTTTTTCCTGGCGAGGATCTGGCGCTGGTGCGCGCGCTTCGTGAGTTTCTTGCTGCTTCGTCTCGACGGTCGAGGACGCACCTGCAGAGCTGTTCGCCCCTTCAGTGCTTTGACCGGGGTTCGAGGTGGCTGCTTGAGATCTGCGAAAGAGCATCGTCTGTCCGGTAATCCTGTTGGTCTAAGAGGCTCGCTGTGACCTAATGGAGGATGGGCAGCGAGTTCTTTCTGCGCGCAAGCTCCGCCAGGCAGCGCACTCTCGTCTGCTCCAGCGCGCCGTCACCGTGTTTCTCAACGAGTTGTGGTCGAAGCGCGAGGCCGAACTCGTACAGTTCGTCGGGTAGCTGGCCTTTCTGCAGAACCCCGGAGGCAACGCACAGGGCTTTGAAGATCTTCTCTTTGTTCGTGACGGCTCGGAAGTTGTGGGAGATGCACTCTTGGGTCCACTTGGGCACGAGCGGGTGATCGAACTTCACCTCAAAGGCCTCGAATCCCTGACCACCGAGGGCTTTCGCTAACCGATCATCGGCCTCTGCGAGTACGGCAAGCACCTCCCGCTGGATCGTGTGCTTTTGATGGCACTGCGGAGAGGTCAGTCGAATAAAGACCTCCAGGCGGTGCGGATAATCGGCACTGATTCCGTATACCAATCCGAAATTTACGATGTCGACGAGCGCTTCTCCCATCGTTCCGCGATAATCGGGTTCGGCTATGCCGGCTAGGCCGCTCAGGAGGGTGGCCCCAAAGTCCTGGGCGCTCTGGGGCTCGAGTCCCCGTACGAAGATGTGAACGTTTTCAAAGGCACGCTTGCCTTCGGAGAGGTATTCACACTTTAAGATAGTGGGATCCTTAGCTATATAGGCGTTTTCAAGGTCCATAGCGGAAGTAAGTTCGATTGAGGTGGTGATAGTTGCAGGGCGTGTCGGTTGATTAATCATAGTAATGTTTGGTATGTCAACTAAGGGTGTGGGTATACATTGATTGTGCTGATAGGGCAATAGTTGGCACGACATAAGCAGCGCGCCCATTGTATATAAACCTCGAACAGGGGTGTTGAGTTTTCCTCACATTCAAGTTGTTTTAAGCTCCCTTAACGTCATAGCTCTCGGAATCCCTCGAGCAAGGAGTGTGTATGCTTTCAAAGAAAATGTCGGCGTTGCTGAACAAGCAGATCGAAACCGAGGCGAACGCCTCGCACGTGTATTTGGCCATGGCCTCGTGGGTCGAGGTGAACGGCTATGAGGGGGCAGCCGCATTTCTCTACGAGCACTCGGATGAGGAGCGCCTGCACATGCTCAAGCTCTTGCGATACGTCAATGAGCGTGGAGGGCACGGGCTCGTTCCAGTGATCAAAGCTCCAGCGGAAAAATTCAAATCTTTGGAGGCGATCTTCGCGGATCTCTTGGAGCACGAGATCAAGGTATCGACTGAGATCAACAAGATCGTCGATGCAGCATTGTCAGAGAAGGATTACGCCACGCACAACTTCCTGCAGTGGTACGTGCAAGAGCAGATGGAGGAGGAGAGGCTTGCTCGCACGGTGTTGGACAAGTTCAAACTCATCGGTGGTGACAAGGGTGGGCTCTACATGCTCGACCGTGAGCTGGCTGCTTTGAGCCAGGCTGGGGGGAAGAAGAGCTAAGGACGCCGGCGAAGTGCCCGCTCTTGGAGGTTGTCCGCCTACTGCTCAGGTCGTCGCACTGATATCTGACGGAGCGGAAGCGGACCGCGGACTTTCTAGTCCGCCTGCTGCTGGAATTGTCGGAATGCTAGTAGGCGGAGAGGAAGCCGACCGCGGACTTTCTAGTCCGCTTTCTGCTGGAATAGTCGGAATGCTGGCAGGCGGAGCGGAAGCTCCGCGGTCCGTGGTGGTCCGCCTTCTGCTTGGGTCGTGGTGCTGATATCTGGCGGAGTGGAAGCGGACCGCGGACTTTCTAGTCCGCTTTCTGCTGGAATTGTCGGAATGCTGGCAAGCGGAGCGGAAGCTCCGCGGTCCGGTGGGAGGTCCGCCTTCTGCTTGGGGCGTTGTGCTACTAGCTGGCCGTAGGGGGAGGGGCTACTGGGCGACGCTTGGGTCTTCGTAGGTGACGAGGAGGGTACCACTGGTGATCTCGTCTCCTTTGCGAACGCTGACGTCTTTTATCACTCCACTGCGATGCGCGCGAATCGGGTTCTCCATCTTCATGGCTTCAATCACGACTAGTGTTGCTCCGCTCTCGACGCTCTGTCCGGCTGTAACCTTAATGTCTGAAACGATGCCCGGAATCGGAGCTCGTACTTCGTTCGGTGTACTACGTATCTCGGCACCGCTCGGGCGAGGAGCAGCAGGGGAGACCTGAGCATTGCTACTCGGTCGTGCGACACGGAGAGGTTGCGAAAAATTGGTTTCTACGGAAACCGAATAGGTCTCGCCTTCAATCAAAAAGGTGAGTGTCGTGCCCCGACGCTCTTTCACCTCTACGGCGTAGCTCGTGCCTTGTACGGTAACGGTGTAGGTAGTCATCGAGGATTCCTTTCAACTGCGTCCAAGCGCGCTGCCACAGACCATGCGGATGATGCGCCTGCTCCCTGTAATTCGAGCCGTCCATCTCCAGTGGCGACAAAGTCCCCACTCGGCAGGAGTTGATTGAGTGCCATAGCGATAGCGACGACGGTGTTCGGTGACAGAGCGGTCGCATGTCGAGGCGGGCTATTCACGAAGGTGATGCCTTCGTGGCTTAAGGGTGGAGGAAGAGGGGGGCGAAGCTCGATTGTACTCATGGAGTTAAGAAGACCCTAGAGGGGGATGTTGCCGTGTTTTTTCTTGGGATTGCTTTGACGTTTGTTCTTCAAGAGCGTGAACGCTTCGATCGCTTTACGACGGGTCTCGCGTGGTCGGATGACTGCGTCGATGAATCCTAGCTGCGCGGCTTCCCACGGATTAGCGAACTTCTCTCGGTACTCCCGCACGAGTTCTTCTCTGCGACTTTTCTCTTCGCCGCGTTTCGCTGCGTCATCGAGCTCCTTGCGGAAGATGATGCTGACCGCGCCCTCTGAGCCCATGACCGCGATCTCCGCTGTCGGGAATGCAAAGTTGAAATCAGCGCGAATGTGCTTCGAGCTCATGACGTCGTATGCGCCGCCGTAGGCCTTGCGAGTGATGACGGTAACTTTCGGTACGGTAGCTTCGGCGAAGGCGTATAGCAGCTTCGCCCCGTGACGGATGATTCCTCCGTGTTCCTGTTGAACACCGGGAAGAAATCCCGGAACGTCGACTAGGGTCAACAATGGGATATTGAAAGCATCACAGAAGCGAACGAATCGCGCCGCCTTTGTGCTCGCCGAAGAGTCGAGGCATCCGGCGAGGACGGATGGTTGATTGGCAACGACGCCGATCGACTGACCGTTGAGGCGCACAAAGCCTACGACGATGTTTTGGGCGAAATCGGGTTGTATCTCGAAAAACTCACCGCCGTCGGCGATGGTGGTGATAAGGGTCTTGATGTCGTACGGAAGATTGGGTTGTTCCGGAACAAGGCTGTCGAGTTCGATATTCTCCCGGTCTGCCAGATCGCCGCAGCGAATCATCGGGGCTGTGTCGAGGTTGTTTTGCGGAAGGTACGAAAGCAACTCCCGGCACATCAAAAGGCACTGCTCGTCGTTCTCAGCTTCCAGGTGGGCAACACCGCTGATGCTGGTATGGGTATCGGCGCCCCCCAAAACTTCCTTGGAAACCTCCTCTTTCGTCACGGTTTTGATCACGTCAGGGCCCGTGATGAACATGTGGCTGGTGTTTCTCACCATCAGGATGAAATCGGTGATTGCTGGTGAGTACACGGCGCCACCCGCGCACGGGCCCATGATCAACGAGATCTGCGGAACAACGCCCGAGAGCAGTGTATTGCGCAGAAAGATGTCTGCGTATCCCCCGAGGCTTTCAACTCCCTCCTGAATACGCGCGCCACCGGAGTCGTTCAATCCGATGATCGGGCATCCGATACGCTCGGCCAGGTCCATGAGCTTCACGATCTTGCGGGCGTGCATGGCAGCGAGTGAGCCCCCAAAGACGGTAAAGTCCTGAGCGAAGACGCAGACGGGCCTACCTGATACGGTTCCTGTAGCCGTGACAACCCCGTCTCCGAGGTAGCGCTTGTCGGCGAGCCCGAAGTTAGAAGATCTATGGGTTACAAATTTATCGACTTCCGAGAAGGAGCCGGGGTCGAGGAGTTTGATGACCCTCTCTCGGGCGGTGAGCTTGCCGCTCTCGTGTTGCCGAGCTATCCGTTCCCTTCCGCCTGCCTCTTCAGCGACCGCGTCTCGCCGTGCTAATTCGTCTTGTGCTGTCATATTCGGTAGGATGTTAGCATGAGCCGGGATTCGCAAAAGAGGAAAAACTGAGGCTTGTCAGGCTGCGGAGCGATGCTCTTCTGCTCTGGGCGCAATTAAAGTCTATTAGATCGGCGATGCGCTGGGTTATCATGAGACCTGTCAGTCGTCATGAAAGAGCGAAGCGAGGCATGCCTTGTTTTGGGTGGGAGCGTTACGATGCGTCGATGTTTTGTAGTGGTAGTGGTCGTGTCAGCACTGTTGATGGGGTGCGTGGGGCGCAGGGGCGCTTCGCTGCGTCCTGCGGAATCGACCGAGCAGCAGGCCTTCCAGTTTCTGTCGGCGTTTTATTGTAAAGAGAAACGTTGGCCATCTGGGTGGGATGAGTTCATGAACTTCGCGATTCCCAGAGATGGGGGCGGGGAACTCGTGAGCTCGTTCGACAATGCACAGCTCTCGTCTTCCCGCGCTATAGTGCTCACCCTCGATTACAATGATGAGAGCGGTGCTTCGCGACGAGTTTCGTTCATCGCTCCACCGCAGTGTAGTGCGAATTCGGATCAATCGGTTGTGTCGATGGCAGCGGGGCGGGTGTGGTTTAAGCTGCCGCACGGGTTCTCGGTTCTTGGTGGAAAGGAGATCGAGGAACGCTGGAAGCGCCCCCCGTATCCCGATGCTGCCTGGGAGGATGCTGTTTCGGGGGTCGTGATCGCGCTTCGCTTTGGAGAGGCCGAGCTGCCCGCTGGTGGAATGTCCGCAATCAAGAATAGTCTAGAGAAGTCCTACGAGGCCTCGGTTACCAATCTGTCGTGGCTGGTTCGGAAGATTAAGAAACAGGATTCCAACGAATTCTTGCTGCACGAATACGAGAGCGATTCGGTGAAGGGACGCTTGCTCACTGCGAGCATTACATTCGGTTTCGACGCAAAGCTGTTGACGGTGAACATCGTGGGGCCTGTCGACCAGCGCCACGCTGTGGAAGCGGTTGCAGAGTCTGTCTATGCGTCGTTTCGGCTCGAATAGAGGAGCTATGGCTAAAGACAAGCTGCCGCCACGAACATCTTCCGGTATGTCGATTCAGGAGATCTATTCGGCTCAGGACGTGAACTGCTCGGATCATTCCGAGCCGGGCGAGTATCCCTACACTCGTGGCATTCATCGCAGCATGTACCGCGGCAAGGTGTGGACGATGCGGCAGTACGCCGGTTTCGGGTCGGCTGAAGACACTAACAAGCGCTATCATTTCTTGCTCAATCAGGGGATCACCGGATTGAGCGTAGCATTCGACCTCCCTACTCAGATGGGAAGGGATCCCGACCATGCATTGGCGCGCGGAGAGGTCGGACGAGTAGGCGTTTCGATCTCCACGATTGAGGATATGGAGCGGCTGCTGGAGGGGATACCACTCGAGAATGTGTCGATCTCCATGACGATTAACGCCACAGCTTCTATTTTGCTTGGGTTCCTCTTGGTGCTTGCCGAGAGGCGGGGGGTCCCGTGGAGCGCGCTGCGAGGTACGATTCAGAATGATATTCTGAAGGAGTATATCGCTCGAGGTACGTACATTTACCCGCCACGGGCAGCGATGCGTATCGTGACCGATATCTTTTCCTTCTGCGCTAAAAACGTGCCGCAGTGGAACACCATTAGCATCTCCGGGTATCACATCCGAGAAGCGGGGAGCACAGCGGTCGAGGAGGTGGCGTTTACCCTTGCCGATGGGATCGCGTACGTGGAGGCGGCATTGGCGCGCGGCTTGTCAGTCGATGATTTCGCGCCTCGCTTGGCGTTTTTCTTCAACTGCCACAACAATTTTCTCGAAGAAATTGGGAAGTTTCGCGCAGCGCGACGTCTGTGGGCCAGCATTATGAAGGAGCGCTTCGACGCAAAAGACGAGAAGTCGTTGATGATGCGATTCCATACACAAACTGCGGGCAGCTCTCTTACGGCTCAGCAGCCGCACAACAATATCGTCCGTACGACAGTGCAGGCGCTGGCAGCAGTGCTTGGAGGTACTCAGTCTCTTCATACCAACGGTTTTGACGAGGCGTTGGGGCTTCCGACCGAGGAGAGCGCGCGTTTGGCGCTCAGGACTCAGCAGATCATCGCAGAGGAGTCCGGAATTGCAGCGGCGGCAGATCCCCTCGGAGGAAGTTACCTGATCGAGGCTTGGACTGATGCCATCGAGCGCGAAGCTCGCGAGCGCATCGCGGCGATTGATGCCAAGGGCGGGATGCTTGCAGCGATCGAGCAGAGATATCCTCAGGGTGAGATTGAGAATTCAGCCTACGAGGCGCAGTGTGCCATCGAGAGGGGTGAGTCGGTGGTGGTGGGCGTCAACAAATATGTCGAGACGACGCAGGACAGCGTTCCTGTTCAACGGATTGATCCCAAGGTCGAGCAGGAACAGACCGCGCGTGTACAGGCGTTTCGGAGCGCGCGAGATACTATCCGAGCTCAGCAGAGCTTGGCGACCCTCGAGGCTGCCGCCAAGGGTGATGGCGATGTGATGGCCCCGATAGTGGAGTGCATTCGCTCGAACAGTACCCTGGGCGAGATCTCGGATGTCTTGCGTGGAGTGTTTGGCGAATTTCACGGAGTGTGAGCTGTGCAGGGCACGTGTAGTAGAGTAGCCATTCGTCGTGCATGCTGATAAAGCTCGCTCCTTCGGAAGAGGAATCCTCCTAGAGTTTCTTGCCGTATTACTGACTGATACCTCTCCTTCTACCTTCTCGCTCTTATCCCCGCTTGATCGCAGAAAGCTCGCAGTGGAGCGATTAATCACAGTGTGTGAGTCCGAACTCCCCCTTGAATCTTCCGAAAATGGACTCTGAAGCTCACTTTGAAAGTGTTTGATTGTCCCTGGGCATGTATCAATCAATTTTTCACGCATACCGCAGTCATCAGCGCCTACTCCGGGTGGTACGCTGGATGTTTTTGTTACCTGAGCTACTCAGCTCGTCCTGCAATCTATCCGAAGGTGCAATTGATCGTCTTAGTGATTGACAAAAGACCCTTGTGGCCATACCGTACATGGCTATGGATTGGCCAACTAATTGGATAAAAAGAGATTTTGAGAGCCTTCTTGGTACCCCAAGGGCTGTCGGACCGTTTTCATGTCTACTCCTGCTTGGCCCCCGGCAGGTCGGGAAAAGCACCCTTCTCAATCGAGTGGTGCCACCGGGCACCCTGACCATCGAGCTGGATGACCTTGACACTCGCTCCCGGGCTAATCGAGATCCGATCCTTTTTGCAAAAGAGCTTAGAGTCCCTCTTCTGGTTGATGAAATTCAATATGCGCCAATGCTTCTCAGCCAGATAAAAATTTTAGCAGATAGGGCACCACAAGATTTACAGATTTTTCTGACTGGCTCTCAGAGCTTCGAAGTCATGCGCGGAGTGCGAGAAAGTCTGGCGGGCAGGGTAGTAATCCTCAACCTGTTCGGTCTATCGCTCGCGGAAAAAGGTATCTCGCCAGATGTGTCTCCAAAGGGTCTGTTCGAAGAGTTGTTTATTGGAGGGTTTCCTGCACTGCGAACTCCAGAGAGCTCGGTATGGTCTCGTTTTATGTCAAGTTACGTTCAAACCTATGTGCAACGAGACGTCGCTGAATTACTAGGAATACAAAAGCGAAGAGAGTTCGAACTCTTTCTAAAGGCTTGTGCTCTCCGCACAGGGCAACTGGTTAATTATGAGGAGCTTGCGAGAGATTCTGCCATCTCCGCTGGCACGGCCAAAGAGTGGCTATCCATCTTAGAAGATAGCTTTCTCATTCGATTGGTGCATCCTTACTTTTCAAATAGAACTAAGCGTCTCATCAAAACGCCAAAGCTCTACTTTTTAGATACCGGGCTGTGTGCGTATTTAGCGGGTTGGCGTGAGAGTGAGCATATTAGACTCGGTCCCTGGGCGGGCGCTTTTTTTGAAACCGCTATTTTCGGCGAGCTGCTGCGCTACCATTCCCACAGAGGATTAGATTACCAGATTCATTTTTGGCGCGATAAAGAAGGAAACGAGGTCGATTTTTTACTCGAGACGCGCGGTGAGGTTATACCGATTGAAGTAAAACTAGGAGCTCCCAATCCGCGAGAATTGTTGCCACTAAGCAAGCTGGAAATTCCGTTTCTTAAAGACGGCTATGTAGTCTCCCTTGCGATCAGTCAGACAGATAACCTAATGGGTATTCCCATAACACGTGACTGGACAGCGAGCGGGATCAGAATAGATCAGTTGTTTGCGGGGTTGGTTTCAATAGTCCACGTAGTGCTGAGTATGTGGTGCTACGTAGAGACAATAGGAATTTAGATGCACGCGCCCCGCTCCGTCAGTGATGAGGCGGAGTTTAGAAGTCCTCTGGCAAGGACTCAAAGGAGTCTTACGAGGGTATTTCATCGAAAGCCTCTACGGTGTCGATGTGCTTTGGCATAGGCGGAGGAGTCTGTCCGACTACGCCAAGGCTACGTCGGAAAAAAAGTCCGGTATGCCTTGAGCCTTCATGATGTCCTTGATTGAGTGCGCACCTTGAGTGAAGGCGACCTGTCCGCCGCA
>JBIIOE010000056.1:0-22702 GCA_044337105.1 Bdellovibrionota bacterium | reverse complement strand
TCCGCCTCAATTTATTGTACTGCTCGCGGGCGGCGCGCACGCCCCCCGGTCCGGGGGGGGCCGCCTACTGCTGGAATTATCGTGCTGCTAGCAAGCGGAGCGGCACCGGACCGCAGACTTTCTAGTCTGCTTACTGCTGACATTACTGTACTGCTAGCAGGCGGAGCGGAAGCTCCGCGGTCCGGGGGGGGCCGCCTACTGCTGGAATTATCGTGCTGCTAGCAAGCGGAGCGGCACCGGACCGCAGACTTTCTAGTCTGCTTACTGCTGGCATTACTGTACTGCTAGCAGGCGGAGCGGAAGCTCCGCGGTCCGGGGGGCGGTCCGCCTACCTTTTGGAAAGATGGTGCAGCTAGCAAGCCGGTCGGTTGGAACGTTAGAGAGCTTCGGCAGCCACTCAGGCCGCAGGGCGATGCACTTCTTGGTAGGTTGTCGTGCGCTCTTGCGGGATCAGTCCGGCAGCTTCGATCAGGTGTCGAATTTCGTTGGTGTCGAGGGCGTCGGGCGAGTGAGAGCCTGCCATGTGGTAGATCTTCTCCTCGGTAACGGTGCCGTCTATGTCGTTGGCGCCAAACAGGAGCGCTGTCTGCGCAGTCTTGATCCCTAACATCACCCAGTACGCCTTGATGTGCGGAATGTTGTCGAGCATGAGGCGACTGATTGCAATTACTCGCAGGTCGTCTATGGCGGTGGGTGCAGGAAGCCGCTCCATCCGGTTCCCTTCATTGTGAAACGCGAGTGGAATGAAGACTTGAAAGCCGCCTGTTTCATCTTGCAGTGAGCGGAGTCTTAGCATGTGGTCGACACGCTCTTCGGGGGTCTCAATCGTTCCGTAAAGCATGGTGCAGTTGCTCTTGAGCCCAAGGCCGTGAGCGGCGCGATGTACTCCAAGCCACTCGTCTGCATCAGCTTTATCTCGGCAGATCTTCTTGCGTGCGCGCTCTGCAAATATCTCAGCACCCCCACCTGGAAGAGAGCCGAGCCCAGCATCGATCAGGTGTTTGAGAACCTCTTCGTATGACATGCTGTACTTCACAGCGAAGTAATGAATCTCCACGGCTGTAAATGCCTTGATGTGCAACGCCGGGAAGTCTCGTCGGATCATCGAGAGTAGGGTGGTGTAGTACTCAAATTCGAGATCGGGATTGAGACCGTTGACGATGTGAATCTCGGTCATGCCCTTTCGGTAGCGCTCGCTAATCCACTTGTGAGCCTTCTCGGCAGACATCGTGTAGGCCTGCGGCATTCCCGTCTTGAGTCGGGAGAAGGAACAAAAGAGGCAGTCCGCCTCGCATACGTTGGTGGAGTTAAGGTGCAGATTCCAATTGTAATAGGTCGTCTTCCCGTGCATGCGGGTGCGAACTATATGGGCAAGCTGGGCGACACTGAGTAGGTCCGGATGCTGAAAGAGGAAGCACCCATCCTCAAAGGTCAACCTCTGGTTGGAGAGAACCTTCTGCTCGATCGATTCGAATGTAATCACTGTGTTACCTCAAGGTCATCTGAAACAGACCTCCCCAATAATACCCATAAAGTGCGTGCAAACTCCAGAAGGGGCGGAGGAGCGGGATGTGAGGTTTATGCAACTTTGGGAGGCTTGGTTGGTGCCTCGCATCCCTAGCGCGTGAAGGTGTAAAGCCCCACCGCGTTTTTCATCGCATGCAGGGTAGCCTCAGCAACCCCTGAGGCGCGCTCTGCACCCTTGCGCATGAGCGCTTCCAGCTCCCCTTGTTCCTTCATCAGTGCGTGGAAGCGCTCTCTGATCGGGGAAAGGGCTGTGATTACTGCCTCGGCTACCTTAATCTTCAGGTCGCCATAACCGCGCGCGTTCTGGAAATCACTCTCGGTTTGCTCTCTATTTCTGCCTGTTACTACACTGTAGATACTGAGCAGGTTATTGACCCCTGCCTTCGCAGGATCATCAGAGAAGCGGATATCACCCCCGGAGTCGGTCACTGCTCGTTTGAATGTTTTGAGGATCGAATCCGGCGAGTCGGTAAGTAGGACTGCGTGGCCTGGATTCGTAGCGCTACTCTTGGACATCTTTGCAAGCGGGTTGTCGAGGCCCATAATTCGGGCGCCGATGTGTGGAATTACCGGCTCTGGAACTCGCAGTATATCGCCGAAACGGCGATTGAACTTCTCTGCGATGTTGCGCGCGAGCTCCACATGCTGCTTTTGGTCCTCTCCAACTGGGACCTCGTGAGCATTGTAGAGCAGGATGTCTGCTGCCATGAGCACCGGATACATTAACAATCCAGCACCGATCGATTCCTGCTTTTGAGATTTATCTTTAAACTGCGTCATCTTGTTGAGCCAGCCAAGCGGTGTCTCGCAGGTGAGTAACCAGGCTGCCTCTGTATGCGCTCGGACTTGGCTCTGTAGGAATATCGTGCATGTTTCCGGATCGAGTCCGCAGGCGAGAAAGATCGCTATGAGCTCCTGCGAGCAGCGCCGAAGGTTGGCTGGATCTTGAGGGACGGTTAGAGCATGGAGATCGACGACGCAGAAAAAGTTGTCCTTTTCGTGTTGCTTGTCGACCCACTGTCGGATGGCTCCCAGATAGTTTCCGAGGTGGATACCTGATGTGGGTTGTATTCCGCTGAGGACTCTGCGCTTACCAATCGGGGTTTGTGGTGTGACCATGATGGCGTTGTCTTATCACGATGTTCGGGTGTCGGGAAACATCTGTGCGGCGTCAGGGAGCTTCGAGGGCCTCTGAGTGCTCTGGTGTGTAGGCTCTGAAGCCGGTAGCGCAGGCAAAATTACGTCGGCTTGAGCATGAGAAAGAGACACGTCGTCATGATACCGATGAAGCCGAGATAAAGTCCGGCTGTGGTTCGGTAGCAGGATGTGAGGTTTGCGCCACTTTGTGAGGCTTGCTTGACGACTCGAGCGGCTACAGGAATGAGTGCATAAACCGCGGCGTGGTACGTGGGCAGGTATCCGGCCAGCGCCATCGTTGCTACTATCACGGGCCCTGCAAAGAGCACGATACGAAAGAGAGGAAGGGCCCAGCGCGCCTCGCTTGGGGGTTCCAACGTGGTACCAAACCAGGTGGCCTCGACTGAGGCTACAGCGCACCCGATCGCGGTAGCAAAAGCGATCTTCTCCCAATAGAAGTCGGGAGAGACCGCGAGGAAAGAGAGGAGGGCTAGAAGCGCAGCGCCGACGAGTCCAGCACCGAAGCCTATGCGAGGTCGGCTCTGCTCCCATCCTGCTCGGGACATCCCTCTCGCTGAGATCATAGCCAGGGTGAGAAGGAAGAGGCTTTGAGAGCTGCGAGCGCGGAAGATATTTAGGAGCCCGAGGAGGACTATGCCCACAAGTACGGTAACGAATCCGTATCCACGCGCGGATTGCGAGCGCTGCTGCTTCGCGTGATGCCACAACAGCACAGTGCTTTCACCCATGCTCCATACGATTACAATAACCGACAATACGACGAGCCTTCCGACAGCCGCTTGCGAGCTCTCGATATCGGTCGGCGTGGAAAGCGCACCCAGCATGACAGAGGTTGCCAATGGGGAAAGACGAATGAGATTCAGGAGTAGGGTGCCAGACGTTGTTCCGTGTTTGAACATAGTAGTCGGATGGTACCGTGACTTCCGGGGTGGGAACAGCTGGATTCTGTCGCAACCGCTTGTGCGTAGACGGTGTCTTGTTCCCTGAGGAGATCTCAGAGAGTCCGGGGGAAGGATCAAAGGATCAGGGGGAGGTGATTGCTTTTGCTGGTCTTATGGGTCTGCTTGGTGTTGGGATCGTGTGGCTGCTGGCAGGCGGAGCGGAAGCGGACCGCGGACTTTCTAGTCCGCTTTTGCTGGCACTGTCGTGCTGCTGGCAGGCGGAGCGGAAGCTCCGCGGTCCGTGGTGGTCCGCCTAGTGTTGGGATTGTGTGGCTGCTAGCAAGCGGAATGGACGTGGACCTCCGCCTTATGCTGGCACTGTCGTGCTGCTGGCAGGCGGAGCGGAAGCTCCGCGGTCCGTGGTGGTCCGCTTAGTGTTGGGATCTTGGGGCTGCTAGTAAGCGGAGTGGAAGCTCCTTTGCCCGGGTGGTCCGCCTGCTGCTCGTGAGCGGCTCCGCCTTCTGCGAAAAACGGCTAACAGAGAACGCCTCCACCTTCACGGATGAAAGCGTTTTCACTCGTTGGAGGGCTTTTCACTTGAATTCCTTGTGCAGGCAGGGTGTGTTAGAGTTTCGGCTGTATGAACGAAGCTCCTCTCATCTCTTCCCTTGACCGCCCGACCAACTCGGCCGAGGTGCGGCGCATGTTCGACTCTATCGCCCCCACGTACGACGTGTTGAATACGGTACTGAGCTTGGGGCTCCACAGGGTGTGGGAGAAGAGGCTGGTGGTGAGTCTCCCTGTCGACAAAGGTGCAACCTGTCTCGATCTGTGCACGGGAACTGGTGCGTTGGTTCCGCGACTTGCGACTCGCTTCGACAAAGTGGTCGGGGCCGATATATCGCCGCAGATGTTGGCGGTAGCGAGGAAGCGCTGGACGGCGCTCGCCAACTGTGAGTGGCGTGAGGTCGATGCACAGGCTATGCCCTTCAGTGATTCTTCATTCGATGCGATCACGGTAGCGTATGGGGTACGTAATTTGCCGGATCCTGAACGAGGGTTGCGTGAAATGTGGCGCGTGTGTGTCGAAGGGGGATGGCTGGCAGTTCTCGAGTTTGGTCAGCCACGGAATCGGATGTGGCGTGGCATGTTCTCATTCTATTCTAACACCATCATCCCTTTCATTGGTGGCTTAATCTCGGGCCAACGTCGCGCGTATCAATACCTCCCTAAAACGTCGGCGAAGTTCCCGTGTGGATCGGCGTTCGAAGAGATGATGATCCGTGCAGGGTGGAGTCCAGAGCGGACGATCTCTTTGTGCGGTGGGGTGGCCTTTATCTATCTGGGGCGTAAGCACGGATCTTAGGCAAGCGAGGCGTACTAGCACCCCCTCCCATACTTATTCAACCGGACTCGCCGATATCCATCACCGTCATCGTGTCGATCGTATCGATACAGCTCTGCACGGTTGTGTAGTTGCTTCCTGAGTACCAATCTCCTTCATTAACCTCCACATCGTTTAAGCCTTCGAGAGGAAGGCAGCGCCAGTTGTTCGGCGATCCGGGAGGCTCTAGTCCATGCGAGCTCTCGCCCGCATACTGGTAAAAGAGGCAGTGTGGCTTGTCATCTTTAGTTCCGATGATGTGCGGACACATCTCACGTCGGAGTCCACCGTACGTCGCGATGATCCGTCTACGGCTCAGAAGGGCGTCTTTGAGGAGCGGTTCGAGGGGGTGCATACTGCGCTACAGTGTGGTGTTTTTTGTGAATTGACGATGATATGCCACAGCAGACGGAGTTGCCCCTGGGGAAGCGAGGCTTGTTGGAGTTAGTCGTTGATGCGTGCTACTTTGCAGATATGCAAAGCAGTAAGGACCAACGCTGGATTGTCGGAGTAACGGGAGCGAGCGGTATTCGCTACGCTGTGCGGCTGTTGCAAGTTCTTCCGAGCCTCGTCGATGAGGTGCATGTCGTCATCTCAGAGTCGGCTCTTCGGGTGCTAAGTGACGAAGAGGGGATCTCAATCGGCCAATCGAGTCTCTCGTACGAGCGACTGTGTAGTTCTCAGGCCTCGAACGTCACCTTCTATAATCCGAAAGATATCGGTGCGCGGATCGCATCCGGTTCGATGGTCACAAATGGAATGGTCGTCATCCCGTGTTCCATGGCTACGCTCGGGGCGCTCGCTCACGGTGTGCCAACCCACCTCGTTCACCGTGCTGCCGATGTAGTGATGAAGGAGGGACGTAAGCTCATCGTAGTCCCGCGCGAGACACCGCTCTCTCCTATCCACCTCGAAAACATGCTGACCTTGAGCAGATATGGAGTGCGGGTGCTCCCTGCGATGCCAGCGTTTTACTCGCAACCGAAGACGATCGACGACCTGATCAATCATATGGTGATGAAGGTTTTGGATACGATGGGTATCCCGAACTCTCTTGTAGGTCGTTGGAAGGAGCCCTCAGGGGAGGAGTGATAGGAGTGCATCGGACATGATAGTGCTCGAGCGTCTGGCGCTCTGGGGGAGCTTCGTCAAATTTTCTCATACTATCTTCGCCCTGCCATTTGCACTCATCATGATGGTCGTGGTGTCGCGAGCGTATCCGCTCTCATGGATTCAGATCGTATCGCTCCTAGTTGCTGTTGTAGCGGCGCGGACTGCGGCGATGTCCTTCAACAGGCTTGTAGATGCCTCCATCGATGCAGCAAACCCTCGTACGAAGGGACGCGAGCTTCCGAGTCGTAGGATCTCTTCGTTTGAAGCATGGGGACTGACTGTCGGAAGTGCTGTAAGTTTTGCCATCGCGGCTGCAGCGCTCGGCATACACTGCTTGATGATGGTTCCTCCAGTCCTGTTTGTTTTGCTCGGATACTCACTCTTAAAACGCTTCACTTCGATGTGTCATTTTGTGCTCGGCTTGGCGTTAGCACTGGCACCCGGCGGAGTCTGGTATGCGATGACAGCTACCTGGGCGTGGGAACCGCTCTGGTTGATGGGGGCTGTGCTTACCTGGGTGGCGGGGTTCGATATCTTGTACAGCTGCCAAGATATGGATTTTGACCGGGAGCAGGGGCTTTTCAGCGTGCCTCGGTATCTAGGATTCCGCGGCGCAAGGCTCTTAGCGGCCATCCTTCATGTAGCAACGGTGGCGCTCTTAACTGAGTTCGGAGTGGTTTTCGAGCTACGCAGCGCATACGCAGTTGGCGTAGCTGTCTTCGCGGCCCTGCTCTTCAATCAACACATCCTCGTTGCTCGACGAGGAGTAGCTTGCATCGATCAGGTGTTTTTCAGCAGGAACGGCGCGGCGAGCCTGCTCTTGTTGGCTTTCGTCATCGTGGATCGCTTCGTGTGGTGAGCGCTGTATGGCGACAGACGGGGTTAAGTAAGAAAATAATTCTTGCCACGATGTGCTTCACTTTCAATTCCTCACTATTTGCTTGTTTACTGAGTGTGTGGGGCCTGAGATCGGCCTCTGCTTAAAGGCTTCTCGCGCGCCTTCTTGTGCAGTCCCTTACCATGTAAACTCTGAAGCGCCGAAGTTTCTTGATGATGACGAGGAGGCCGGTGTAGGTGCAGGACGATGAGAAGGGGGAGGCTTCGCTGTCGCTGGTATGCTCGTTTAGGCCAAAACTAGGACTGGTCTCATTCCTGCTCTCGCCACCACCCGCTCGATTCCACGAGGAGCATGTATTCCTCGCATGGCCGACCCGTCACGAAGGGGACGCACTCTCCGAGGCGGGATCTGAGTTGAGATTCTCGTTCCACTGGGTGATGCCCAGACCTGCAAGGATTTTCAGAGCTGCTTGTGATGATTCGAGAGGAACGAGGACTCTGAATGCGACACCGACGAGGGAGCCACCGCGGACATGCACGTGCTCGATCATGACAGGAATTCCGTGACCTTCCAGCCCTGCGCACACTGAGTTGGTTGTTCGCTGGTCGTTGAAGGTACTAATGACTACATAACGCTCCATGAGACCCTCCGAGCACAGGTAATCCAACTCCCAGGCATACCTTGGGTAGCGTTGGAGCGCCAGAGAAAAAGCTCCCACGAGGGGTGCACCCTGAGGTTGGCAGGTTGTTGTGGTAGAGCTTGCCCAAAACCGATGTGCGTGGTGGTGCTGGCACATGGGAGGAGAGGTCTTGTCGAGTCGTACCAACGTGTTATGTGGTGCTTCGAGGACGTGCGAATAAGGGGCCCACGTTCCGCTGGCGTTGGTTTGGGTAGGGGGGTGTGGTACGCTCGCAACGCTCGTAAGCCTTTGTCTTTGACAGGTGTAGCGCGCGCACGATGCGCTGGCTGCATCAGCGCTTCTCTTCGTGAGAACGTGTATTCTATGAACTACACACTCGGAATCTCGACCTGCCCAAACGATACCTTCATGTTTCACGCGCTGCTCGAGCGTAAGCTTGATACCGCAGGCTTGGACCTCTCAATAGAGCTCTACGATATACAAGAACTCAATGAACGGTTGCAGCGGGGGGCGCTGCATTTCTCTAAAGCAAGCGCGGCGGCGGTGGTCGCTTCAAGTGATCGCTTCGAGGTGTGCTCTGCCGGAGCTGCTCTTGGATTTGGGGTTGGCCCTCTACTGCTTGCGAGTCCGCACTCGAAGCCGTTGTCTGCCGATGCCACAGTTCTGTGCCCGGGAGCTATGACTACAGCCTATCTCCTCATGAGGAAGCTCTTTCCGCACGTCAATCGGATAGAGCACCGTGTCTTTTCGGAGATAATGCCGGCGCTCGAGCGAGGCGCGGCGGATTACGGTGTAGTGATTCACGAAGGTCGGTTTACGTATCGGGATCACGGACTGACGCTGCTCGCAGATCTCGGCGAATTGTGGGAGCGTGCAGAAGAGCTTCCTCTACCTCTCGGGGTCATCGCGGCCGATCGCACCTTGCCAGAAGAGGTCAGGGCGCACTTTGATCTCCTTGTTCGTCGTTCGGTCGCGTATGCCTTCGAGCACCGACACGAGTGTTTGCCGACCATGAAGGCTCATGCTCAAGAATTGGACGACCAGGTCATCTGGGCGCATGTCGACCTGTATGTGAACCAGTGGAGTCTTGCGTTGGGAGATGACGGAGAGCGTGCTCTGCGAGCCATGGAACGTGCGGCCGGCGCGAACGGCCTCGTGATCCGGCGGTCTATTGGTTTCTGATAACGCTGGTGGTTCTTGAGAGCGCTATTTGCTACGACGAACGAAATAGCCGCCTTGTCCGCGCTTCTGGGTTTCAGGAGCCCCGTCTTTGCCCGCAGCCTCCTCTTCGCGTTTCTTGGCCTCCTGCAGCCGCAGTCTTCGGCGTCTGGCGATAGGTGAGAGGTCGTCTTCGGAGGGAGGTTTCGGCGGTGGGACCGAGATGAAGAGATCCGCAACCGCATCGAAAAACTCGTGCTCGTTGTCGTACGCACCAAGCAAGGAGCGCACAACAGACTTCAATTCGTATTTCTGTTGGGGGCTCGGCGTTCCGATCAGTTCCTGTCCGAAGAGCTTTTCGACCTGCGGAACGATGGCGTTCGCCAAGAGCTTTCGAGACGCAATCTTTCGTGCCGCCGTGGCTTTAGCGCGCACCTCCGCCGCTATAGCGGTGGTTTCGCGCAGTGCCTCGACAGAGAAGGGCTGAAAGAGAAAACCATCGACTCCGCCTGATACATTTGAAGCTACGCCGCTGCGGCTCTGTTGAGAACCGTTGAGAACCATTATGTACGCTGCGTACTGTCCATAGGGGGTTTCACGAGCCATCTTCACGAACTCTCGTGATTCGTTCGACTCGAAGGTTTGTGAGATGAAGACGATGTTGCAGGTCATCCTATCGCGCATCATTTTGAGCGCTTCGAGCAGCGATGACTCCAATTTGACAGAAGCAAACTCTCCGCACACGGCAGTGGCCTGCCGTAGCCTCATGCGGCTTTCGGGATCGGGATCGACTATGAGAACCTCGAATTGCGTGCCCACTGCTTGCCTGGATTTAATGATTTACAACTTAAGGGTCGGCTGAGCGTGCAAGAAGCTTTAGGGATTCGTGCTGAAATTATTTTCGAGGGGAGAGGGCGAGGCCCGACGATGCGCTGAAGGAATAGTCGCCGCGGCCGAGGTAAGGCTTGAGAGATATGAGTCAAATGACTCACGTGTAGAGCGCTCTCGTATCTGTTTGAGAGCGCCACACGTGAGTCTGGGCATGTCCCTGGGGTGCTACAGTAGCGCGATCAAACCTTGAACGTGATCTTGGCCCCAGGACGCGGCTTACGGTAGGTCGCCCACGCCGAGCCACCGCGCTGGAAGATCTCCCAATACTTACGCCCATGTCCGCTCGAGCCGGGCGCGAGCGCGATGTCTCCCTCCTGGACGTTGAAGCTTCCCGCAGCTACGGTTGCAGCCATTTCCACGTCGTTGATCGACACCACGACACGTTGTCCCGGCTTTAGGTCTGCCACCTCTGGGTCTCCGTCGCGCACAGTGCTCTTCAGGTTTCCAAAGGAGTCAACGTATGCCACCGCAGAGCGTGGCGCCTCTGGAATCACATCCGCTGGATTCAGTCTTTCGATTAAGAACGTGGATTCTCCGCGTGCTGCTTGTCCTACGAGCTGCGGAAAGTTATCGCGCGAGCGGAACTGCGATCCGCCAACATCGACCTTCATGCTCCAGAGCTCTTCGAGATCTTCTCGTACGAAGGAGAGTGAGTATCCTGCGTTTACGACCATGACACGCACGCCACTACGCAACACTCCGTAGAGGAAACCCTCGCCCTCGTTGTTGATGCGTGCTTCGCGGCGGTCCTTGCGCGGAGCGCAATTTGCATAAATGAGTGTGTCTTGTGGTCGGAGGTTCTCGCTTTGAAGCCCGAGCTGGGCCACGGCAAATCCGGTCGAAACGGTGTCGAAGCTCGACACTGATGTCAGGTGCCAGTGGTAGTCAGCAGGAATCTTGGCGGCGAGTGCGGATACGACTTCAGCACAGGCGAGATCTCCGGGGGCGTAGTCGACGATGATGTGAATGAGCTTCTGCATAGGATAAACTACTTTTTTGGTTGTACTACTTCGAGGCATCAGGCCCTTTTGCACGGGCAGAGGCCACTTCCAAAAGGTACCAAAAGCTTCTGTGCTAGTCGCGCTCGGTAGCGGATTTTTTAGCCGAAACTCGACAGGGGGCTTTTTAGCCGAAAGCTGTGTACCTCCGGGCTAAATGCTCCGATGAACTGTTGGGTTTGGTTCGGAACGCATGCTTTTGCTAACCAGCTGGTACTCCGCCGGCAGTTTATGGGTCACGATTGCCTCGTGATAGCTACTATAAGCTGTCTGTTTTTAGGTGTTTAGCTAATGTGCGGCGTTCGAGTCGAGGCAGCGTCTCGGTGTCGACTGGGCTGGGCTGCACGAGCGCCGCCTCTAGGGTGGCAGTGAGAGGTAAACGGTGCTATAACCCCTGGAACTTTATCGCACCCGCTGCGGTCTTAGTGCTCCTCAAAAGGGGGTCTTCGCTGGCGGGGAGGTCAAACTAAGACAGAGGAAAGCTATGTCAAATACTCAAGAAACTGCTGCACAGCAGCCGTCTGCCATTCAACCTGGCACCCCAATCACAATTCGAACCTTGATGGATGCCGGAGCCCACTATGGTCACCAGACTCAGCGCTGGAATCCCAAAATGCTCCCGTACGTCTACGGGGCGCGCAGCGGCGTTCACATTATCAACCTCGATCTGACCCTCAAGAAGTGGGAGATCGCTCGCAAGTACATCGTCGATCGCGTGTCTCTCGGCGGTAACGTTCTGATCGTTGGAACGAAGCAGCAGGCCAAGGATATCGTGAAAGAGGAAGCCTCCCGATGTGGAGCTTTCTTCGTGTCCTCTCGTTGGTTGGGTGGATGCCTGAGCAATTTCCAAACGATCAAGAAGTCTATCGATCGCATGCGCAAGCTGGAGAACCTCCTCGCAGAGGCCAACCAGGAGAATTCGAAGGTGCGTCTCGCCAAGAAAGAGCGCCTCGACATCAGCCGACAACTCGAGAAGCTCGAGGCAAACTTGGGCGGTATCCGTAACATGAAGAAGGTTCCTGATGTGATCTTTGTTATTGATATCGTGAAAGAGGAGATCGCTATCGCGGAAGCAACTCGTTTGCACATCCCGGTTGTAGCTCTCGTCGACACCAACGGAGATCCAGGAGAGGTTGCTTTCCCGATCCCATCGAACGACGATGCAAGCCGCACTCTCAAGCTCTTTATGTCGGCTCTCGCTGACGCGATTCTCGAAGGCCGTGCGATCTTCAACGCACGCTTTCCGGGAGATGTCAAAAACGGTGCCGACACTCACCGACCTGAGGTTGCCAACGGCAGCCACGTAAGTCCGGCAGCCGAGAGCGGCGTAGCCGTAGCGTAAGCACGTTCCGGACTCAAGCCACTACTACTCCCCCGTGGGTGTCACGCCACCCAACGGAGGGGTGTAGTGAGCGGTTAGAGCTGTGCAGCAGGTGTTTTGAATCAATACTTACTTTCAGGAGAATTGTTGTATGTCACAAGTGACCAGCGAGATGATTAAGAAGCTCCGCGAGATGACCGGAGCAGGGATGATGGATTGCAAAGCTGCCCTAACCGAGGCCGAAGGCTCGATGGACAAGGCGATTGAAGTGCTTCGTAAGAAGGGCCTCAAGGACATTGAGAAGCGTTCCGGCAAGACCGCTGCCGAGGGTTCGCTCGGTGTGTACATTCACCCAGGTGACCAGGTAGTAGCAGTGGTTGAGCTTAACTGTGAGACCGACTTCGTAGCGCGCGGGGACGAGTTCCGTGCTTTGGCTCGCGACATCGCAATGCACGTAGCAGCCATGAAGCCACGCTTTCTCTCGGTTGAAGATGTTCCCGAGCAGATCCTCGAGAAGGAAAAAGAGATCCTCATGGAGCAGCTCAACGACGAGCAGAGGAAGAAGGCCGACAAGATTTTGCCGGGCAAGGTCGAGAAGTTTCTCGAAGCAAACGTGCTTCTGCGCCAGGTATTCATCAAGGATGAGACAGAGTCGAAGACCATCAAGGATCTCATCGATGCCATCAGCATGAAGTGTGGAGAGAAGGTGACCATTCGCCGCTTCTCGCGCATGGAGGTTGGTGAAGGTGTAGAGAAGACCCAGAGCAATATCGCAGCTGATGTTGCCGCCATGGTCGGTGACAAGTAGTTCCTAGCGCTCCGCTCCCGTTGGTTTCGTGGAGAGGCGCGCGCCGTGCGGCGGGATCGACAAGATGCCCGCCGCATTCTTTTGAGCTCTCGGATAAACGTACGGAGAACATGTCAGAGATTAAGTACAAACGCATCCTTCTGAAGTTGAGTGGTGAGATCCTTGCTGGTGACAAGGGTATGGGCATTGACCCGACGATCGTCAGGACCCTTGTTGCGCAGATTCGCGAAGTGGTTCAGCTCGGTGTTCAGGTTGCGGTGGTCATCGGAGGAGGCAACATCTTCCGCGGAGTCCAGGGTGGTGGTGCGCAAGGGATAGAACGGGTGACGGGCGACTACATGGGGATGCTCGCAACCGCTATCAATGCCTTGGCGCTCCAGGACAGGCTCGAAGCAGAGGGGGTCTACACGCGGGTGCTTTCGGCGATTGAGATGCGCCAGATCTCGGAGCCGTACATCCGTCGTCGCGCGACGCGGCATCTGGAGAAGGGACGTGTGGTTGTGTTCGCATGCGGCACGGGCAATCCTTTCTTTACGACCGATACCGCAGCGAGTCTCCGAGCGATGGAGATGGGCGCAGAGGTGCTGCTCAAAGGCACCAAGGTTGACGCAGTCTATGACAGCGATCCTGTTACGAATCCCGACGCCAAGCCGTTTCAAACGATCTCATTCATGGACGTTCTGCAGCAGGGATTGCGGGTCATGGACACCGCTGCTATCTCTCTCTGCATGGACAATCACCTCCCGATAGTCGTCTTCAACATCGGGGGCGAGGGGAATCTGCGCCGCATCGTGTGTGGGGAGCCGATCGGCACCCTTGTCCAAGGATGATCACGCTTAACTTAAAATGAGAGGTCTAGTCGTATGAGTGGACAATTTGACAACTATAAGCAGCAGTGTTCGAAGACCCTCGAGCACTTCAAGAAGGAACTCAGCCGCTTGAGAACGGGACGTGCAACGCCATCCCTCCTCGAAGGGTTGCACGTGGATTATTACGGTTCGCATGTCCCGCTTCAGCAGCTCGGCATGGTAGCCGCTCCTGAACCTCGCATGCTCACCATTCAAGTGTACGATGCTTCGGCGATGGAATCGATCGAGAAGGCGATTCAGCAGTCCGAACTTGGCTTGAATCCTGCGCGTGATGGCTCGCTCATCCGCGTCGTCATTCCAGCGCTCAACGAAGAGCGTCGTAAGGAGATGATCAAAAAGGTTTCCAAGATGGCCGAGGAGACCAAGGTGGCTCTTCGTAACCTTCGCCGAGACGAAGTTGAAGGGGTCAAGAAGCAGGTCAAGAACAAAGAGGTCTCCGAGGATGATGCTCGCCGTATGCAGGAAGAGATCCAGAAGATCCTCGACAAAGTTGTAGCGGACGTCGATGTTGCGGCTGCGGCGAAAGAGAAGGAGATGATGGAGGTGTGACGCCTCCACGTCTGAGTCAGGGCGTAGTGCCGAGCGGAGAAGTATTGCATGTCGAGTAACGGAGCAGATTCAGATGTAACCGCGGCTGCTCCGGTGCGCAATTGCGTTGATGTGCCGATGGCTATCCCGAAACACGTTGCCATAATTATGGACGGTAATGGTCGTTGGGCCAGGCGTCGATTTCTCCCGCGTGTAGAGGGCCACCGCAACGGCGCGAAGAGTGTTCGTATGGTGGTCGAGGAGAGTCGTCGGCTCGGAATTCGTTACCTCACGCTCTTTGCTTTCTCGACCGAGAACTGGCGTAGGCCACAGGACGAGGTGGGCGGGCTCATGCAGCTCTTCTTACAGTACCTCGAATCCGAGCTAGAGTTGTTGCTCAAGAACGGGATTCGGTTGCGTGCGATGGGGGATCTCTCGCGGCTCCCGGCGTCTGTGCGAGAGATCCTGCAGCGAAATGAGGAACGCACTGCGCAGCTCGATGGTATGGAGCTGATCCTCGCAGTCTCTTACGGGGGCAGAGACGAGATCGTTCAAGCAACTCGCAAGATCGCCCAAGCTATCGCGTCTGGGGAGATCTCGCCTGACGCGATCACTGAAGAGACCTTTGGAAACTTTCTGTATCTGCCGGATGTGCCCGATCCGGACCTTCTCATTCGAACCAGCGACGAGACGCGCATATCAAACTTCTTGTTGTGGCAGTTGGCCTATTCGGAGATCGTAGTCTCTTCGACGCTATGGCCCGATTTTTCACGTGATGAATATTACAGGTGCCTCAATGTCTTCGCAGGACGAAACCGCCGCTTCGGACTTACCCAAGAGCAAATTGTCGGTTCTTAAAACCCTTCGGGGGGTTTTTACCTTCGAGCACAACGGGTCCCTCAAGGATAGGTTGCTCACCGCGCTGATAGTGCTGACGGTCGCGTGTGCGCTCTCAGTGCTGGCTGTCACTATCCCCTACGGGCGACTGCTCGGAGTGTTGTGGACTGGTGCGGTTGCGGTCTTGAGTACCTTCGAAGTGGTGCGGCTCTTCGCGCGTGATCCGCAAACGCTGCGGTACCGGCCGATCGCCGGTTTTGTTTCGTTCGTCATCCTCGTCATCCCGTCCCTAGCGGCGATCTATGTGTCTATCGAGGGTGTGCTCGGCCGTTCGATGTCGTGGGAGATGGTGTATGGAGCCCTGTTGCTGAGCGCTCAGGCGCTGATGATCTATCACGTGCTCGATGGTCGCCAGCGTTTGGAAGACGCAGCGCGCGAGGGTGGACGGTATGGGCCCGCTTTTCTGCTTGTCGCTATCAGCGCTCCACAGCTTGTTCTTTTGAGTAGTTTCTCGAATGGCATCCAGATTCTGTGGTGGCTGGTTGCGGTCGTCGCTCTCAATGATGCGGGCGCTTATTTTGTGGGGCGCTCTCTCGGTCGCACCAAGATGGCTCCTGCGCTCTCTCCGAACAAGACGATGGAGGGGAGTATCGCTGGTCTGGTTATTGGCGCAGTCGCAGGAGTGGTGTTCTGGCGGCTTCTTCTTGGCGATGAAAGGGGGATCGTGGGCCTGATCGTCCTGTCTCTGCTTGCGACGTGCGCGGCGCAAGCTGCGGACCTCTCGAAGTCGTATCTCAAACGGCTTCGAGGGGTGAAGGATACGGGGTCATTTTTCCCCGGCCATGGCGGCATCCTCGATCGATTCGACGGTATGATCGGGGCAGCTCCAGTTGTTCTCGTGGCTCTGATGATCTGGGGCCTTTCGTGGAGATGATATGAAGCGAGTTGCCATCGTCGGCTCTACCGGCTCCATCGGAGTCTCCGCACTCGAGGTGGCGCGGATGCATCCTGAGCGCTTCTCGATCGATCTTCTTGTTGCGGGTCGACAGGCGAAGGCGTTGGCGGCGCAAATACGCGAGTTTCGCCCCCGTGTAGCTGGCGTGGCTGATGTTGAGGCGTTCGCAGAGCTGAAACGAGAGCTGGGGCTCGGTGCAAATTCGACGCGCTGGGAAGCAACAGATCTCGTATGTGGAGAAGGGGAAATCTCGGCGGCTATCAAGGCCTCGCAGTCTGAAATCGTGCTGGCGGCTGTGGTTGGGATGGTCGGTCTCTCGAGCGTCATTGCAGCGCTCGAGAGTGGTAAAGATGTCGCGCTCGCCAACAAGGAGTCGTTGGTAGTTGCCGGGGCTCTGGTGCTCGAAAAGGCTGCCAACCACGGCGCGAAGCTCATTCCTGTCGACAGCGAGCACTCTGCAATATTTCAGGTCTTGCAGGGCGTGCAGCAGGAGGATGTGAGCTCGCTTATTCTTACTGCTTCGGGTGGTCCGTTTCGTACGACACCAGCCGCTGAGTTCGCATCGATTACCCCCGAGCAGGCGCTCAAGCACCCTCAGTGGAGAATGGGGGCCAAGATCTCGATAGATTCAGCAACGATGATGAACAAAGCGCTCGAAGTAATCGAGGCACACTGGTTGTTCGATATGGCACCTGAGGCCATCGAGGTCATCGTGCATCCTCAAAGCATCGTTCATTCTATGGTGCGGTTGCGGGATGGGACGGTTCTCGCCCAGCTCTCAGTACCTGACATGAAGGGACCGATCGCCTATGCGCTTGCCTTTCCGGATGGGCGGCTCGGTAGCGTGATGCGTCCGCTGGATCTCGTCTCGGTGCGAGAGCTGACTTTCGAACCGGTTGACGACGAGCGCTTTCCGGCGGTCTCTCGCGCTCGCGCATGCCTGCGAGGCGCGAAGGGGGCCGCGGCTGTTTTGAATGCAGCCAACGAGGTGGCGGTAGAGGCTTTCTTGGGGCGTCGAATACCGTTTCGTGGGATATTTGAATTAGTGGATGAAGCGCTCGATACGTTCGGTCATCAGAGCTATGAGACGCTGGATGAGTTACGAGAGAACTGCTCGGTGGTGACGGAGTGGGCTCGACATCGAACGCAGAGTGTCAGAGAGTAGGGATATGAGTACTAACGATCTTGTGCAGCGGTTTTACGAGTTGTTCGAACGGGTTCCATACCTGGGCGCCGCGCTCGCCGTTCTCGGTGTTCTTATATTCGTTCACGAATTGGGACACTTTCTGATAGCCAAGCTCTTCGGAGTAGGGGCGCTCGAGTTCGCTCTCGGGTTTGGGAAGCCGCTCTTCAAGATTCAAGGCAAGGAAACTACGTATACGCTACGCGCTGTGCCTCTGGGAGGCTTCGTGCGCATGGCTGGAGACGATCCGCGTCTCTTGACGGGGGAGATAGAGACCGCCACCGAAGCGGGAGGGGCGTCTCCAATCGAGGGTACTCAAGAGCAGTTGACGCCAGCGCAAACAGCGATGGTCGCCGATCAGAGTCGGTGGTTCCTCAAAAAGCCCTACCTGGTGCGGTGCGCAATCGTGCTCGCTGGTCCTGTGGCCAACTTTCTTTTCGCCTGGGCACTCGGCACAGGGATGTTCTACGTCAACGGTCTGCCAGAGCCCCAGGGTCGGCCGGTTGTGGTAGGGAGTATAACCAAGGGATTGCCCGGCGCTGAAGCAGGGCTGAAGCCAGGAGACAAGGTCTCGACCGTTGATGGTAAAGAGGTTGGGTCGTACAAGGAGCTTGTCGATGTCGTTCGCGCATCACAAGGCAAGCCGCTCAGTCTCGTTGTTGAACGACCGATCTATGAGACTCAAGATGGGGAGCCGTCGCGCTACGATTCCAACACGATTACCGTAACGCCGAAGGCCGGGTTCACTGAACTCGATGTAGTTGAGGGGCGTGGAGGAGAGGAGTCTGCGTACCGAATCGGTATAGCACCCCCGATAGTGTACGTTCCATGCTCCTTGACCGACGCATTCATGGCGGGAGGTTTGCAGGTCGTGGGGATCGTCAAGCAGACGCTGCATATGTTTGGCGCGTTGTTTCGAGGGGCGCTCTCACCTAAAGACACTGTGGGTGGTCCTCTGGAGATCATTAAACAAACTGCAAGCAGCGCCCAAAAGGGGTGGATGCATCTGATCATGATAACGATCCTGATCAACATCGCCTTGGGGGTTATGAATTTGCTGCCTATCCCGGTGTTGGATGGTGGGCATCTCTTGCTGTTTACGATTGAGAAGATCAAAGGCTCTCCGCTCGGGCTTAAGGCGCAGATGGTCGCAACCCAGGTCGGTATGGCCTTCCTGCTGCTCCTGATGGTGTTTGCGTTCGGAAACGATCTGCGGCGTATCTTCTTCCCTTAGTAATACACGGAGCGTGGCATAGCTCTCATGGATAGTCCGGTTCTTGCCATCGACACGAGTGGGTCCTTCTGTAGCGTCGCGCTGCAGGGGGTAGGGGGTGTGGTCGTTTCTCGGCATTCGGCTGGCGAAGGGGATCACTTCGAGCAGTTGCCGGGTCTCGTTCGAGCGGTGTGCGATGAGTCTCATGTTTCGCTCGGTGATCTCGCTCACATACGAGTTGGAGTCGGCCCAGGGTCTTTTACAGGGCTGCGTATCGGTATGAGCTTTGCGAAGGGACTTGCGTGGTCGTTGCGAATTCCGTGTGTCGGTGTGTGTTCGTTCCTGGGAGCAGTCGCAGCGCGTGGACGGGCGGGTGCAGGGGCTGGTCGCATGACAGTTGTTGCAGATGCCAGGCGGGCAGAGGTATTTTGTGGCGAGTACGAGCTCGTCGGTGGGGTGCCCTCGGTTGTCTTTGAGCCCAGGCTCGTAGGGCACGAAAAGCTTCTGGAGCGAGCCGAACTAGCTGGAATGCACCTGTCCCCACAGAGGAATCTTGAGATTTCGGGGGTCGAAATACACCCAGTTCCTGAGGTCGCGCTGGGCTTGATCAGTGTGGATGTGCCACAGGAGAGCTTTTCTGTGGCTGATATTGCAGCCTTGGAACCCTCGTATATTCGCGAGGTCTCGGCCAAGACGATAGAGCAACGTCGTATGGGGGCTTGACTCAGATGTGAACCCTTGTTACGACAGGGGGGTAAAAAGGGCGCCCAGGTAGGTGAAGGGGGATCTTTAAAATCCATTTCACTAATCTGTTAAGTGTCCTTCGAGCTTCTCCACGTAGTTCGCATCAATCAAAAATTAGGTGCGGCGTCTCGTCTGTAGCAACGTAGAGCCGGTAGTTGAATGAGCCAGTTCTCGCGTATCGCTCGGTAAGACTTTTCGTTAGTTGTCTTTTCGGTTTGAGCCTTTCGGCAATCAATCAAAGATGCTCCATTTCTCGATTGTTTTCGCAACGAAAAGCTTCCGGATTGAGACGCAGCGTGCGTAGAGAGGAATCCTGTAAGGCCGCGGGTGGCGGCGATGAAGTAAACGAATCCCCACATCTCGGTGTGCTCTGTGAAAAGCGAGGGCGCTCAACGTGGGGAGTGTACGTGATTTTAACAACATATACTTTGAGACGGTGAGTGTAATCGCATGAACCTCAATGAACTGAAGCGACTCAAGAACGATGAACTAATGAAGCTGGCTGCCGAGTTCGATATCGAAGCGGCCAACACGATGCGTAGGCAGGAGCTTATCTTCAGTATCCTGAACGCACAGTCTGAGTCGAACGGCGGTATCTACGCCGAGGGAGTACTTGAGCTCCTGCCCGATGGATTCGGATTTCTCCGCGCCCCGGACTACAACTACCTCCCTGGTCCAGACGATGTATACGTCTCGCCAGCGCAGATTCGACGTTTCGGTTTGAAGACCGGAGATATCATCGAAGGTCAGATACGACCCCCACGCGAGAAGGAAGGTGAGCGTTATTTTGCGCTCTTGAAGGTAAATTCCGTCAACCACGACACTGTTGATGTCCTCAAGACCAAGATCCACTTCGACAACCTCACACCGCTCTACCCCAACGAGCGCCTCAAGCTCGAGAGCAAGAAGGGTGGTTTGTCGACCCGCATCATGGATCTCTTCTGTCCAGTCGGTAAGGGACAGCGCGCGTTGATCGTTGCGCCTCCGCGTACTGGTAAGACTATTCTCTTGCAGAATATTGCGAACGCCATCACCGAGAACCACAAAGAGGTGGTGCTGATCGTTTTGCTGATTGACGAGCGTCCTGAGGAGGTAACAGACATGGCTCGCTCCGTGAAGGGTGAGGTCATAAGCTCTACCTTCGACGAGCCGGCTCAACGTCACGTACAGGTTGCCGAGATGGTGATCGAGAAGGCTAAGCGCCTCGTCGAGCATAAGCGCGACGTGGTGATCTTGCTCGACTCGATTACACGACTCGCACGTGCTTACAACACCGTCGTTCCTCCGAGTGGAAAGATCCTCTCGGGAGGTGTGGACTCAAACGCTCTTCACAAGCCCAAGCGCTTCTTCGGAGCTGCTCGTAACGTAGAAGAGGGTGGTAGCTTGACGATCATCGGAACCGCTCTTATCGAGACCGGTAGCCGTATGGACGAAGTTATCTTTGAGGAGTTCAAAGGAACTGGTAACAGTGAGATCGTGCTCGATCGTAAGCTGAGCGAGCGTCGTATCTATCCTGCGCTTGATCTAAAGGCATCCGGTACTCGTAAAGAGGATCTCCTGCTCGAGAACGACGTGCTGCAGAAGGTGTGGCTGCTCCGTAAGGTGCTCAATCCGCTCAACGCCGTAGAAGCGATGGAGTGGCTGATGAGCAAGATGGACGGCACCAAGAGCAACAAAGACTTCCTCGATATGATGAAGGGATAGTGGTCGCTCGTAGTGCGTGCGCTCATGGCGTCTGATGCCCCAGCGATAAAGGTTCTCGCGGTTGACGACAACCCGGAAGGGCTGTTCGCACTCGAGCAGCTGCTGCTTTCCCGTGGTTACCAGGTCATAACGGCATCGTCGGGGGACGAGACGATAGCGAAGGCTACCGCCGAGCTCCCCGACGTTATCCTGCTCGATGTGATGATGCCGGGACCTAACGGCTATGAGGTTACAAAGACCCTCAAGTCGAATCCGGAACTCAGATATACACCGATCGTGCTGCTCACGGGTCGCGATGAGTTGAAGGACATCATCTACGGACTCGATCAGGGTGCGGACGACTACATCTGCAAGCCCTACAACTCTGAGGAGCTCTTGGCGCGTTTGTACGCAGCTTTGCGAGTGCGGAGGCTGTACGGGGAATTGCGCGCAACGCGGATCGCCAACCGTGAGCTGCAAGCACGCGTGCAGGAGCACTTCGCTTTCGACACCATTATTGGCCGAAGTCAATCGATGGCCGAGCTCTATCGAATCATGAGCAAGGTGGTCGAGACAGATGTGCCGGTGCTCATTACCGGTGAATCAGGTACAGGAAAAGAGGTAGTAGCAACTGCGCTCCATGCGCACGGCCCACGCCGCGACAAGCCGTTCGTGGTTCAGAACTGTTCTGCATTCAACGAAAACCTCCTCGAGTCGGAGCTCTTCGGTCACGTCAAAGGGGCTTTCACAGGCGCATCTCGTGACAAGCAGGGGCTTTTTGAGGTCGCAGACGGCGGTGCTTTTTTTCTCGACGAACTCGGAGAGATGAGCCCCGCGCTGCAGGTGAAGTTGCTACGCGTCCTTCAGGACGGAAGTTTCATGCCGGTCGGCGGTACGAAACAGAAGCGAGTCGATGTGCGCATCATCGCCGCGACCAACCGCAATCTTGAGGAGATGGTAGCGAAGGGGACCTTTCGAGAGGATCTCTACTACCGCCTCAATGTGGTCAACCTGAGACTCCCGCCACTTCGAGAGCGTGCCGGAGATGTTCCGCTCTTGGTAGATTTTTTCCTTGGCAAGATGGCTGCTAAAGCACGAGCGCAGAAGAAGACAGTTTCTGCGGATGCGATGGTTGCGCTCGAATCGTACGCATGGCCCGGAAATATCCGGCAACTCGAGAACGAGCTTCAAAGAGCGCACGTCATGAGTGGCAAAGAGGATGTGATAGACCTCTCGTGCCTTTCGCCAACTGTGGCAGGTTCGACTGCTGGCCAAGCGAAGGTCGTATCACCGGCCGGTGCTTTCGAGGGCGAAGCGAAATTAAAGGATGTAATAGACTCCGTAGAGCGCGAGCTGATAGTGGCCGCTCTCAAGCGCTGCGAAGGGAACAAGAGCGAAGCTGCTCGTCAGCTCGGCATCTCACGATCGAATCTGATCGCAAAGGCGCAAAGTTTCGGAATCGAGTAGGGGCGTTTCGAGAAAATAATCATGGCAGCACCCATTTTCTTACTCACCAAGGACTTTCTCTTCATCACCAAGGTAAGGGAAGTTGCACGCGCTACAGGACGAGAGCTCACGACGATCAAGAGCGAGAAAGGGCTGGATGATGCACTTTCACAAAGTACCGAATCGGGTCTGCTGATGGTGGACCTGGAGAAGGCCGTACTCTCTCTTGAGGATCTCTCCTTGCGGGTTACAGCACTCATAGGGCGCGGCTGGCGCTGTGTGAGTTTCTTTTCGCATGTGCACGCTGACCTCGAGGGCCGAGCTCGTGAGCTTGGCCTAGGAGAGGTAATGCCCCGTTCCCGTTTCGTAAAGGTGTTGCCGGAGCTTTTGCGTTCGTTCTGAACGCGTTGTTCGTGTAAAGACCGCAGCTAGAACTGGTCTCAAAAGTAGCTTCGTAGCGAGGTTGGCGAGATGCGAGGCGAGACGAGGAAAACGAGCGAAACAACCGGAGGTGTATCCACTGAGAT
>JBIIOE010000054.1:0-22927 GCA_044337105.1 Bdellovibrionota bacterium | reverse complement strand
GCTCAAAAGGCGCGGAGACGTGCCCTCTGTGGCACGTTGAGCACATTTTGAGCCGAAGACGCAGCCCCGCGAGCTTGCAGCTGGCCGCAGCAGAGGAGATTTTTGTTACGCGCTCTTAGCTAGCGACCGCCTCCTGGTGGTACACGAGCATCGGCGATTGCTGCGCACTCACGACCTCCGGAGTGATAATCACCTCTTTCACACTCGCGTTGCTCGGAATGTCGTACATGACCTCGAGCATACAAGACTCGATAATCGACCGAAGACCTCGTGCTCCTGTCCGCTTTTCGAGAGCCTTTTCAGCAATCGCATCGAGCGACTCCGTCGTAAAGGTCAGGTCTACACCCTCCATAGACAGAAGTGTCTGATACTGTTTGACCAGAGCGTTCTTCGGTTTGGTCAAGATATCGATCAAGGCGGGCTTGTCGAGCGGCTCGAGACACGAGACTACCGGAAGTCGCCCGATGAACTCGGGAATCATGCCAAACTTGAGCAGATCCTCGCTTTCGAGCCTTGCGAGCGAATTGTCTTTTTTGTCTTGGATCTGGACGATATTCGTGCCGAAGCCGAGACTCTTCTTTCCCGTCCGCTGATTGATAATTCTCTCTACCCCGTCGAATGCACCTCCTACAATAAAGAGAATGTTACTCGTATCAACCTGAATAAAATCCTGCTGAGGATGCTTACGACCACCCTTCGGAGGCACATTGGCCTTGGTCCCTTCGATTATCTTCAGCAAGGCTTGCTGCACGCCCTCTCCAGAGACGTCGCGAGTCACGGAAGGTGTGTCGCTCTTACGCGCAATCTTGTCGATCTCGTCGATATACACGATCCCGCGTTGCGTCTTTTCGATGTCGTAGTCTGCAGCTTGCAGGAGGTTGACAATGATGTTTTCAACGTCTTCTCCTACATACCCAGCCTCCGTTAGGCTCGTCGCATCTGCGATAGTGAAAGGCACATCGAGAATCCGCGCCAGACTTTGAGCAAGCAGAGTTTTACCGGAGCCTGTCGGACCGATGAGGAGAATGTTGGATTTCTGCAACTCCACCGAGCTCTTGGTGTGCTGATTGTTTTGAATGCGCTTGTAGTGGTTGTGCACCGCCACCGAGAGCACCTTCTTGGCATGATCCTGTCCGATAATGTACTCGTCCAGAGAAGCCTTGATGTCCTTCGGCGTGGGGACTGCCATCCTGTTATGCTGATGACCGGTCTCGTCGAGCTCCTCGTGAAGAATGTCGTTACACAGGTCAACGCACTCGTCACATATGTATACCGACGGTCCCGCGACCAGCTTTCTCACCTCGTCTTGAGTTTTCCCGCAAAATGAACAGATGAGGTTACCGTTAGTCTTACCAGCATCTTTGGCCATGGCCGCATCCCCCAAAAACCTCAAGGAAAATCCTTGTATTCTCTATCAGATGCTCAAAACCGGAAGAGAGATTGCATCTTCTCTAACGTGACTTCACTTCCCGTTAGAAAAAACTCCTCGGCTCGCCTGAGGGACCGTTCGGCCCATTCGGCGTGAGCCTCATCACATGTAATATTCGGGATAGAGAGGAGGAAACTTGAACAAAAACTACGAAAAGGGAAATCGGCGCCCCGGGAAAAAAACTTAACTCTCATTAGCTAAGAAAAAGACCTAGTAAGACCAGGCATATAAACCCCCAAAGCGGTCTTTTGCCGAACCAGACAGGAGCGCATCAGAGAGCCCCTTCCCCGAATCATACAAGCTGGTAGACTACCGCCAATACAACGGAAACAACACGCTATGAAAAAAATCAAAGTTAATGACCGAGTCCGCAGACGTCCCTATACCATCACCATCTCCACAGGAAGCGACGGTCTCGAACCGCGCCTCGATGGAGAGGGACAAACAACCGATATTTCAACTCGTGGATGTGCCGGCACAGTTAAAGCGCTGCGCGAAGAGACTACCAACTCAAGCGCCGAAGCCAAGGAGCGCTCTATGATGTTTCAAGTTTTGTGGGATAACGGCACCCTTTCTTTCCATGGACCGGAAGGTTTGGAGTTAGATAGCTGAGTAAGCATCCCAACGGTCGCTTATCGCTTGGAGCTAAACGTAGGCTCACGACCCTCGATGAGCCTACGAATATTCTCCTCGTGTCGGGCGACCACCACCAAAGCTATCGTAGCAAACGCTACAGTTGTGGCCTCTCCAAGATTGAAGAGGAATGCTCCTACAGGCACGACCAAAGCTGCGCTGATAGACGCCAAAGAAACTGTCTTCCATACAGCGAAGACAACTCCAAAAGACACTACCGCCACGGCAGCGCTTAGGGGATGAAGTGCCAAGACAACACCCAGTGCTGTGGCAACTCCCTTCCCCCCCTTGAGGAATGGCGGTACTGAGAAGCAATGCCCTAAAACGAGCGCTATCCCTGCCACCGACGGGAACCAGGTTGCTTCTACCATGGCCGATGCAACCACGATGCCGATTACTCCTTTGAGGACATCTCCCAGCAAGGTAAGAATACCGGCTCTCTTCCCGATAACGCGCGCCACATTAGTGGCTCCGACGTTGCCACTCCCCTGCGCCGTAATATCCACTCCATAAGACTTGGCGATAATCGTTCCCGTCGGGAACGAACCAATCAGATAAAACGGAAGTAAGCCGAGGAAGGTAAGACCTACACTCATGATCGCAAGCTCTCGATAGCCTGTTTCCGGTCTGAGGCACCGAAAATGTAAGAACCGGCAACAAACACACTCGCCCCGGCGGCCCGACAGGAGACAGCAGTATCTCGAGTGATACCACCATCAACCTCAATCATGGTCGCAGCTCCGTGTTTATCTATGTGCTGTTTCAGCGTTCGAATTTTCTCTAGCGTACTCGGAATGAAGGGCTGACCACCCCAACCAGGATTCACGGTCATCACGAGCACAAGGTCGCACATCTCGAGCACATCAAATACCATATCAACCGGAGTTCCCGGATTGATTGCTACTCCGCTGCTCATTCCCATCTGCTTAATCTCTGCCAGAGACCGGAAGAGGTGCGGGCACGTCTCTTGGTGAATAATGAGCCGATTTGCACCTGCCTCGTGGAAGGCTTTGAAATGGCGCTCAGGCTCTTGAATCATTAAGTGTACGTCCAGAAAGGTCGGCACCTGCTTTTTGAGAGCGGCGACCACGTTCGCACCAAATGTGATTGGGGGAACGAAAGAACCATCCATCACATCTACGTGCAACCAATCCGCCCCTGCGCCTACGACGGACTCCACCTCTTGTCCCAACCGAGAGATATCGGCCGCTAATATCGAGGGAGCAACTATGGTTCGCGACGAATTCGAGGGTTTCATGAAACCTTACTTCCAAGGAGACGACAAATACTCCTACCGCTCTATCCTATACGACGGCGAGGAAGCAAGAGCGATTGATAGCCAACCCGAACACGCACGAGGAGCTTGATACTCTTCATCGAACCGAGTATGCGCTCGGAAACAACCTGTAACTCCCGTTGGCCCGATCCCTGCTCCACCTATCTATCAAACCCCTCAATGGACGAGGGGTGCGATGACACTGAAGACATTGGTGAACGAATGGAAGCGATAACTAAAAGGGAAACAACCCCATCTAATCAGCCAGTTGCGCCCACAACGCCGCAATCCCCTCAAGCACCCGAGGCTGGTAAGGCAAGCGATTTCGATATCACACTGCGGGCTCTGGTGCGCCCAGACCAGGCAAATAAGGTCAGTGAGGAGGATCTTTTTTCCGCCCTCGTGCAGGAGCGCATCAAAAAACTCAAAGGCGAGGAGACCCTCAAAGAGTTCCAAGGGATGCTCAAAACAAGCCAAGATGCGATGAGGGCAGCAGACGGATCTATTCCCGTAGAGGATTCGACAAAGAACGCTCTCGTCGACCTACGCACAACAGGCAAGCTGACCGAGGATGAGGCCAATTCCATCTATTCTCAAGCGTTCTCCGGCGCTCAACTCGACGACAACGAGAACGCTCTCTTCGATTCCCGAGGAGGGAAAGGCGACCCAACAGTCGCTGTAGCAACTCTCGAGCAAGCATTACTCTCCAGCCGGGTTACCATCGAGGAGTACGACAAAGGCACGAAGACAGCCACCAAACGTAGCCTCGATGAAGCGAGTAACGGTAAATCCGCTAGTACTGCTACCGCAACAGGAACGGGTACCGACGCCGGATTTCTTTTCAAACCGGTGTCAGATAGTGATGGCAAGCTTGCCATCCTCCTGCCACCCCGACTGACAGGCCTGGCCCAAAGCCTCCGACTCATGAGTCCATCGGGAGAGGTGTTAGAAACTGGCCGCTACGCCGGTAACGGGAATGGAGGCCGTGAGCATTTCCGCTTCACCAAGCCGGGGGCGGGATATCCTGATGGATTGACGGTGGAGGTCACTTTGAAAGGTGGGGATATCGCCCGATACTTCATCGAGGAGACATCACAACGCAACGAAGGCGGAAGCAGTTCACCTAGAGATGACTCGGCCGCTTCGGCTTCTAGCGACGACTCTGACACTTCCACCTCGTCCGATGGCAGCTCGACGCGCAGAGGAAATGAGGGACAGCCTCGTGATATGTCCCTCTAAGGAAGCAAGGCAGGCTAAAACACTGTTAATTCAAATCAGATCAAGCCAGCCTCTCCGACTTCCGACTATCCAAAAGGATATCTTCTGAGAGGTTCCGTATGCTCGTCATCGTCGGTTGTATAGGCGTACTCGCCAGCGTTCTTATCGGGTTCATCGGGCCGGGCGGTCCGGTCTTGGTTCTCATCCAGCCCTACGAGTTCCTCGTTATCGCAGGCGGTATCGGATTTACTGTGTTGATCGCCTCGCCTGCCTCGGTTTTGAAAGCGCTTTTGCCTGGGATAATAGGGGCTATCAAGGGCACCGGCATCGATAAAGGCACGTACAAGGACCTCCTGGGTTTGATGGCGAGTATTTTCGACACAATGCGCCGGGAAGGAGTTCTCGGAATCGAAGGCGATATATCCAATCCGCACGATAGCGCTCGATTCAAGCGCTATCCCAAGGCATCTCACGATCACCATCTCATGGAAACGTTCACTGGTGCGCTACGACTGTTCGTTGACGGCGTGGTCAACGCTTTCGATCTCGAGAGACTACTCGACACCGAGATCGAGACGCACCACGAAGAAGCTCTCCTTCCACCGACTGCCGTCAAGGTCATGGCCGATTCCTTCCCTGCGATGGGTATCGTGGCTGCCGTATTAGGAATCATCATCACCATGCAATACCTCGATGGACCACCATCCGAGATCGGCCATCACGTTGCGGCAGCACTCGTCGGAACCATGTTAGGAATCCTTCTCTCATACGGATTCATCGGACCGCTTGCTACCAAAATGGAACACAACGTGCGCGAGCAAACGACTATTCTCAAGTGCATCCAAGCCGGCCTCGTCTCCTTCGCTGGAGGAGCACCACCACAGGTCGCTCTCGAATTCGCTCGAAAAACGATTCCGAGCTCATGCCGTCCGACGACAGAAGAGCTCGAGCAGATTATCAAAGATGCTAAGAAAGGATAGCCCACAGAAGATCGCCTCCACCCACCATGGCAGATGACAAACCAATCATAGTTGTCAAAAAGAAAGGAGGTCATGGTGGCCACCACGGCGGAGCCTGGAAGATCGCATATGCCGACTTCGTAACGGCGATGATGTGTTTCTTCATGGTAATGTGGCTCGTGAACAGCGCCTCTCAGACCGTCAAAGAGAGCATATCTTCCTACTTCCGAAAGCCTGGCATCTTCAACGAAGGCTCTGGTACCCCGCTCTTGCTGGGAGGCGCGGGTATCTTGAGTGATGCCTTCGTTCCACCCCGCCCCGAGGACAAAAGAAAGGTAAAGAACCCGACGGAAGATCCGTCACGAAAGATGCACGGCGAAACCGACAAGGATCTCGACAAACATTACATTCAGGAGGGTCGAGAGGAGCCTCAAAAGCACAAGGGCCCCGACAGTGTCAGTGGCTTGAACTCCGACAAAAAAGAGATTCGCGACAGCAAACGTGAGATGAAGGTCAAAGCGATGGCCGATGCCGCCCAAAAGCAGCTACAGCAGATGCTCAATAGCTCTCCGAGCACTGCCCGCCTTCTCGGACAGCTCGATATGAAGGTCGAAGCAGACGGGCTCAAGATCGAGATCATGGACACGGACAAGGTATCGATGTTCGACAGCGGCAGTGCCCGCGTTCGCAAGGAAGCCGAGCAGGCCTTCTCCAAAGTTACCGATATCATCAAGCAATATCCCAATACCCTCGAACTATGGGGCCATACCGATGCGAAGCCTTTTCCGAGTCGCTCTGGAGGGTATACGAATTGGGAATTGTCCGCGGATAGAGCCAATGCGGCCCGCAGACTAATCGAAGCACAAGGCTACCCGAGCTCTCAAATTGCGAGTGTTAACGGCAGAGCTGCAACCGAACCGAAGATAGCTACCGACCCCCTTGCCCCGTCTAACCGGCGCATTACCCTCAAGGTTCGCTTCGACGTCAGCAAAGAGAAAACAGAGGTTCAGAAGAAAGACGAGTCGATAAAGGCGCTCGAGAACCACCTACTAGGGCTTCAGCCTGAGAGAACACCGCTCCCAGGCGAGCCTACTCCTACACCTATGCCGACACCAACACCAACGGCAACCCCGACACCAACGCCGCAACCGACAAACGAGTCGAGACGCATCACGGCTCGACAACCTTCAGATCGGATACGATTACCGGACGGCACTCCGATAACGAGCAATCCGAATTTCATGCCAGAAGACAAAATCTTCAACGACAATCCGGTCATCAGACCAAGCGAGTTATATTCCGGAAGGTAGCCATGACAGTCGATCTAGCGAATAAGTATCGGCCAAATCTGAGCTTACTAGTGGCAGACGACCATTCTTTGACTCGCTCCATGGTCAAAGCCATTTTGAGGGGAGTGGGATTCGAAAACATCACACAGGCCGAGGACGGCTTGGAAGCGATCCAGGAGATATCGACTGGAAAGATAGATGTCGTTATCTGCGACTGGAACATGCCGAAAGCCAGCGGTCTCGAAGTTCTACGTACCGTGCGCTCGGACGCTCGCTTCAAAGAACTACCATTCCTGATGCTGACAGCCGAGGCTTATCGAGAGAACACGCTCGCTGCAGCGCAGGCTGGTGTTAGCACGTATGTAATCAAGCCATTCACTGCAGACGTACTACTCACCAAACTCGAGGAAGTATTAAAGCCTTTAGGAAAGCGATGCGAAACCTATCCGTAGCGATAACGTGGAGGTTGGGTTGACAACAGATAGCACAGAGAGAATTCGCCTCTGTGCTCTACGAAGCCTTCTTTGAAAAGAGATAGTACAGCTCACCATCCCCGTGTACGTGATTAGCACGCTCTCGTGCGCGGTCTCCGGTGCCCATGAAGACATCAACTCTTCCCGGCCCACGAATAGCGCTACCCGAATCCAGGTTCAGAACGAAGCGACTGGACCGCACCATTTGGATCTTTCCATATTTGTCAGCACGAGGCAGAGAGGTCCGGATAATACTCACAGCTCCAGGTGGCAGCCGTCCTTGATCTATCGCTATCGACCGCTCCTCTACAACGGGGAGTCCAAGGCTCCCGATAGGCGAGGTACTTTCCTGCTCTTTGAAAAAGATGAAGCGGTTGTTCTGCGACAAAAGTCGGTCCAGCTCATCCGGACGCTTCTGGAAAAACTGCGGGAGCTTACTCCAGGCCACCTTGTGCTGTCGCAGATATTCGACCGGTATGCCTTTGAAGGGGTAATCAGTCGCTCCTGCGAATCCGATCGCCTTCTTTGAACCATCCGAAAATTCGAGCACCGCACTTCCCTGCACCTGTATCATGAAGGCTTCGAAACGAGTCCTCAGCCACACGAGCTCGGCCCCATGCAGAAGCGTCCCGCGAGCGCCCAGACCATCAAACCCCTCCAGTCTAACTCTCGTAGGGTGCGGCTTTGTCCACGACTCGAACCCGGAAGGCCGGCGAAAAAGCGGATATCGATATGTCTTGGTGGGCATCCGACTCGCACGATAGACAGGCCGAAAATATCCAGTAAAGAACACACTCCCGCGACCATCCGAACCAACAGAGCGATAGAGATCGAATGAATCTCGAATCCGCGCGACGAGCTGTTTGTGCGATGTGCTCGCGCGCAATAAATCTGCGAATTCGGTCAAACTCCTATCGAGTACCGCGGGATTAATTCCACCATCCCCAAAGGTCTCGAGTTTACTACGTGCTGCCTCAGTTTTGAGATACTCACGAGTCTGCTGGATGGAGATCAGGAGATTCTTGCGATGGGCGAACAGATACGGGTCAACAACGAGATGATCTCCAACTTCCTCAAAAGGGACCTGCTGTAGGGCAGTCGCCTTCTCATCCGCCCTGCACACGGAAAGTCCGTTGAACACGAGCAGAAAAGCACTTACCAACCAACCAAGTATCCAGCGGTGGGGCTGTCTGTCGAAGTAGTTTGGATGCCACATACGCAACTCATATTACGAGGGCGATCCATTCGATACAAGGCATAGATATGCAACAACCATCACCGACTCTCCGCTTGGATAATCCAATCGGATATGCCACCATCCCACGCATGAATTACATTAGAGCGATCGCGGCATTCGTTATGGCATTCGGTGTTGCATGTGGGGCGTTCGGCGCTCATGCATTGAAAGGCAGTCTACCGATAGAGAGATTGTCAGCAGACCTCGCCATATGGGAAACCGCAGTGCTCTACAACTTTATTCACGCTTTCGCGGCGCTCTTCTTTGCCTCGTTAGGCGAATCTCATCTTGCAATCGCAAGCAGAAAGACAGTAGCGGTCATGATGCTCGTATCGGTTCTCGTATTCTCCGGATCTCTATACCTTCTCGTTCTGACAAATCAGCGTTGGCTCGGAGCTATAACGCCTATAGGTGGAACCGGATTCATCGTGGCATGGTGCTACGCGGGGTTAAAACTTTTACGCCCAACTGAACAGCGTTGAGCTATCTCCAAAACGTTCGACAGTCCAAGTAACATCTGCCAGTCTTCGAGGTACTTGGTTGACGGGCTCAACCTCGCTTCGCTAGGCCTTATCGCCCGATTGCTTCATCAAATCTCCATTGGTCCAGATTGCACGACCGAAGATGTACGTGCATACAGGCAGACCAAGCACGAGCCCCCACACACCAAAGAGCTTTCCTCCAAGGGTCAAGATGATGAGTACCAAGACGGGATTAACCCTCAAAGCATGCCCATATATCTTGGGGTTCAAAATGTATGCTTCAATCAGGTGTATAATCCAGATTAAAAGTGCCGCTCCGAACATGAGACCTATCCCACTCTTCTGAAAGGCAAGAAGACAGATCGGAACGGAGCTGATGAAAACACCCGCTACGGGAATGAAACTACAAAAGAATACGACTACTGAGAGAAACGCCGCACTTTTCCCTATGCCCAGGATAGACATACCGAGCGCCGTCAACATGGTGTTCAAAATTGCGATGTAAAACTGCGCAGAGAGCGCCCTACCGAGAACTCTACCGAACTCGGCAATGCTGTGTCCTACCTCTTCATAGATGAAGGCAACGCGGGATTCCTTGAGCCTCCGCACACCTCGAGTGAGCTCTGGCAGGTCGAGCACGATCAGAAATGAAAAAAGGATGGAGAGCAGGAAGCTAGAGCCGAGCGCGAGCCCGTGTCCAGTCACTGCGCGTAAGCGATCGATTAATTCCTTGGTACCGATCGTGTCATCATCGCTCGACGCAAACCCCATCAGGCTCTCAATTATTTGCGCCGATTGGCTCTTCTTCACATCCCACCCAAGGGGCAGTCCCTGCTCATTGAGAGGTCGCGGTGGAATAATCTGACCGAGAAGGGGGGATGTCTCTCGAAGCTCGTATATCGAAGCATCGAGCTCCCTCAAGGCTTGTGGGAGAGAGTGGACGAGCGCCGTAGACTGAGCACGCACATGCGGGGTAAGGAAGCTAATGACCCCTACAACGAGCCCAAGAAACATTATCCCCACGAGCACCACTCGCAAGGTTCTCGATTGAATGTTCGCCGCAAGCTTCTCTACCGCATGAGCTTGAATGTACGCGAACACAAAGGTCAGAAAGATAAGTAGCGAAAACGAGCGCAAAGTCCACAACACGCCGAAAAGGCCGGCCCACACGAGCACTCGCACAGAGAAGGTCTTGATCCGGTCGAGCGCTTGATTTTGTACGTCGTTCATGAAGCCCGTCAAATGAGTAGAATCTATAGGTCCTTTGATTTCTTACCCTATACCCTTCCGCAGAACGGGAAAAGGGCTGGCCGCCGTATTCCTGCGTGCATAAAACGCGAAACATCGAGGGCCCTTGCGTCATCCTAGAAGATAGAAGGATCAACATGTTGAGCACTTTTTTCAAAATTCTTCTTTTCGCCACTATGACAGGGTCGATAGTTATCCTGGGAGCCGCGTGCGGCGGTGGCGGCGGTGGCGGGGGGCCTCAGTCTTCAAACGACCGGGGTGACATCTCGCTATCACTCGAAACGAGCGCTGTTGATTCGGGAGACCTCTTTAGTGCACGGGTAGAGATTTACAACCCCAATCCCAACGGGGTTATCCTCAAGATTCGCTTTCCAACCACCATACGGTACTCCAGAAACAGCGCGGTGCTCTTCCCTAACGAAGAGGACGAGCGCCCTATTTCGCCATCCTTCGAAACAATGGACGAGGAATTCCGCTATCTCGTGTTTATTTTATCGAACGATGAAATCAGATTTGGCGATTACTCCGCCCTCGAGCTGAACCTCAAGGCATCGCTGCCAGATAGCAGCGCGTTCGTATCAGTCGATATCGACAACAACGACCCCAATATCCCCGATGCACGGGAATTTGATGAGAAGCGCCCACAGTTCTACGCCGTCGACGAGGTGGAGATAGAGATTCGAGGGGATCTCAGGCCTACTCCTACCCCCACGAAAAAAGCGGGCTGATTCTACAAGAACTCTCTCACCAGCAAGAGCTGATGATTCTTTCGACCTTATCGTCTGTGACGTTAACCAGGCATCCGGATAAAGGTTGAGGTATTAGCGCATTGCGGTAAACTGGCATTCTAACTGCCTGCCAAGATGAAGCTGAAGCGAGAGCTGCTAGCATGGAGCCACAGGATGACCGATACCTGCCTACAAGATGCCGATACAACCCAGGGCTCCCGACGCATTGAATGCCGCCCCTTTTTGAAATGGGCAGGGGGTAAAACTCAGCTTCTGCCACAGCTCATGCGACGAATTCCTCGGTCGTACAATCGGTACCTTGAACCGTTTATCGGTGGGGGAGCGTTATTCTTCGCCTTGCAGCCGCGTTCGTCTTATCTGGCCGATTGCAACGCCGAGCTGATCAATTGCTTCGAGGTAGTACGGTCCGACCTAGAGGCCCTGATCGAAGAATTACGAGGCTATCACTACGACAAGGATCAGTACTACGCGGTGCGAGCGCTCGACCGGGAAGAGAGCTTTACCGCCCTCTCGCCGGTTGCGCGTGCCGCGCGATTCATCTACCTCAACAAAACCTGCTTTAACGGCCTCTACCGAGTCAACTCCAAGGGGCACTTCAACGTTCCGTTCGGTTCGTATGACAACCCTACCATCGTGGACGCCGAGAACCTGAGGCGCTGTAGTTCGGTCTTGAAAACCGCGATCATCCGAAACGGAGAGTTCGAAGCTATCGTCGATATCGCCCAACCCGGGGATTTCGTGTATTTCGATCCCCCCTATGCGCCTGTCAGTGAGACTTCGGATTTCACCCAGTACGCCAAAGATGGTTTCGATGAATCGGCGCAGGAGATGCTACTTCTCATGTGCCTTCAGCTCCACCAAAAAGGGGTCCAGTGGATGGTCTCCAATTCGAACACACCGCTGATACAAGAGCTTTACCGAGGCTTTAATGTGGAGCCGGTAGCTGCAGCTCGCTCCATTAACTCTCGGGCGGACAAGCGCGGGCCTATCTTGGAATTGGTCATACGAAATTTCAGCTAGGGAAGCGAAGCCAGATCCCTTGCTACTGCGAAGGCGGCTCTTTGACCCAAGTACCTTCTATGTCTACAAGAGGAGAAGCCTTCCGCCCATAAAGGCTCCGGCGATGAGAAACACTCGCCGCAAGGCGGTGTGCGATAGACCTCTACCGTAATAGGAGCCAAGTGAAGCCCCGACCGTTGATCCGACTACTGCGGGTATGACCACATCCCACCTCATCCACCCTTCTATCCAGAAGAGTAGCGCCGCGAGAGAACACCACACGAACGCCACGGCGTATGCATGCGCCAATGCGCGCTTAAAGTCGAATCCTCGAATCCTACAAAACATCAACGCACTAAAAAGGGTGTTTCCTCCCCCGAAGAACGCTTGATATGCACCGAGCGGAAAGCCAAAGGCCATCGAAATCACTCGAGAACCTCGTCTGGACGAGCTACTCCCAGAGCGTACAGGTCGCATCCACACCACCCCAACTACCAATAGAATGAGAACCCCGATCGTTGGCTTAAACCGCTCAGGGGGAAGATTCATCGCGAGCTTGTAGCCGAAACACACACCTACAATTCCGACCGCTGCGACGCCTGCGACGAGTCGCCTATCAAGTGAACCTCTTCCCTTGTAGTTTCGGGACGCAATGGGCGTCCACACCGCCGCGCACAACTGGTTGCACGCCAGAGCCGTTGGAAGGCTTACTCCCGCCCAGAGAAACAGCGGAGTAGCGAACAGCGCGGCGCCCGCGCCACTCATTGAGCTCAACAAGGCTGAAATGAATCCGATGGCGAGGGCCGTAAACATAGCGGAAGCAAAAAGACGCCCAGCAACAGCTGCCGTCATGGCCCGTTACTCTCGACTTTTATCTCTCATTCTTCAGGTGACGGCAAATACACTACGATGAAGCCCTGGGTAAAAGACTAGGCGCTGTATCATAACGAGCAGCGAGCTACTGTTTGCCCGATAACGTCTATTGAGAAACTAGGGGAAGGAGCGATGCGGGTTCGGATTGGTATTGAAATGGTGGGCGCTGCAGGGATCGAACCTACGACATTCAGCTTGTAAGGCTGACGCTCTACCAACTGAGCTAAGCGCCCGCAAACACTTGAAAAGCCAGTAGCGTCTCAAGAGTGAAGAGAAGCTACCGAGTCCTCGCAGGAAAGTCAACTATCGGCTTTGATAGAGCCTGTTTTACTGGCTCATCGCATTTTAGAGTGGGTGATAGCGAGCTTGGAGACAGCGTAAACCCTTGCTTGACCTATAAATCGCGCCTTTCCACGTGAACGTGCTCGTGCACGTAAACGTCGCGATAATACCGAGTCCTACCCACTCGATTCCGCGATGACCCGTTTTAGTTAATGCTTCGGGACATCACAGTTTTAGGAGCTGCAAACGGTCGCTACCATTTCCAGGGGCCATGAATTTTCACAAAGAGTAAAGCGAGAACATGAAGAGGGGTAAAAAGCCTCTAATTCGAAAGCGTGTTGGCTGCGCTTCTACACGAAGTATTGGGAGCTGGAAGCTGCTGCTGATTTCCTTGCACCTCGCCACTCTCACCGTTCTCTTTATAGGAAACCTCCTCAAGACAGCCCCTTTTTTGTCAAGAACCTGCATGTCGCGCAGCTAAATGCACGATCGTCTCGACCGCTTTGACAAGGGCCGACAACGCTACCCATTCCTTGCGAGAGTGGAACAACATACCCCCCGCAAAGATGTTTGGGGTCGGGTATCTCATCGCACACAGTCGACTACCATCAGTTCCCCCGCGAATCGCCTTTCGACGCACCACCACGCCGGCATCTTCGATAGCCAGCTGCGCCCTAGCTACCACCTGCGGATGCTGCTCCAATACCGCTTTCATATTCTCGTACTGGTGAACGTACGATACCTCCGTACGCAATCCGGGATTCTCCCCTTCAAGGCGGCCTGCAATGTCCCTCAGCCTATCGAGCCGCTCAAGATTACGCGCGTGATCGAAGTCTCGAATAATAAGTCGAACTGTTGCCCGCTCATTAGAGCCCGCGATTTCGCTCACATGAAAGAAGCCATCTCGATCAGTTGTAGTCTCGGGGCGCTCGTCCGGCGGAAGGGCTTGCACAAAACTGCTGGCCGCTAGTAACGCATTTATCATCTTTCCGAACGCATAGCCGGGATGCACTCCGTTTCCCTGGAATGTGACCGTAACCCCGAGAGCGTCGAAACACTCCGTTTCGAGCTCTCCTGGATACCCACCATCCATCGTGTAGAGATGCGCAGGCAAGCGACTCTCGTCGATGCCGTCCACGCCCTTTCCAATCTCCTCATCTGTTGTAAAGCACACCTCGATGCGACCGTGCGGCAATTCAGGAAACCGCGCAAAGGCGGCGAGCGCAGACATTATCTCCGCGACACCTGCCTTGTCGTCGGCACCGAGCAGGGTTGTTCCAGAGGCAGTAACAATCGTGTCCCCAACGAAGTGAGCAAGCTGAGGAGAGTCGCTAGGAGAAAGGGTTAAGAGTGGGTCCTCCGGGAAAGTGAGAACACCTCCATCGTAACGTTCTCGAACAAGGGGCTTAACTCCCTCACCTACCTGATCCGGCGAAGTGTCGACATGCGCCATCAGACCGAACGGCACGAACCCTTCTGCCCCGGGGAGTGTGGCATACACAAAACCATTTGAAGCATGCTCCACATTTTTCAAACCGATTTCAATCAATTCCGCCGCAAGCACGGCGAGAAGATCGTGCTGGCGATCAGAACTCGGCTTAGAGCTTGATGCTGGGTCAGACGTTGTCGCTATTTGGGCATAGCGAATAAATCGCGCAAGAACGTCCGCTTGTATGAACTCACGTACCTGGGTCATGCATGCCGTTTTCATATGTCAGAGTAGCGTGCCCTATGTAAAAGGCCGAGTCCCTTCGAACAGAAGAGACTCGGCCTCGTCGCAAAATTCAACTAACCAGCTTAGTGCGCTACGATACCTGCTGGAGAGCCCTTCTCATCGCGCTGTTCGCCGTCGCCTTTCTCTTCTTTCTTCTTCTCGTCGGCATAGAGAAGCTCGTCACGAACGCCCTTATTCTCGAGCATCGTGTAGAAGTCTTGTGGCTTACGACAACGGAGCGCCTCGAAAAGCACCTCGTCTACGTGCGACACAGGAATAAGCTCCAGCTCGTTACGTACCGTTGCTGGGATCTCCTCGATGTCGTTCTCGTTCTCCTTAGGCAACATCACTCTGCGAATACCGCCGCGGTGAGCTGCCAGAGCCTTCTCCTTGAGACCACCGATCGGCAGAACATTTCCACGCAGGGTGATTTCACCTGTCATAGCGATGTTTTTATCGATAGGAATCCCAGTAAGGGCTGAGATCATCGAGGTAGCCATCGTAATACCAGCAGATGGACCATCCTTGGGTATTGCACCCTCAGGTACGTGCACGTGCAGGTCTACCTTGTCGTAGAAGTAACGGGGCAAGCCAAGTATTGCGGCTCGCGAGCGTACATAGCTCAACGCAGCCTTGGCTGACTCCTGCATTACATCTCCGAGCTTACCCGTGATCTGCAGACGTCCTCGTCCAGGCAGAACGGTTGTCTCGATAACAAGTAGCTCTCCGCCCTTGTCAGTCCACGCCAATCCAGTAGCCAAGCCTACCTGATCGAGATCCTCTGATTTGCCGTAGCGGAACTTCGGCTGACCGAGGAATCGAGGCAAATTCGACTTGGTAATATGAACGACGGTGTCTGTTCCCTTCTCGACCACCTCAATAGCAGCCTTTCTCGCCAGCGTTGCGATGTTACGCTCGAGGTTACGAACTCCTGCTTCACGCGTATAGCGATTGATAACTTCGGAGTATACCTCGTCATCAACTATCACGTTCTCAGGCTTCAATCCGTTCTCGCCGACCTGCTTTTCCAAAAGATACTTCTTACAGATCGCTATCTTCTCGAGCTCCGTGTAGCCGGAGAGACGGATAATCTCCATACGATCCATGAGCGGCTGCGGAATGGTGTGCAGCGAGTTCGCGGTCGTTATGAACATCACCTTCGACAGGTCATAGTCGCTATCGAGGTAGTGGTCATTGAAGGAATCGTTCTGCTCAGGATCGAGAACCTCAAGCAGGGCCGACGACGGGTCTCCACGGAAATCCGTAGACATCTTGTCGACCTCGTCCAGCAAGAATACTGGATTGCTCGTTCCAGCCTTCTTGAGAGATTGAATTATCTTACCCGGAAGAGCTCCAATGTACGTCCTTCTGTGGCCGCGGATCTCGGCTTCGTCTCGCACTCCACCAAGAGCAACACGAACGAACTTCCTACCAGTAGACTTCGCAATCGACTTACCGAGCGAGGTCTTACCTACTCCTGGAGGCCCAACGAGACAGAGGATCGGTCCACGCATCTTCCCAACGAGCTTTTGCACAGCGAGGTACTCGAGGATACGCTCCTTGACCTTCTCCAACCCGTAGTGGTCCTCATCCAGAACCTCACGAGCATTCTCCATGTCGATCTCCTCTTTGGAGACCTCGTTCCATGGCAGCGCAAGCATCCAGTCGACGTAATTACGGACGACCGTGGCTTCTGCGGACATCGGGGACATCATCTTGAGCTTACGGATCTCTTTCTCCGTTTTCTCCTTAGCCTCTTCAGGCATGTCCTTGGCTTTGAACTTGTCTTCGAGCTCCTGAATCTCGTTTCGGAAATCGTCCTTCTCGCCGAGCTCCTTCTGAATCGCGCGCATCTGCTCGTTGAGATAGTACTCCTTCTGAGTCTTCTCCATCTGCTTCTTGACGCGGCTACGGATCCTCTTCTCGACCTGAAGGATCTCGATCTCGGACTTCATGTGTCCGAGGATCTTTTCAAGCCTCTCTTGAGGTTCAATCGTCTCGAGGATCTCCTGCTTGTCTTCGAGCTTGATATTGAGCTGAACGACCACCGCATCAGCCAAACGAGAAGGATCCTCGATGGCGTTGACCTGCATGATCATCTCTGGGTTTACCTTCTTGCCGAGCTTGACGTAGTTCTCGAAGGTCACATTTACCGAGCGCATAAGTGCCTTGAGCTCGGTAGAGATCTCTACCGGGGAGAGGATCTCCTCGATATCGACCATCATGAAGTCGTCCTCTCGCACGAAACGCTTGATGCGCGCACGTGCCTTACCCTCTACGAGGACTTTGATAGGACCGTCAGCCAAACGGATGAGCTGAACTACCTCTCCGAGAGTACCTATAGTGTAAATGTCCTTAGGACCAGGATTACTGGTTCTGGCGTCCTTCTGTGCTGCCAAAAGGATGTACTTGTTTTCTCGCTGCGATTCCTCAATTGCTCGAACGCTCTTTTCGCGTCCTACGAAGAGAGGGACCACTTGCTGAGGGAACACCACGAGTTCGCGAAGGGGGAGGAGCGGAATCGGATTGTTGTTGGATGATTTCATCGTTTACTCAAACGTCTAAGGCAGCTTGTTAAACCTTTATTTGTCTTGAACGAGTCTCGGAAAAGCCACTTTATCCGTTGACTCGCACAAACAGCGCAACCAAGTTATTTCGACTACTTAAGAAAGACACTAAACATGACGCAAAGTGCCACGTCTATTCGTATGATGCTAATAGACGCTTATAAAAATCACAATATTACAAGAGAGTGCATTAACGCACTAAAATAGTAAAAAATCGAATCAGTTTGACACAATAGACGAGCTGGCCGCCCCTACGCCGACTCAGCGTGCTGATATACAACCAGCGGCTTCTCGCCCTTCACAATCGTATCTTCAGACACGATTACCTCTTTGATGTCAGGCTCAGAGGGAACGTCGTACATAGCTTCGAGCATGACCCCCTCGAGAATAGCTCTGAGCCCACGGGCCCCAGCCTTCCTTTCGATCGCTTGCTTAGCGACTGCGGAGAGCGCTCCCTCAGTAAACCTGAGCTGAACATTCTCCATGTCGAACAGCTTTTTGTACTGCTTGGTCAATGCATTCTTAGGCTCGACAAGGATCTTTACTAGCGCCCCTTCATCGAGATCATCGAGCACCGCAATCATCGGCAGGCGCCCTATAAACTCAGGTATGAGCCCAAACTTGAGGAGATCCTCTGGTTGCACCAGGCTTAGGAGCGAGCGCTTTTCGTCTGGCTTCGGTAGCTTTGAACCCTTCTGGTGAGCACCGAATCCGAGCTTCTTCTCTCCGACACGCCTACGGATAATATCTTCAAGACCAACAAAAGCTCCGCCGCAGATGAAGAGAATGTTGCTTGTATCAACTTGCAAGAACTCCTGCTGTGGGTGCTTGCGACCACCCTTGGGCGGCACACTTGCGACCGTGCCTTCGAGCATCTTGAGCAACGCCTGCTGTACGCCCTCACCCGAAACATCACGGGTTATCGAAGGATTCTCTGCTTTTCGGGAGATCTTGTCGATCTCGTCGATATAAACGATTCCCCTCTGCGCCTTATCTACGTCGTAGTCAGCGTTCTGCAAAAGATTGAGAATAATGTTCTCCACATCTTCACCGACATAACCAGCCTCCGTCAGAGTCGTCGCGTCGGTTATAGTGAACGGAACCTGAAGAATGCGGGCCAGCGTTTGAGCGAGCAAGGTTTTACCCGTGCCGGTAGGCCCGATCAGAAGGATATTTGACTTCGCTATCTCCACCTCACCCGACGAAGACTTAGCTTCGAGACGCTTGTAGTGGTTGTGGACCGCCACCGAAAGCACCTTCTTCGCCATCTCCTGTCCCACAACATACTGGTCCAGGTAGGTCTTGATATCTCGCGGCTTTGGAACACGAGACTGAGTGGCTGCTACCGACTCAGTATCAACCTCCTCAGATATGATGTCGTTGCAGAGATCGATACATTCGTCGCAAATATAAACAGAGGGTCCTGCTATGAGCTTACGCACTTCGTCCTGAGAACGATTACAGAACGAACAGACCAACGAGTGCCGATTCTTATCCCCGGATTTACTCACGGCGCCCCTCCAAACCGAAATTAGTCCTTCTTAGCTTCAACTACCCGTCGCTCGAAGACGTCGTCGATAAGACCGTACTCTTTAGCCTGCATCGCCGTCATAAAGAAGTCCCTATCACTATCCACCTCTATCTGCTTGAGAGACTTACCGGTGTGGTGCGTAAGAATTTGATTGAGTTCCTGCTTGATCCTCAACATCTCGCGAGCATGAATCTCTACATCCGAAGCCTGACCACTGAAGCCTCCGAGGGGTTGGTGAATCATGATGCGCGAATGCGGGAGCGCTGCACGCTTGCCCTTCTTTCCTCCGGCAAGCAAGACAGCACCCATGCTCGCAGCTTGCCCCACACACACCGTGCAGATATCCGGCCGGACGTACTGCATGGTATCGTAGATGGCCATTCCAGCGGTCACTGACCCACCGGGACTGTTGATGTACAGATAGATGTCCTTCTCGGGGTCGTCGCTCTCCAGAAAGAGGAGCTGCGCGATAATCACGTTGGCGACCATGTCGTTGACCTCTGTACCGAGGAAAACGATACGCTCTTTCAGCAAACGGGAATAAATATCGTAGGAACGCTCTCCACGACCGGTTTGCTCAATGACGTATGGAACATAATTCATGTGAAGAACCCCTGAGTAACGCACCCCTTCAGTGGGGCGCCCGACAAAACATGTACTGGCAAGCCTAGTCTATTTGGCATCGCTACGAAACAGACTTCGACCTCATCTGATACCATATCCTCCTATCTCGAATACTTCGAAACAGGAGGATTCTACTCTATATCATACTCCCCGAAGGAATGGACACCGAGTTAAGCTGCCGCTTGAGCAGACTCTTCCCCTTTAGCGAACTCGACTGTCGTATTCGCTAACAGGTGATCGAGTATCTTCGTCCTACGAACCTCGAGCAGGAACGAAAAAATACGAGATTTGTCCAGCACGGCTTTGCGGGTCGCCTCGACCGTAGATCCGTTCTGCTCAGCAAGCCTCTCGATCATTCGATCACGATCTGCATCCTCAACAGAGATCTTCTCGCTCGATCCGACACGGTCGATAATTATCGCACAGCGGATCCGATTCAAAGCAAATTCCTCAAACTGCGGGCGGTAAGCATTTACGTCGATGGACTCAGGCTTGGCCCCTCGACCAGCGAACCCGTAGTGAGACACCAAACCGCGAATCTCGTCATCCACCATTGCTGACGGAACCTTGAAAGGATTCTCGTTCACGAGCAGATCGAGTAGCGCACCTTGAGTCTCGGATTTGAGATCAGCCTCAACCTGCTTGGCCAGCTGCTCTTTCACCTTTGCTTTGAGAGCATCTACCGTCTCTACTTCGAGCCCCAGACCCTTCACAAAAGCATCATCCAACACGGGAAGATTCTTGGTGAACATCCCGTGTAGCATCACCTTGTAGGTAACATTTTTACCCCGCAGCTCAGGATTTGGGTGATCGTCCCCAGCCACGATCCCGATCTCTTTAGTCTCTCCAGCGGCCATGCCCACAACCTGCTCTTCGACCGACGAAGACAGCTTGCCTGACCCTAGAACATCGACAAAAGGCTCACCTCGCGAGAACTCTCCGTCCTCGACCCTGACCTCTACAGCCAAGGCGACCACGTCTCCCTTTTCCGCCTGAGTGCGACCCTCGACTGGCTTAATCTCCGCCTTCGATTCCAGCAATCTCTCGAGAGACTGCTCCACATCCTTGTCAGCAACCTCTTTCTTTACCACCTTCACAGTTCGATTGAGGTAATTTTCGATTGTCGGCGTCGGATACAAAGAAACGGTGGCTGAAAATTCGAAAGACTTTGTGAGGTCAAAGTCATTGAAGTCGACCTCCGGCTGGCCAACCACATCAAGCTTGTGCTGCTCATACGCCGCCTTCAGAGCATCGCTCATCAATCGATTTACGACATCGAAGCGAACTCGATCGCCCATTTGACGCTCGATGATGTTTCGAGGAACTTTACCCGGCCGGAACCCTTTGATGTGAGCACTCTTGGCAACTGACGTCAAAGAGGCCTCATACTCCTTGGACACCATCTCCGATGGAACCTGAATCAGAAGACGCTTGGTGATCTCGTCGATATCCTCAACTGTGCTTTGAAAACTCATTCTTACTCCGCTGGTAATTGTAGACTCGTGAACACCGCGAGCCCCTGGGGCCTCACCGCGAACCTATTCACGGCAAAATCAAAAGGTCGGTCACGACCGCTTTATTCTATCATTCCATAAGCCTACAGCAGACCGAGGTCCACCTTAAACCTCTGAGACAACAGTGCTTATTGCAAGACAGCACAGTATTATATATGCTCTCCCTCGTTTTATAAAGTCGAAGCGAGCGGAAAACTAGCTAAACGCACAGCTGGTGACATGCGCGCTTTTCGATCAGATGCAACGGTGGCCATACAAACTAAGCATCTAAAAACACTGAGCAAATCTTGAGCAGTGTGCCCCGTGCGGGGGTGGTGGAATTGGCAGACACGCCAGACTTAGGATCTGGTGCCGCAAGGTTTGGGGGTTCAAGTCCCCCCTCCCGCATTCTTATACTTTGGCAGACCGTTTTGCCGCCTTAGGTACAACAGCCGCGAGGAAGACTCACACAAGAAGTCGCCCCCGTACTCGTTGCGATCCTACGCCCTCTTCAGCTGCCAAGGCGTTCTTCCAAAATATCCTCCACCCCGGAGACACCAGTACCGACGTATCGGACCACTCCGCGAGGATCAATCAGAACAAACATCGGCACCAGCTCTCCAAAGAACTTTTGATACGCCTCGTCAAAGATGTCGTTTCCGGAAAACATATGAACGAGAGTCTTCAACTCTTGGCTCGCTATGCGACTGTTGAGAGTGTCGAAATCTTCGTTGCGATCAATACTGACAGCAAAAAAACGTACATCCGATCGACGCCGATATACTCGCGCAAGCTCCTCGAAATCTTCAATGGCACCTTTGGAATGCCTGCACCAGGTCGCCCAGAACAACAAGGCTACGTGACGTCCCTGCTCGGCGCTTAGAGTTGTTTCAGACCCGTCGAGCATCATCAGCCTGGCATCAGGCGCGGGATTACCGATCAAACTTGCGGCCTTCTTGGGAACAGTGGCGCAGGCCGCGGCTTGAACAAGCAAGACCACGAGTGCACATCTAACATAAGAACACAGGCCTCTCGTGCGTTGGATGAATAATGAGGTGAAAATGGAGGACATTACCGATTAACCCGCTCTCTGATCGTACTAATGTGTTGTTCGTACACTGCCCTCACCGCAGGATCATTTTCTGCGGCATAGGAATCTGCCAAGATCTTCAGTATAGCTACGTCATTTTCCGAACTCAAAGCTTCGACGGCGGCGGCACGCACCGAGGAATCCGAGCGTCCAATCAGTTCGAGCAGTAGCGTCCGCTCTACAAGGGCTCCATACCGCTTAATAACCTCCCGAGATGCCCTCGAAGAAGACCCCTTCAAAACAACTCGGACCAGATCTCTGCTTTTCGGCAAGGTATCCAGCCCTTCGAACGCCCGACTAAAGGTACTGTCAGATAAAACATTCTCGAGAGCCAAAGCTGCCACGAGACGACCAACGAGCGCCCGGTCGTCATAATACGAGGAGCGAACATAGTCATAGAGAGCCGCTATACCTGGAGTGAGCAGCGGTTTTGCTGCGAGCGCATCAAAAGCCCGAGCCACCAGTTCGGAGTCTTCGGTACCGAGCATTAAAGCCCACAAAGCCTTCTCGGCATCCGTGTCGTACCAACTTGCAAAACTGACCACGTCCGCTTTGGAAGCCTTGCCCTGAGCACATGCTACGAGACTCGATTGGACTCGCACTGGAATATTCGCCTTGCGAGTCAAGATTCCGATATGGACTGCCGCAACCTCGGTCATCAAGTTACGAGAGAGCACCTGATCCGAGATTCCCTTGACTCCGGGAAGTTGGCGCTGCGTCAACTCTGTCAGCAACCACAAGATGTCCGCATTAGAAACCAG
>JBIIOE010000156.1:0-7013 GCA_044337105.1 Bdellovibrionota bacterium | reverse complement strand
GTATCAGCTTGCTTGTGGTAATCCTGGCAGCGGAGCGGAAGCTCCGCGGTCCGGCGGGAAGCTGGAGGAGGCCGATCAGGTCGACGGGTGTTCAGTGACATTGCTGGTCGTTAATTCGAATCTTGGCGAAGCCAAGTTCGAATCGACAGAAGCGGGCTGGGTTGGATTGGTATCAGCTTGCTTGTGGTAATCCTGGCAGCGGAGCGGAAGCTCCGCGGTCCGGAGGAGGCCGATCAGGCCGACGGGTGTCCGGCGACATCGCTGGTCGTTAATTCGAATCTTGGCGAAGCCAAGTTCGAATCGAAACAAAATGGAGGTGGGGGGAATCGAACCCCCGTCCGAGAAGCGTCGTAATAGACCCTCTACACGTTTAGTACGGTGAAAATCTCGTCAGGGTGGTTTCACTGTACACAACCACTCCTGACCAGCTTCTGTTTGTTTCGAAATTGAGCCGCAGCACGCTCAATCTCAGAGCCCGAAGTGTTTAAGTTTTTGAGAGCCTACGGGCGCAGCCCTCATCAACCGACCCGGTGCTTTTGGCAGCGAGTCTATTTTTTGCAACTAAGCAGCCAACGCTACATGAGCGAAGTCAGCCTCGTTAACAGGTACAAAAGCGTTTGCATTTGTGTTTTTCCGCTTTTTAACCAGGCCAGCGGACCCTGGACGTGCAGACCTATCAGTTATGAATCCCGTCGAAACCTGGGCACCCCCTTATGAAAAGGTTAACTCTTATTACTATAAGACTTTTTGCGCGGATTTTCCATTTTTAGATCCGCTGGTGAGCCTGTGCAGGAGAAAAACTCACCTTTTAATCGAAAGTGCCCGAGCAATCTCTCGTTCACCCTCGCGTTTTTTGATGTCTTGTCGTTTATCGGGCGCTGCCTTTCCTTTGGCTAGGGCGACCTCGACCTTGGCTCGCCCGTTCTTGAGGTGGATATCGACGGGGACTATCGTCATCCCTTTGGTCTCGAGCTCACGAATGAGCTTGGCGATCTCCCGCTTGTGCATGAGCAGCTTGCGGGGGCGTCGCGGATCGTACTCAGGGTCGCTACTGTGTGAGTACGGACGGATGTAGGCGTTGAGCAACATCAGCTCGCCACGATCGGGGCGCACGTACGCCTCAGCGATCGTTATCTCCCCGCCACGAACGGATTTTATCTCCGCACCAGTAAGAACGATTCCAGCCTCGAAGGTCTCGATAATGTGATAATCGAAGCGGGCCTTGCGGTTGGCCGCTACAAGTTTGACCCCTTCTCCCATGATCCTTAAACCGTCTCTTTATTCTAGGCGGTCTTGTCGAAAGTGCCGCTTGATGTTCTAGCTCGAACATCCGCACCGAACCGCTCGGCTGCTTGTATCACGGTTTCGCCTAATTGGGCATACCGTTGCACAAAGGGGGGACAGAGATCGTGTGTGAGCCCCAGCAGGTCGTAGCTGACGAGAATTTCCCCGTCGCATGCAGCACCAGCAGCGATCCCGATGGTTGGAATATCGAGCTTACCGGTTATCTCTCGCGCGAGCTCGGGAGGAACCCCCTCGAGCACGACGCAGAAAGCTCCGGCAGCTTCAACAGCACGCGCATCCTCGACTATCTGCTCCCACGAACCAGCCATCGCTTCGTCCCCTTGACGGTGGGTCTTACCCTGCGTTTTGAAGCCGCCCATGCGATGGATAGATTGAGGCGTCATTCCAACGTGGCCCATCACCGGAATATCGAGCTCTACGAGTCGCCTAATGGTATCGGCCACAGCCACTCCACCTTCAAGCTTGACCGCCGCTGCGCCACCTTCCTTGAGTAAGCGCCCGGCTGATTCGATAGCTCGCTCAAGTGAAGTCTGATACGAGAGAAACGGCATATCGGCCACAACCAGGGCACGCTCGACCCCACGCGTGACACAGCGGGTATGATAGATCATCTGCTCAAGGGTTACCGGGAGCGTTGTTTTCTCTCCCTGCACCACCATCCCAAGCGAGTCCCCTACCAGCAATATATCCACCCCCGCTTTGTCCAGGAGCCGGGCTATGGTGAAATCGTATGCTGTCAGCGCTACGAGCGGGACATCGGTCTCGCGCTGTGACGGTTTACAAGACTTGACGCGAGGGACGGTGATTTTGGGTGGAAAGGCGCTAGGTGTCATATCAGACGATTTCATACCGCACCGCGGACCCTTAATCTAGCCGAGCTATCCTTATCCCTCTTCGCCGTCACCTGGCTTGTTGGGACGCACGACCTTCTTGAGGTTTGATGAGGTATAGGTTCGGGGCCGAGAGCTCAAATCGACCTTTTTTTCGATAGCGGGAGCCGCAAAGAGCGTAGTCGGGCTTCCCCGTGCAAAAAACTTCTTCTTCGCTGGCTCCTGTCCCGGATCAGGCTGTGGCGCCTCCGCTGGCGCAGGTTGACCTCCACTCACCTCCGGTGCAGCGGACTGCTGGGTAATAACCGAACTCTGAAATCCAGCACTCCCTGTCGGCTTCCACTTGGACAGCGCTCCCGTGTCGTTCAGCAATTCGATCCGGTCAGGGGTGAGCGTTACCCAGTGTGCAGTGCCGGGATCTATCTCGATACTCGTGTCCTTCGGCAGAAGTAGACAGAGGTCGGCCCCACTTATGGGCATCGGATTCGCTGGAATTGAGCGCTGCTCACACCAGCTTTTCAGTAATTCCTCTGAAGAGAAGAGATAGGCACTGGCGCGCCCTTCTGTGGTCGAGATACGCACCTTGACGGTTACCGCCGCATCGCTCCCCGACACGTCGCCCTCGGCTACGAGGAACAGGATCGATTTTGAAATGAGCGAGAGAACACGGGGCTCGGATTCAGGAGTCCCCCCCTTGAAGCGCTCCAACTCTGCTATCAAAACTTCGGTGTCCATGCCTTTAGACGGTGTTCCGTGCTATAAAACCTAAGAATCTAGGGGCTTCATAAAACTCTCCCCTCCTTCATTAGATTACTACAACTAGGTTCTTCGATGCGCCCAAAAGACAAAACTTTCCTCCTCACTAGCCTCGCTGAACTCTATCCTAACCCCCATTCTGAACTCGATTTTTCGAACGAATACCAATTACTGATAGCGGTGGTCCTGTCGGCCCAGTGCACGGACAAGAAGGTAAACCAGGTTACCCCCAGCTTATTCAAAAGATATCGGGACGTTAGGGCGCTCTCGCGAGCAAAGCTCGAAGATGTCGAACAGATCATCAGGCCAATAAATTATTTTAAAACCAAGTCCAAAAACATCATCGAAACGGCCAAAAGGATAGTTGCGCAGCATGACTCTTCCGTACCCAAGACACGCGAAGAACTCACCGCACTGCCCGGAGTAGGAAGGAAAACCGCTAACGTAGTCTTAGGTGAGCTTGGTATTGAACCGTCCTTTCCGGTCGACACCCATGTGTTCCGTGTAGCGAACCGGCTCGGCCTGACCGAGGGGAGAACGCCGGATGCGGTAGAAGCGGATTTGAGGCGCCAATTTCCTCCCAGTGAATGGCGCAACCTGCACCATCGATTCATCTTTCACGGACGGCGGGTATGCAAAGCTCGCACCCCAGAGTGTGACGTGTGCCCACTTACTCGGATCTGCCCGTCACGCCGCTGTGCTTGAGTAGCGCCGAGAAGCCTCTATCCTAGAGGGGTATGCGAACGCCACAAGATCTATACAACCCGTGTGAAGTTACCAGTAGCCTCACGAGACTGACCTCACCTCCTTGTGCTGGCTACCGCGTCGTGGCTGACTCCTTCACGTTAGGGGATACGGGTCGTGTTTGGAAGGTTCCCTTTCGAATGGTTGCACCCGAGCTTTTTATAGCTGGCGAACACAGCATACAGATGCATGTGTGCGATATCGAGGTGATGATCGCTGCAGCCGAATTTCTGCAGCGGTACCAGCCGGAGCTCCTCGCACGCCTGGCAAAAAACTCATCTAACGAGCCCGACGATAGGGCAAGCATCATAACAAAGCATGCAATTCGCACCGCGTCAGAGCGAACAGAGGAGGAACGCTTGGTCGCTGTAGCGCTACAGGTGAGAGCTCCTCGATCGATCACCGTGCCCACTATCACCACAGAGCACTGGGCCTACAAGGCACACTACGATCCAGGACATGGGGTGAGTGCTCTAGCCTCGGAGGCTCACAGCAACGGATATTCTCGGTACGAAGCAGAGACCGATACGGGCGCAGCCCTGGATTACATCAGGGCGTACGCGGAGCTTGCCCAAAACTATACCGGCCCGAATTTGCACGACGCCGTCTTGTGCGCGGCATTTCGTGATCCGTACTACACCTGCATGGAGATATGCCTACTTGAGTTGAAACTCCCCTCGCACTTCATAGCGCTGATTCATTATGGGATAGGTATCTACAAGTTGACCGGCTCCCGTATTTCATCGCCTCGCGATAAAGCATCAGATGGCGAGTTAGAAACCTCCAACATTGACACTCGCGAGCATCAGTTACACGCGGACATACAGAACGCCTTCGAATGCCTGACTCAGATGTATCTCGAGGATTTTGCGTAGTTACTCACATTTGCCCCTCTTGCTAGCAGCACGAAAATCGGGGTCCCGCGGGTTTCAGAAAGGCAGGTATCCACCTCCAAACAGATGTGCTAACCATGAGGGAATCGAGGAAAAACGCGTTGAAAAACCCCTTATTTAACCCCACAAGTGTCACATGCCTGACACCTCCGTAACCACAGCATCTGCACCGTATCGAGCGCCGTATCGAGCGACGCTACTCACTCTAGTGGGACTCTTGGCGATTATCGCCGGCACAGCTCTCCGATGCGCCTGCGTAACAGGAGAGCTCTGGCTCGATGAGCTGTGGTCACTGCTCAAAGTTTCCGACCTATCGAATCCGATCGACATCGTGACCAAGGTGAAACACGACAACAACCACATCCTCAACAGTATGTGGATGTGGTTGTGGGGTGCAACGCAGCCCTCGTTCGTCTACAGGATACCAGCTCTTCTGTGCAGCGTGGCGCTTCTCGCCATCCTCTATCTTCGCGCGCGCATGATGCACTGTGATCCCACAGTGATGATAATGTGGTTGACGCTCGTGGCCTTCTCCTATCCCGTTACCCTCTACGGCACAGAGGCACGAGGATATTCACTGGTAATGCTGTGTGCCGCTGTCGCGTACCTCTCACTCACCAAGCTCCTCACGAATCCGTTCGACATGCGAGCCATCGTGACGTTCGCGCTGTGTGGAATCATCGGGTGTCTCTCCCATGCCATCTATGTTCTGTTTCTTGCCCCTGCCGTCGCTTGGCTCGTATGGAGGATTGCGGTTTCTCGCCTTAGAACTAACTCTAGAACGATCGTATGGTCCGGCTTAGTGCCCCCTATCGGTGTAGCGCTACTTTTGATCCTCACCTTCTATCGCGGCATGGAGATCGGAGGGGCGCCTCTCCTGCCGTACCTCGAAATAGCTGCTTCGACCATAAGTGTTTCATTCGGCGGTGAGGCTTTGTCGTCAGTGAATGTAGACATCACCGGATGGTGCGTCTTCCTCGCTATTTGCGTCACTATCATATGCGTCGTTGAACTCGTGGCGTGGATGCGCAGCGGCGACCCTCTCTCCTATCTTGTTGGAATCATCCTCGTCACTCCGTGGCTTGCAGTAGCCGTGATTCAGCCTCATTTTATTCTTCCGCGCTATTTTATCATTCAGGTTGTTTTTGCGTATCTTTTAGCCGCTCGCTTTCTCGATCGACTCGCGCGTCAGGGTATTATCGGAGTTGTAGTGGCAGCTGTCCTTACTCTGACCTTCAGCGCCACACAGGCCAGGCACTCCATAAACCTGGCGACCTTGGGTCGCTCCAATTTTGTGAGGATCTTCGAAGAGGTCGCCTTGCGGGAACCGAACTCTGAGCAGACTGTCGGAGGGGACCAGGATTTTCAAAATGGCCTACGCCTCGCATACGCACATAAGGTGGTGCCAGCGACCGCTAGTATCGCTTACGTATCCAAGTACCGAAATGCCAGCTCTCCCCCTCGCTTCGTCATACGGGAAGCACTTGATACGTACGAGAAATTTCCAGAAGAGTGGCGCTCTCCTCAGGGTGTACTTTACCGACAGCTTAAACTATATCCTGCTTCGCAGTTGAGCGGTTCTCACGTGACGGTGTACGAAAGAGCGCAATAATCCCCTTGCACGCGCCTCAGTACAAGTTATGCGCTATACCTCTACACAGTTACAGGACGCTCTCTGCTACCTTTGCAAAGCTATCAGCCAGTCGCGCAAGGGCTTCTCCCTCCACACGCTGCACCGTCCACTCGTCCATTGGAGTTGCACCGATAGAACGATACACCTCGATAGCTGGCTCATTCCAATCAAGCACCGACCATTCGAACCGGCCACAGTCTCGCTCACGTGCGAGATGAGCTAAGTATGAAAGCATTGTCTTCCCGACGCCCTTACCCCGCATAGCAGGCGTGACGAACAGGTCCTCCAAATACAACCCAGGTTTCGCCAAAAAGGTCGAGTAGGTGTGAAAGAACAGCGCGAATGCAACGGGGCTGTCGTTGTATTCGCCGATGACCACCTCTGCGGCGGGACGTTCACCGAAAAGTGTTCTTTTGAGCTCGAGCTCGGAGGCAACGACCTTGTGAGAGAGCTTCTCGTATTCAGCCAACTCGCAAATAAACGAGAGAATAAGGGGAACATCCTGACTTACTGCTGCACGGATCGTAAATTCGGGGATCGAGGTTGAGACTTTCATGTAGGGCTCGCTAGCTCGCCTCGCTAAAGGATCATCGGGAGATGCTATCTATTTCCTGGCTCATCGCGTTTAAGAGTGGGTGATAGCGAGCTTGGAGATAGCGTAAACCCATGCTTTGACCTATAAATCGCGCCTTTCCACGTGAACGTGCTCGTGCACGTAAACGTGAACGTACCCGAAAAAGCAACTTTTTCCGCTCCCGCCCGAAATAGAGCAGTTGGACCAGTTCAAGCGCGCATCTTTCTCGATAGTGCTCAACATTGCCGAAGGTGCCGGTAAGCTAAAACAGGCAGATA
>JBIIOE010000053.1:0-23930 GCA_044337105.1 Bdellovibrionota bacterium | reverse complement strand
AACAGCGCTCGAGTTCGTCATCACTACGATTGAGATTCGTGATCGTCTTCCTAGAGGAAACGCGGCAAAACCTACCCCATAGTCTCACTTTTGAAATAACCACGTGAACGTGCTCGTGCTCGTAAACGTGAACGTACCCGAAAAACTTGAGGTTTGTGTTTCGGGTACGTTTACGTTCACGAGCACGTTCACGAGCACGTTCACGTCGCGATAATACCGAGTCCTACCCACTCGATTCCGCGATGACCCATAAAAGCGCTTGGCAGTATGGCCATCAGCCAGGTATACTTGGAAATTAGGTATCATCTTCTCCTTTCGTGGCGGTTTCCAAATCGCACTTTGCTGCCTCGAAGTACTTTGGACGTTTCAGTCTCCATAAAAGCCGACCTTGTTCTGCTCGGCGTCTAAAAGCTCCACGATAAGGGAGCTTCTACACCCGGTGTGCCATGATTCCTACGCAAACATTAAGTCGCTTCATTCATGCCCAACGCCGACAGTTTCCCGACAGCACCGGTGAGCTCTCCGATCTGCTGATGTCCATTTCTGTCGGAGTGAAGCTCATCAGTCAGATGGTGGCTACCGCTGGCATCAAAGGATTGCACGGGTACACCGGCCGCACCAACGTGCACGGAGACAGCACGCAGCTGCTGGACGAAGAGGCCGACGAGGTGCTTGTCGAGTTGCTCGGTTCCTCGGGACATTTTGGACTACTTGTATCAGAGGAGCGAGACAGCGTCATCTCAAGCGAGGCGGGGCCTAATGGAGGGAAGTATGTTTTGGCGTTCGATCCTCTCGATGGATCCTCCAATATAGGTTCGAGCATCCCCACAGGCACCATCTTCTGTATTCTTCAGAGGAAGGATCTCTCTCGTCCAGCCACACACGAGGATTTCTGTCAGCCCGGAGCGAGGATTGTGGCTGCAGGTTATTCTGTCTACGGCGCAAAGACCTCCTTCGTCTACTCCACGGGCAGAGGTGTGCACAGCTTCACTCTCGACCCGAGCATCGGTGAGTTCGTTCTTACAGATAAGGAGATCCTGATCCCGCGAAAGGGCAGCATCTTTAGTGTGAACGAGGGGAATTACTGCTGGTGGGACTCTGGGGTGAAGCGCTTTGTTCAAGAGATAAAGGACTCCAACGTCTGTGCCGAGCAGCCGTATTCAGGGCGTTATGTCGGCTCACTCGTAGCCGATTTCGACCGCACACTACGGAAGGGGGGCATATTCATGTACCCTGTCGATACCAAACGGCCCAAAGGTCGTCTGCGGCTCCTGTACGAGTGCATGCCGCTGGCGTTCATCATGGAGCAGGCTGGAGGCAAGGCGGTCGACGGACCTCGCCGGGTTCTCGAGATCGTTCCGGACGACATCCACGATCGGTGTGCGTTCATAGCTGGGGGAGTCGACGAGGTGGATTGGTATCAGCGGGTGGTACATCCGGAACAAACAGTCAAAGACGAGTCATCTCACTTACCAGTCGAGGTGAATGTCGAAGTCGATGGTTCTCAGCGAGGACATCAGCGAGCGAGAGGCGGTCGAAAATCTGCGCGCGATGTGTCTTCGTCGAAGGGCTCGAACTCGTATACGTTATAGCGAGCCTGCTGCTGAGAAATTTTGTCAGAACGGCTCCTTTGGGGTATCGTCGACGCCACGATGGCGGATCCACGTACCCAGTCCTTTCCCACAAGAGCTCTTCTCGTATTCCTTGGAGCGTACGGGTTGGTGTACCTCTCGTTTCTCGGACTGCCGCTCATCGGGGGTAGCTCGGAAGCGAGAGAGGCCCAGGTCGTCGACGTCATCCTCAGGGATGGTACCTGGGCGCTACCTCTGCGCAACGGGATCGTGCCATCGAAGCCAATTCTGTTTCACTGGGTTGGGGCCTGTCTCTCGCTGCTTATTGGCGGCGTTTCGGAATTCTCGGTTCGACTGACGTCGCTTCTATTCGGTCTCGGTATCATAGCCATTGCCGCACTGGTTTCGTTTTGCTTGGCGCGCCTCAATCGCGCATGGGAGTGCTCGTTCGTTCCGCAGCACGTTGCACTGATAGCAGCGGGGATCCTCTGTTTGACCTATGGGTTTCACGTCATGGTCGGTCAAGCGATGGTGGATATGTGCTTTGCCTTCTTCGTATGGTGCGCGCTGTTGGCGCTACTCTCGAGTAATCCGTCGGCTTGGATAGAGCGCAGGGGCGTGTCTGTTGGGGCTCGCGCCTTATTCTGGACAGCGTGTTCCGGAGCAGTATTGGCGCGCGGGCCGCTCGGAATAATACTACCGCTTGCGCTGGTCTCTGGGCCGGTGCTCGCTCTTTGTGGTCCGCGTGTCGTGATACGCGAGGTGCTCAAGCCTAGTGTGGGATGGCTGGCGTTCGCAGCTCCTGTGGCGTGGTACTATACCGCGTACTCGCACGGCGGAGAGGCGTTCCTCGAGCGGCAGCTTCTCTTCGAAAATGTGCGGCGGTTTTTCGGGGGGGAGCACGTCAATACCCAGCCATGGTGGTTTTACGGCCCCTCGCTCCTGCGAAGTACTCTGCCGTGGGGAATAATGGTGCTCGTGTGCTGGATAGCGGAGATGCGCCGCCCGAGGCTCGATGCCGCCTATGGCGGACGGTCCAAAATGTTGTTCTCTGCACCGCTGATAGCTCTGACAGTCGGAGTAGCGCTGTTCTCCTGCTCGGCCGGCAAGCGGCATTCCTATCTGGTGCCGCTCTATCCGCTTCTAGCCGTGCAGTTTGCGCTCGTGGCCGGAACATGGATGGAGCGCGGAGGGAGTCGATTCCGACAGAGAGTAGGAGCGCTGTCGCGCCGATTGGAGTGGGTCCTAGCGTTACTCGGGATTGCGGTCGTAATCCTTCTGGGTGATGCTGTGCGGCTCTTCTTGACCGACCATCCACTTAGATTCGAGCTCCTATCCGCGCTCGCGCTAGCAACGCCGCGATTGGGAGTGCTGATTCTCGTCACTGTTGTAACTATCATTGCCTGGACCAAAAAATCGCTCAGGAGTTCGCTCTTCTGCGTGTGGCTCGCGGTGGTTGTTCTCATGACCGGATTGATTTCAACGGGTGCCAGCATCAAGGCGCATTTGAAAAACTTCCAAGGCATGAGCGCGCAGTTGCTCGCGCAGGCACGTCCAATGGATGAGCTCACTGTCATCAAAGGCCCATTTGACGAGTATTTCGATCCTATTTTGTGGTACGTCCACCGCAGGGTGCATGTTTTTCGAGACGACCTCGACGAGGCCCCCTGTGCCGAGCAGCGGCTGTATCTGGCGCGTCGTCAGTGGTTGGATAAAGAGCCCGAGCGGTTACAGGGCCGAGTGACGGAACTGGGGGTACTTCGGGAGCGCGGGAGCGCAATCAAAGAGGATTCAGAACGAGAGCTGGTTTTCTTTCGATGCCAACCAAATTCCGCTACTGGTCGTCTCGTTTACGACCCGCTTCCTCGGGGCGATATCGCCGGATAATCCGATGCAGAATGCGCAGCGAGAAGGTGAGTACCACCGCTATGATCGTTGCTGACGTGGCCAAGTCGTTGCGGTTGAAGCCAGCCGCCATCCCGATTCCTGCAGTGACCCACATCAGAGCGGCTGTAGTGAACCCGGAGACGCCGTATTTTGACCGGAATATTGTTCCGGCACCGATGAATCCGATACCGGGAACTATCTGGGCGGCGATTCTGCCAGGATCTCCGAAGTGATACGACTGCACGACCTCCCATGAGAGCATCGCAAAGATGCAGCTGCCCAGGCTTATAAGAGCAAAGGTCCGGATACTCGGATCCTTGCCCGCTATCTCCCGCTCGACCCCGATCACTGCGCCGAGCCCTGCGGCGATAAGCAGTTGCGTATTGAAACTTGTGAAGAAAAGTGTGGTGAGATCCTGTACCATGGTGTGAATCTAGCATCCTCACGTTGCTTGGGTAAGATGCTAGTATGTCTGTCACAAGGATCCTTGTTCCTAACTACGTTATGACGCGCCCAGAGTTTCTGTACGGAACCACTAACTCGGACAAGCTACATGAGGCGCAGGCGCTTGCTGCCTCCTTCGGTATACAACTCAAAGGGCTTGCGGCTGCGGTGCGAGGAACGCATCGAGGGCCTCCAATGGTGGTTGAGGATAGCTCGGTCTACGAGGGTAACGCTGTACGCAAGGCTCTGGCCTATGCGGTATGGGGTGAGATGCCCTGCTTTGCAGATGATACTGGGCTTGAAATAGCGGAGATTGGAGGCTATCCAGGAGTTTACACGGCTCGCGTGGGTGTTCATGCGCTGAGAGAACGCCTCGCAGCGGGAAGACAGTACGAGGCGCGCTTCGTATGCTGCGTCGCCTATGCTCAGCCAAACGGGCGACGGATCGCGGTGACCGCCACCCTGCCGGGCATCTTCGTGCCTAGTCATGAGGTACAGGCATCCAGAACGACTCTGGAGTTTTCTCCCTACTTCATTCCAGCCGGGCAATCACGCTCGTTGCGGGATCTTTTAGAGGATGGCTACGCCGACTCACATCGAGCGCGAGCTTTCAGGACGCTCTTGCATGCGATGTCGTAGATATGGAGTGCTAAGAGCCTCGTATACGGTCCAGAGAGATTGCGCATGCGGCGCGAACCGAGAGGTGATTGTACTGCGTGGGTCCATAGATCGGCCGCAGGACGATGTCGGCTCGTGCCATAAGCTCCTCGCTCATGCCCCAACCCGTGCCAAACATCAGAAGGTACTCCTCGTCAGACTGCGCCAGCGTGTGCCTGAACTCTTCATAGGGAACGCGACTCTCACCGTCTCGGGCGGATGTAGCAACGAGCTTGGGGATTTTACCAGTACGACGCTCAACCTGCATAATCACCTCGTCGAGATCCGTGACGATGGATAGAACGCCAAGCGCATCCTGCCGATTGGGATTGTAGTTCGAGCCGAAGTCCCCGTCCCAATGATCTTTCACCGTTCGAACGAGCGCGCGAATCGTCTGGGATGGGTGGACCACAAACAATTGCGCCGCACCATACGTTCGACAACTGCGGGAGATGTCGTGCACGTCGATGAGGGTGACCGAGGTGGTGACGAGTCGCCCGGTTTTATCGACCATTTTGTCGTGCAGCAGAGCTACACTGAGGTTGTTCGCGTTTGTGGGGTTTGTCATGACAGTGTCTCTGGTCAGTGTTCTTGGTCAGTGTTTTTGGTCTATGCCTCGAATCTGCGCAGTACGCCTCTTCGCTTCTTCAAGTCGCCACGCTTCGATGAGTTTATGGTTACCCGAGAGTAGTATCTCGGGTACCGAGAGACCCTCGTAACTCTCGGGTCGTGTGTACTGTGGCGCTTCGAGCAACGTTCCATCTCCGAGCGCAGGAGAAAACGATTCATGGGCTGTCGATGCGCTGTTGTGAATAACATCTGGCCGGAGTCTTAGGCAGGCCTCGATGAACAACATTGCGGGAACCTCGCCCCCCATCACCACGAAGTCGCCGATTGAGACCTCTTCGTCTATCTCGAGGTCTATGACTCTCTGGTCAACCCCCTCGTAGCGACCACATACGAGCACAAGCTCGTCGAGCTGGGAGACCTCGATCGCTCTCTTCTGGGTGAATCTCGGCCCGGTTGGAGAAAACAAGATCACGCGAGCTTGAGGTCTATGCGCCTTTGCCGCTCGAATCGCTCGGACGAGGGGATCGACGAGCATAACCATCCCCGCACCACCTCCGTACGGTGAATCGTCCACCTTGTAGTGTGGCGGCGAGGCGAAGTCACGGATGTTCGTAAGGGAGGGGCTGAAGAGCTGCCGATCGATAGCCTTCCCCACGAGACTCGTCTCGAGAAAGCTCCGAAAGATATCGGGGAATATGGTGAGAATCTCAACCTGCCACACGGCCGCGAGTACCAAAAAAAAAGCGGCCGTCCCCGAGGGGATCGAGCCGCGATGGAACGCTACTCCGCAAAAACTACTTTGCCCGAGCCTTTGCTCGCGCTTTGCGATTGCGTCGTGCCTCTTGCACCTTCTTGGTCTGGTGCTCCTCTCGAGCCTCAATTACGCCCGGGAGGTTCTTGCGGATGATCGACCTAACAACGTCAGAAGGCAGTGCGCCAACAGCTAGCCACTTCTTGACGAGGTCTTCCTTGAGGGTAACTCGTGTCGGGTTGAGGACCGGATTGTACGTTCCAACTACCTCGAGGAAACGACCATCCCTCTTGTTCTGCTTGTCGGTAGCAACGATACGGTACGCTGGTGATTTGTGCTTACCCAAGCGTGCAAGACGAAGAACTACTGCCACGGAAACTCCTGTAAAATCTTACGAAAAACAGCCGCAACTATAGCACATTGTACAGAAGGGTAAAGATCTAGAGATTAGCTCCCCACGAAGCTCGCCCCTTAAGGCCCAAACAGCTGTATTTACACCGCATTTGGTCGACCAATCGGGCCCGCTTTGTACGACTCTCGGAGCACCTGCGCTCGCGCATCCTGTGACGATTCCGTAATGGACATGTTTCTGCGGGGTCTATAGGGTGAGTATCATCTTCTGTATTATATGCATACAGTGCGCCGTGGTGATTTGTCGTCGTCAGGGCGCATGGGGGAGCTAAGCGGAAATGGGGAAGCGTATTTTGATCGTCGATGACAATCGGGATGGTGCCGAAAGCTTGTCGATGCTCTTCGCCGTGCTCGGTCACGAGCCCATCGTCGCGTTCGCTGGTGAGGAGGCGATTGCGAAATTTCATCAAAGTGCTCCCGACGTCGTTTTTCTGGATATCGGTCTCCCCGACATCGATGGGTATGAGGTTTGCCGCCGTATCCGCATATTGCCACACGGTACGAAAGCAGCGCTGATAGCACTCACGGGGTGGGGTAGTGAAGACGACAAGAGAAAGGCGCGCGAAGCCGGCTTCGACGCGCATCTAACGAAGCCGGTAGAGCTATCTCAGGTTGAGGATTTCATTAACCCAGCTAACGATGCGAATACGCCGCTGCGCGCGACTTAGCGACGTCCGAACAATCCGCCCAGGCCTCCCAGCCCTTTGCCTCCCATGAGGCCACCCAAAGCGCCGGGGCCCAGCTTCATCATCTGTTTCATCATCTTTCTCATCTCGACGAACTGTTTGATGAGCTTGTTGATGTCCTCAACACTGGTGCCGGAGCCTTTAGCTATCCGCCGTCTCCTACTGGCGTTTATGATCTCGTGATTGCGCCGTTCCGCGGGGGTCATTGAAAGGATCATCGCTTCCAAGCGTTTGAACTCTTTCTCCTGCTTCTCTGGGTCGACCTGCTTGGCGAGCTTGTTGAGCCCCGGAATCATCGACATAAGAGATGAGATGCTCCCCATCTTGCGAATCATCCTCATCTGCCCGAGGAAGTCCTCCAAAGTGAATTGGTCCTTCTTGAACTTCTTCTGCAGATCAAGGGTGTCTTCGAGCGTAACGTTCTGCGTAGCTTTTTCGATCAGGGTCAACACATCCCCCATGCCCAGAATGCGGGAGGCCATGCGCTCCGGATGGAATTGCTCGAGAGCGTCAGACTTCTCTCCGACACCGACGAATTTGATCGGCTTGCCCGTAACGGCACGCATCGACAAAGCGGCCCCGCCACGCGCATCGCCGTCGAGCTTGGTGAGGATGAGCCCTGTAATCTGCAACACTCGATCGAAGCCTTGCGCGACATTGACCGCTTCCTGACCGGTCATCGCATCAGCAACGAGCAAGATCTCGTGCGGGGCAACGACTGCCGAGATCGCCTTGACCTCATCCATAAGGGTTTCATCGATCTGCAGACGACCGGCTGTGTCGATGACGATCGCGTCGCACATGTTCCTGGCGGCGAAATCTTTGGCTCTCACGACGATGTCGACAGGTTTATCGTCTTGTTTCGAGTCGAACACGGGTATCTGAAGCGCCGCTCCGAGGGTCTTCAGTTGCTCAATCGCGGCAGGTCGATAAACGTCAGCTGGAACTAGCAGCGGAGTTCTTTTATAGGTGTCTCGGAGGAGGCGCGCGAGTTTCGAGGCGGTTGTCGTCTTACCCGAACCTTGTAGGCCGACCAGCATGATCACAACCGGTGGGGCCACCCGCAGGTTGAGCTCGGCCGCCTCGGTCCCCATGGTTTCGGTCAGCTCTTCGTGCACGAACTTGATGATCTGTTGATCGGGGGAGAGGCTTTTAAGCACCCCCTCGCCGATCGATTTCTCGGTCACGCGGGCACAGAAGTCCTTCGCCACCTTGAAATTTACGTCGGCTTCGAGCAGCGCCGAGCGCACCTCCTTCATCGTGGCCTCGACATCGGCTGTCGTGAGTACCCCACGGCCCCGAATCTTACGCAGGGCTCCGTCTATCTTGCCGTGAAGAAAATCGAACATGGTTGAGTCTCTCTGTTCTCGAGGCCAAATCCATAGAAGCCTCCGAAGTACAGTGTATGCAAGGGTGGGGCAGGATTCAAGGTTGTGTAGAAATGCGACCCCATGCGCGTGAGCTCCACCTGCCGACCTGTAGGGCCACCCATACCAGCGCCAGCGCCCCGATATCATCGAGAAGGTAGTGCCAGCCGAGATAGAGCGTGCTGTTGACCGTCAAAAGACAGAAGCCCCAACTGATCAGAGCAAGCCAGCGGTGTATTTGAGCCAGATAGATACTTCCGAGCGTGACCACTGCTACGTGCAGACTCGGGAAGCCTGAAATCATGAAAACTGCGCCCGCATGTGAGCGATCCTGCTCCAAGACGGCTTTCATCTCCCAGAGGTTCTGCTGGAGGCCGAACATCGCCGACCCTCTCATGAACTCAAATGGCTGCGGATGGTGATAGACCGGTCCCCAGGTTGGGGCAAGGTAGATGACGAAAGTGCCGACCAAAAAAAGTGTGACGAAAGCGCACAGAAACTGGTGTGCTAGCGCGCGTGAAGCGCAGACAATGAAGAGGAATATTACGAGGGACATATAGGTGTAGTAACCAAAGTAATGCCCGGAGATATACTCCAGCACCGGCTGCGAGGTCCCGAGCACTGAATGAAGTAGCTCGGAGCACGAAACTCCGCCGCATACGATCCGGTCTACCGCGATGAACCAGTCGTCGTATACTCGAGGGTTGATCAGCGGGATAAGGTTTTTCAAAAGCGCAAACTCTACGAACATGATGAGAATCGCGTTTATGAACCTCAGGTCTTGGAAGATCTGCTCCATGTGGAAGCGCGTCACGAGGTGCTTCCAGAAGGGCCCCCACGTGACTCCTCGCAGCCGAAAGCTATTTCGTCTCACGTGGTCCCCCACTTGCCAGGCAACGAATCCGAGGACGATAAGGCAATACACATCAAGGGCTGTGAGAATCTGCTTAAGGTAAAAGAGAACGGGGCCCTGGCTGGCGCTGGCTCCTGATGCTCCCGGCATAGGAACACCGAAATAGGCGTACAGGAGCCCTATCACAGCTGCGCAGGTCAGTAAGATTAACTCCAGAGGCATAATGCTGCCGATGATTCGTCGCATGCCTGCAGTATCGGCACGAATGAGGATATCGCGTAAGGGGTTATTAGAAGCTGTGGCGGGGATAGTGGAGAGTGGGGAGCAGGGGAGAAAAAAAGAGGAGGGGGAAAAAGCCGTGCCGCTTGCGCGGCACGGCCAGGTAAGCCTACCAGCGTCCGCCGGAATAGCCACCACGCGAAGACGACGAGCGTCCACCGCTGTTTCCGCCGAAGCGATTTCCGCCGCCGCCGGAGCGACTTCCACCACGAGGGCCTGCGCCTCCTTCTTTAGGGCGAGCCTCGTTTACAACGAGAGCCTTTCCGTCGAGCTCTGCACCGTTGCGGGCGTTGATAGCCTGCTCAGCCTTCTCGCGATCCTCGAACTCGATAAAGCCGAAACCACGCGAACGGTTGGTCTCACGGTCGGTTGCAATCTTGACCGAAAGGAGTGGTCCGAACTCTTCGAAGAAAGCACGCAAACCGGCTTCGCTAGTATTGTACGAAATATTACCAATAAATAATTTCATGAAGTCCCTTACATAAGGCACACACGTTCGACTCGACCCCAATGGCCGAATCGGATCCTAATTGACGTCTAAAGAGGAAACAGGGACTGTGAAAAACAGGGCCAGCTTATCGATAGAGCAGAAGGCTCCTCACCATCATGCGAGTTAGGCTCCGCTATGTCAAGGGGATTCCGCGCACCGCTAACCGACGCCGCAGTCTAACGTAATAATGCCGGGGCGTTACGCTGAATATCTCCGATAACGCCGAGCGCAAGCTCTGGTCGAGCCCTGATCTCGTCGTGCGTCTCACGAGCGGTGGCCCACACCTGTTCCATATCACGGATTCGAGCGCTCTTTCCCGTATCGGACGTCGAGCCACTGCCTAGCGCACTCAGAGCTGCCTGAATGGTGCCGATGCCAAAGGCGAGTTTGCTTCGCAGCTCCTCGATCCCCTTTCGTGCAGCCTCAACTTTCGCGACGGTATCTAAGATGAGGTCCTTGGGTGACAGGTGTACCGTGTCAAAGCCGGAGGCCGCTCCTACGTTCGAAGGTAGGATGACCTCTAGTGTTTTACCGAGGGTCTCCTCGAGCTCGACTCTGATTGAATCTCCTGCGGCTGCTGGGCCCCTGGGCGAGGACTCTTTGCCAACGACTTCGAAATCGGCGGAATTGGCCGACACATTCAACGTTTGCTCAATGCCGCTAAACATCTTTCCTAACTTGGCGACCGCCTCGGTGGCTAAATTGGTAGCTTCGATTATATCGTTTATCTTGCTCAGACCCGTGCTGGTACGGGTGGGAATAGAAATCCGAAGTTCGTCGTATTCAGCGCTCGAAGCGCTTAGCGCGCGTGTGGTTTCGGAGCCGTTGGTTGTGGGTTTCTCGATCCGAGTGGACCTATTTGGTTCGGCTGTCTTCGCCGGAAAGTCAGATACATCCTTGATATCCATACTGCTTCTACGTCCTTGTAGAGGGAAAACTTCTTCCCTGTTACTTGTATCGGATGGTAGCGATGAAACTTGAGAGCAATTTGGTTCACGAGTGGGTCGAGTTCGGTCATCTCGGGGATATGGTGATGCCCTCGATGTATCCCGCCGCTGGTGCTTCGATTCGGTACCAGCGACCAACCCTTTCCTGAATCACAACGACTTCGCCGCGCCGGACGTGCGCCACTCGCTCGCTGTCCGCACGCGGAGCGCTTCGAATAACCGCCGACGGTTCAACTACGACCCATTTGTTACCGGGAGCTGCTGGCCGGCGCAGCTCAGATTCTTTCGGGGCGGACTCTTTCGGAGCGGGCCCTTGCAGCGCATACGGACGAGGATCGTCGCGGCCTATCACGAAGGAATCCGGTTCACTGAGGGCATCCCGCCTCGAGCGCCCCGGGATAGTCGGCTCGCGCACTCCCTGGGCTGCTCTGTAGCGCGCTTGCGCCTGAGGTAGGAGGGCTCTCAAGGCATTGAGGCGCTCGATGGTCGGTGGATGTGTCGAGAGAAACTGTAGCGCCCCTGGTCCTGACGTACGCGGGTCGTCCGCCATCCTTTCCCAGATCGAAAGAGCCTCGCGTGGGTCGTACCCAGCATCCGACATCAGGAAGAACCCGATGTGATCGGCTTCGAGCTCTTGACGTTGCGACTCAGGGTTCACCGCTAGCGCCTGTACCGCCTGAGAAACGAGCACTCCTGCGATGCCGGCGAGCGCTCCGTACTGACCTTGCATCGATGCGCTCGTCAGCTGCCCACTGACCTGGGCAATAATTTGACTGGCCTCTTCTGCAGGAGTGGGCTGGGTGTGACCAGCCAATACATGCCCCAACTCGTGCGCCAAAACGGTGGAGAGCTCGGCTTCGCTCCGTGCCGCACGCAACATGCCGGTCCAGACGAATACGTGATTTCCGCGCGTAGCTGCGGCGTTGACGACGTTGTCACCTCGGAGCACATACACATGCCACGGTTCTTGGTCGGCCCGAGCTGCGCGCGCGAGCTTCATGACCACGTCGCGAGCTAGGTTGACGTCGGCATCATCTCGGACGAGGGGATACTGCTGAGCCAGTTGGGCCAGCACCTGCTGACCGTATTGCTCGTCCTCTTGGGAAAGATACGTGGCCGCGGGGATCTCCCCCGGCGGAATCGCAGGACGAGCGGGACCGCATGCCACTGCGCCAACAATACAGAGTGCGCTCCACAGGCGTAGAGTAACAAGGCGTACAGTAATAAGGAGAGGTTTAGAGCCCTGGAACATACTTCAGATATGCCACCGCACTTGGAGGTCGTCGCTTGCATGATACTCGAATCCCCTCAGTACGGGGAATGATGCTGAAAACTTCCCAGCCCTCCTGACCGAGTTCGTCCAGCTTGCTCTGAAAGTCAGGGGCGGTCGAATCCGCCGGTAGGTCGATAACGTGGTACTCCCAACGAAAGAGCTTGCTCCACTCTTCTTTGGTCCTGGCATGCAGTGCCTCGGCTTGTGGTCCGACGGTGGACGAAGCCCCTCGGATCCGCGTCTCAAGAGAATCGAGAACTGAATCAAGGGAATAGCCATTGGGGGTCTCGGTGGCCGCAGGCGCCTGGCCCAGTTGCTGCTCCGAACTCGTGCAGCCCTCCATGCTCAGAATACAAAACACCGTGCAAGCGGTTGTCACGATTGCATCTTTTAAATAAAACCAAGTATAGTTCGCCGCGACCATAAACTCTCTACTGTTTGCACGTTTCATCTTCTTAGAAGGACATGTGTTGTGTCGTATTCAAACGATAGCGGCTCTCATCACCAAGTTCCAGAGACTTTTAAGCTTCTTTACTCGGCCGAAGCGATCGCACACCGGGTCAGGGATCTCGGCCAGGAGGTCAGCGGCTGGTGCCGTTCGGTGCGTGACCAGGCCGGGCGGGATGTCGTTGCGATCCCGGTACTCCGTGGAGCTATTTACTTTTTCAGCGACCTCACTCGAGCGATCGACACCTCGGTAGAGGTGGCGCCTATCCGCGCCAGCGCGTACGACAACTCCGCGACGGGCGCACAGCACCACTCTGTATCGATAATTGCTGACGGGCTCGATGTTCGTGGGCGGGTGGTCCTCGTTGTAGACGACGTGTGCGATTCCGGCCGGACGCTACAGGAGCTCGAGCGAGCGCTCATCGAGCGCGGTGCGCGGGAGGTACGATCAATCGTTCTTGTTCGTCGTCTGCTCTCTGTCCCGTCCTTTGTTCCGTGCTGGGTAGGATTCGAGTACGGAGGTAAAGAATGGTTCGTTGGATACGGACTCGAAGATAAAGAGAGGTGGCGGAATCTCCCTGCGGTCTACGGTATGAGGCCATCGTAAGCGAGATGCGAGATTCTTCCGTACTAACATCTGAGACTCACACGACATCCAAGACGCATACGGCGTCCGATCAGAACGCAAGCCCGAGCTACGTGGTGGACATAGTTGGGCTTGGTAAGAGCTTTAAGCGACACACCCGTGGCCGCAAGGGATACACTACCCTGAAATCTTCGCTGTTGGGGTTGTTTCGGGGCGGCAGGGGCGGGCCGGGGAGCGCTGGCGGAAACATCACTCATGCCATCAAAGATCTCACCCTCAGGATACCAAAAGGTGCTTCAGTTGGATTGATCGGCCGAAACGGCTCGGGGAAGTCCACCTTTCTCAAGCTCATTACCGGCATTTACAAACCAGACCTTGGCCGAATCTCGGTGCACGGTCGCGTGTCTGCGCTGATTGAGCTAGGGGCAGGATTTCATCCCGATTTCACTGGCAGAGAGAATCTGATGCTCGCCGGGGTCATGCACGGCCTTAGTCGAGACGAGGTTCTGCGACGCTTTGACGAAATCGTGCGGTTTGCCGAGCTCGAGCACGTCATTGACGATCCGGTTCGCACGTACTCGTCGGGGATGTTCATGCGTCTTGGGTTCAGCATCGCAATCCATACGGACCCGGACATACTCCTCGTTGACGAGGTGCTGGCTGTCGGCGATGCCGGCTTCGTTGCAAAGTGTAAAGATCGGATCGCCGAGCTTCGTAAGCAGGGTAAGACCCTCGTGTTGGTGACCCACGACCTCGATGCGGTTGAACGCTGGTGCGACGAGGTGGTGTGGCTCGACAGCGGTGAGGTGAAGGATCGTGGCTATCCGCGACGGGTGATAGACGCGTACCGGCAATTTATCGAACGCGGCGAAGAGGCGGAGATCCTCAAAGGGGAGCAGTCACACACCACTGGTGAGGCAGTTACTGCTCCCACTCGAGGGGAGACTTCGCAGCCGGCTCGTTGGGGAAGTCGGGAGGTCGAAGTGACAGCTATTGAGCTGTGCGACAGGTCGGGTACCCCGAAGAGGGTTTTTCACCCCGACGACTCCATGCGGATTCGAGTCTCCTACACGATACACTCCGCGCAGGATGAGATCGTTTTCGGTGTGGGGATAAACCGCGCCGACGGCTTGGTAGTCTTCGGTACCAACACCTACATAGAACGCGTATCCCTTTCGAACCTGACAACGGTCGGCGCAGTGGAGTGCGTGCTCGAGAGAGTCGGCTTGATCGACGGGGCGTACGCGCTGGATGTAGCGACGCATCGAACGGATGGTTATCCGTTCGATTTTCACAAGGACTCTCTGCATTTCTCCGTTCGCTCGGACAAGAATCAGGTTGGAGTTTTATCGCCCTCGCACCACTGGGCACTGAACGGAAAGGAGTGCGCATGCTCGGCGTAGTATCCGAACTGTGGCGCTCGAGAGCGCTCGTCGATGCCCTGGTGCGCCGGCACGTTGCGACGCGCTATCGCGGATCTATCTTCGGCTTCCTCTGGTCGTTCATGAACCCGCTGTGCCTCATGGCTGTGTACACACTGGTGTTCAGTTACTACATGCGTTTCGATGGTGGACCACACTACCACCTGATGGTGTTCGCGGGGCTCTTGCCCTGGATCTGGAGCAGTAGCGCTCTGGGAGAAGGCACGTCGTCACTCGTGTCGAGCGGTCATCTGATAACGAAATCGATGTTTCCGGCCCACATCCTTCCATTTGTGAGTGTGACGTCTTCGATGGTGCATTTTCTTCTGGCGCTTCCTATGTTGGCGATCTTCATGATTGCGGGCGGGGTGCCGGTGACGGTGACGTGGCTACTGATTCCATTTGTTGTGGTCATTCATGCGGTGTTTCTCGATGGCCTCGTGCTCGCGCTGAGCGCGCTCAATGTATTCTACAGAGATGTGCAGCACCTAGTCGGGAATGTCCTTACGTTTCTCTTTTTTCTGTGCCCAATCGTCTACCCGCCAAGCGCGGTTCCCGAGCGTTTTCGTTTCATGCTGGACCTCAATCCGTTCGCACTGCTCACGGAGCTGTATCAAACGATACTCATACAGGGGAGCTTGCCTGCCACGACATCCCTTTTGTACATGCTAGCGCTTAGTTGCGTGACGTGGCTGCTGGGAGCGCTGATTCACGAACATTTTAGAGAGAGGTTTGCCGAAGCGTTATGAGTTCCCCTCGTGCTGTCCACCAACTCGTGCACACCCTTAGCTACGGCGATGCGATCTCGGCTGAGGTTTTGGCGTTGCAACGCTGCATGCAAGAATCCGGTATTGAAAGTTCGATCTACGCCTTACATGAGCACCCTAAGCTCGTAGGTCGCACTAAAGCGCTTTCTGCGCTCGAAGGTGAGGCGCAGGCCGAGATTATCCTGCACTATTCGCTGGGATCGCCGCTCAACGATGCTTATCGCGAGTGGAATCGCGGTAGGCGGGTTCTGGTATACCACAACATCACTCCGGCTCGCTGGTTCAAGGGGGTTAACGAGCGCGTCGCAGTCGATATCGAGCGCGGAATCTCGGAGCTTCCCGCGCTGTGCTCTCTGTCGGATGCGATCTGGGCAGATTCGCGCTTTAACGCGTCTGAGATCGAGGCTCTCGGGTTTTCTGCGTCCGTTCTCGATCTCCCTATCGATCCCGCGCGCTGGGATCGTCCTCGCAACCAGGGGATCTTTGATGCGGTAGCTGCTACCCGCGGCGTAAATGTTTTGCATGTCGGCCGCCTCGCGCCGAATAAGTGTGTCGAGGACATTATCAAGAGCTTCTACTTTCTGCACCGGCACATGCAGCAGCGCAGCACGCTGTGGCTGGTTGGCATCGACACTGACACAGAGCTTTATTCGTTCGGGCTGCGGCGCTTGGCCGCGAGCCTCGGAATGGAAGATGCGGTGAAGTTCCTCGGATGCTTGGCTGACGAAGAGGTGCGAGCGCTCTATGAGGCGTGCACACTGTATGTGTGCATGAGTGAGCACGAAGGTTTCTGTCTTCCGATCATCGAGGCGATGCACTTCGGTCTCCCGGTAATCGCTTTCGGGGCCGGTGCTGTGCCTGACACAGTGGGGAGTGGGGGAATCGTCGTCCGCGAGAAGCGCCATGCGCAGATCGGCGCGATTATGACCGAGGTGGCTACTGATTCCGCGCTGAGAGAGCGGCTCGCAGGGTGTGGTAGACAGCGAGTCGGAGATTTCAGCTATGAGCGCTTCGCTCGTCGTGTGACAGAGCTTCTTTCGATGCTCTCTGTGCGTAGGGAGGCAGAGGCCTGCGCTATATGATATCGGTAGGCTTCGACGTGAGCGGTCTCGACCCGACCTTTAAATCCCACGCACAGCGCGGGATCGGGAGATATGTCCACGAGCTCAAACGTTTTCTGGACGGCCTATCAGAGCCCGACCTCGCCGTGCGCTGGTTCGACCACGCATCACTTGTGCGTGGGGGGCTGGGAGCCCGAGCCATTGATTGCATGCCCTGTGGTCGCACGACTCTGAGGCAACAGCTGCTCTATCCGCTCAAGCTCAATTCGAACGAGATGAAAGGTTTCTCCTTCGTCCACTTCCCGGCCCATATGGATGCGCCAGCATGGAGCTCGAAGCCCTTCGTTCTGACGGTTCTCGATCTGATTCCACTCATCCTCGAAGACCTCTATCGCGCGAATCGGCCGACATGGCGCTTCAAGTTCGCGCGATGGCTCGAGCTCCGCGCAATCAGACAGGCACTCGTGCTCGTCGCTATCAGTGAAACTACGGCACGCGACATAGTGCGCGTACTGGGCGTTCCACGGGAGCGTATCGTAGTTACACCGCTGGGTGTCGATCAGCGTTTCTTCGGTGTTGAGGATCTCCGGACGGAGAGGGGCGAGGGCGAGCGTTCGTCCGTGAGGCAGAGATTGGGTATTCCGGAAGAGCGCCCTATTATCTTGTACGTTGGCGGCCACGACGAGCGCAAAAACATCGCGACCTTGGTCGCAATAGCCCGCAAGGCCGTCTCGCACGCGCTCGGAAAGGGGCTCGCTGCACCGATATTGGTGCTGGCCGGTCGTATTCACTCGGATGCCGAGAAGCAACGTCTAGCAGACGCGCTGCGAACGCACGACATGCAGCGCGATACGGTCACGCTCGGGTATGTGTCGGACGACGATCTTCTCTCGCTGTACGCCGACAGCTCAGTGTTTCTCTTCCCGAGCCTCTATGAGGGGTTCGGCCTGCCCGTGCTCGAGGCGCTGGCTGCCGGCCTGCCCGTAGTGAGCTCGAATACATCCTCGATGCCCGAGGTTCTGGGAGATTGCGGCTTGACCTTCGATCCTTGCGATCCTGCCGACGGAGCTCAGGCAGTGGTGCGGATGCTTGAGGATCAGAGGCTCAGGCAACACCTTCGTGAACAAGGGCGGGTTCGCGCCCGAGGCTTCACCTGGGAGCAGACAGGACGCAAGACGGTCGAAGCGTATCGCCTGGCGGGAGACCTGCTTGCACTGCGGCGGGGTTTACGCCGGACTCAGGTGGACCTCGGCTCGCGAACCGAGAGGTCCAGCGTCGCACTATCAGGAGAAGGCGACGGGGATTTGGCCGAGGAGAAATCAGCATGACGAGCGTTACCCCGACGCATTCTAATCCCGCCACTTCGACGAAAGTGGTCAGGATTGAGGATAGCGCCCGCGCAAAATCCGAGGGCGCTAGAGTCGGGTCATCGCACGTCATAGGTCTGCGTGATGTAGCCTTTCTTGTGCTGCTTGTGGTTGGCGGCGCGCTCCTGCGAATCGACTTCATGCGCGCGGTCAACTACACAATCGACAGTGACGAGGCGATTGTGGGGTTGATGGCTAAGCACATCCTCGAAGGTGCTCCGGTTCCTACGTTCTACTACGGTCAACACTACATGGGCTCGCTCGAGGCGATCATGGCGAGCGCAAGCTTCTGGCTCTTTGGAGTGTCGGGGTTCTCGCTGCAGCTCGTGCCGCTGCTTTGGTCGTTGGCGCTGGTTGTCGTGATGTTCTTTCTCGGCCGTGAGTGTGGAGGGCTCGTGGTCGGGCGGGTAGCCGCGCTTCTTACCGCTATTCCCCCCGTTGCGCTCGTAGTGTGGAGTGTAAAAGCACGCGGTGGCTTTATCGAGATACTCGTCCTCGGCGCTCTTGCCATGCTCGCAGCCGCGCGTTGGTTCAAGGACTCGAAGTCTTCGACGACATATCCGATCGCGACCGGGTTGCTGCTGGGTATAGGATGGTGGGTCAACAATCAGATCCTCTACTTCATGGTTCCGATAGCGATCTTCGGGGTTCTGCACGTTGCAAGTGGAGTGCGGCTCGACATTCGCTCCTTTGTTCAAGCAGCACAGACGGTGCTGTTCGGGATGCTCGCTTTCTTTGTCGGCGGCACTCCATATTGGCTCTACAATGTGGAGCTTGGTTTTCCCTCGCTAGGGATGTTCGGACGTTCGTCGCTCCAGGAGATCATCCTGCATTGTATGGGACTACTCCACACCGCTATCCCGATCCTCCTAGGTGCAAAACATTTCTGGGAAGCCGATCCGACCTTCCCGGCTTCCACGTTCGTGTACTACCTAGCGTACGGGGTTTTACTTTCAGTGACGCTGTATACTCGGCGCCGTTCCATTCTTTCGTTGTTGGCAGGCAAGATAGATAGGTCCGCCCCGCTCGAGATGTTCGTCGTGTTCATGGTGGCGGCGTGCTCTATCTTTGCGGTCAGCACCTTCGGCTGGCTGTGGCAGGCGCCACGCTACCTTTTGCCGACATACATTGGCCTTTTTGTCGTATGTGGCTACGCGTGCGCTGTCGCCCTCCGGCGGTCGCGGGCTCTAGGGACGGCCTGCGTTGCTAGCCTTCTCGCTCTGGACATCGCCTCATCCTACGCAGGCGGAAGAGCCATCCCCGGAGAGCCGGTAGTGTTTGCTGGAGAGCGGGTTTCGCGTGATCACGCTGAGATTGTGGCCGCGCTGCGGCGCTTGGGCATCACCAAGGTGAGGACAAACTATTGGATAGGATATCGCCTTGCGTTCGAAACAAACGAGCAGGTCGTCTTTGTGGCCTTCGGAGAGCCTCGGCAGGTCCGTATTGAAGCGTACGAGGCGAATCTCGAAGACGCAGAGCGAGAACGTTTGCCGCTCTTGGTTGTTCCTTCTGAAGCAGAGATGCTGAGACCCGGTCTTATGCGTTTGGGATATAGCTTCAAAGAGATTCAGGCGAGTGGGTACACGCTTTTTTATGAGCTGACCGCGAATGACCGAGAACTCGTTTTGCTACCTGCGGCACATATCACCGAGACGCGCGCACTAGGCACTCTAAGGAGCGCCGACGCGGTAGATGGATCATCTCACACCCGTTGGGGCTCCGGAAGGCCACAACAGCCCGGCATGACTTTCGAAATTCGATTCGCAGGAAAGCAAAAGCTCGCGGCGGTCGAGTACGATCTGGGCGAGTGGTCCCACGACTATCCGCGCGGGTTAGAGATTCAGCTGCTGGAGCCCGATGGATCCACGCGCACCGTCTTGAGCAATCAGGAGTTTCAGAGCATCAGGTACTTGATGCAGGAGACCAGCGTTGTCCCGATAGGATTTCCCGAACGGGAGGTGGTTGGAGTGCGCTTCGTGCAGACTGGAAGCCATCCGGTCGTCGATTGGTCGATCGCTGAACTACGATTTCTTGCTTACAGGTAGCCGATGAGTGCGTCAGGGGAGCCGAGCACCACGAATACAGCTTCGCATATCAGGCGCATCGCGCGTTACGGTGTGGGGATTGGACTCCTGGTAGCACTGGCAATCTATGCTGATCCCGCAGCGATCTTTTCGGCGTTCAAAGACATCTCTCTCGGCGACCTCGCGCTGCTGGCTCTGATCTCGTTTCTGTTGATACTCGTGAGCGTGGTCAAATGGCAGGCGTTTCTCCTTCATCTCGGCATCTCGGCCACGTTGCGTCGATTGTTTGGGTTGTATCTCCTCGGATACTTCGTCAACCTCTTGATGCCATCTGTTCTCGGCGGAGATGTGGTGCGGAGTCTCTATGTTGCAAAGGACGCCGATCGGGCTCACTCCGTGTCGGCCACACTTCTCGAACGCTATACGGGGCTGATGGCAATGCTCCTGATGGCGATCGTCGGTGTGTGGTGGGCGCCGCACGTGACCGATCCGATTAAGCTCGTCGTGGTCGTGGTCACGCTTGGAGCACTCGTAGGAAGTGGGTTTCTCTTCTCGCGCATGACGACCTGGTTGATGGAGTGCCTGAGGATTCCGGAGAGGTTCGTCTCGCTAGCACGCAAGGTCGAGGACGGACTCGTGTTCGGCATACAGAACAAGAGGCTTGTTGTTCGTGCTCTGGTACTCTCATTTCTCTTTCACATGCTCACCGTGGCCAACACAGCGGCTGCCGGCTGGGCGGTTGGCTGGGACTCTATTCCGGTCGGTGAGCTGTTCGTGGTTGTTCCCTTGATTCTCTTGGTCGGCGCAATCCCTATCTCTCCGCAAGGGCTCGGTCTTCAGGAGGGCGCCTTTGTGTTTTTTTTACACTCGTTGGGATGTACCACCGGACAGGCGCTCGCCTTAGCGCTCTTACTGCGCGCGAAATCATACGTACTCGCCGTGTTTGGTGGACTCGCTTGGTTGAGGCTACGCAGCTCACCTGAGTACGCAGCAGAAACTTCAGTTACTCCACGTCCCCTTTCCGGTTCGTGAGGTCGGTGTCGTGCGTCTCGTGGATTCCTTCCTCGGCAGTACGATGCGCGACGATCGGCGGTAGGTCGCAGAGAGCTTTGGCGATTGAATCCTTGCGCGCCTTCTGTCGCGCTCTCCACATGAGGGTCTCATCGACTGAACCTGAACATCCTCGGCAGGTAAAGCTGTTCCAATTGAGGGCGGCTGCGAGATCGAGACACGTATCGTAATGCGCGCACTCGTAACGACGTCGGGGCGGCTCAGCCATAGGCCCAGGCGGCTCGTCTTCGAGCGAAATATCTGGTGCTGAGTTGCCCAGCGGGATTGCGGAGAAACGCCTCGGGGGCGCCGCCAGGTTATGGAGCTTCACCTCGAAGGGACCTGGTTTTCCGGTAGACGAATCTGCGCTCATACTCCTGTCTATATGACAGCTGTTCATGACCCTCACCACTCGTGGGCCACTCCGCTTACCTCGAAGGTGACACATCTTGGTGACCTGAGCAAACCCAACTGCTTTCCCTCGGCGGAGCCGACCATATCTGACGAGATCGTGGCGCATGAGAGCACATGGCACTAGGTGGACTAACGTCGAGGCATCAGCTACCCTTGTTTTATACGATCATGGAAATCTTGACTAACGATGACAAGCTGTTTGACGGCCTAGAGATCCTCTTCGATGCTGGTTCGGGGAGGACTTTCATAACTATCCTCGACGACGAGGCGTACATGCCTCTCGCGCAAGCCGTTACGGATCGCCTCGCCACGAAGGCTCGCAGCCTCGTCATAAAGAGCCGAGCGGTAACAGCTGAGTCGTGGCGAGACCTCTCGCAGAAGTTGACAGCCTTGATCGCGAAGCTCGGTGTCCGTCAAGCAAGTTTGATCGGCATGGGGGCGGGGGCCAGCCTGGCGCAGAATGTGGCTCTCAACGATCCGAAGACTGTGCGGTCAATGGCGGTTGTCGACGCCGCAGCACGGCCGCACCCAGGCCGTTGGGAACGTCTGATCGACGCTCTGGAGGCGCGCTTGCCCTTCGGCCTGCCGCTGCGTTTGGGTTCCGGCGGGTTCAATGTGCGATCGTACCTTCATCGGTTTAGGTGTCCCCTGTTGGTAGTGTGCACGCGACGTGCGGGCGCATTTATTCGTGAGGAGCTCCGGCAGCTGTCACAGCTCGCTCCCACTGCGTGGCAGGTCGATCTGACGGCTGTCGCCGCTGACGAGGAAGCGATGGCTTTCACGGATACAATCCTTTCGTTTCAGGAGACTCCAGCTAAGTGTCCTCAAAAAAACACCAAGGAGCGGATCGGATGAGTGATATCGAGGTGCACTCCCAGTGCCGACCACCATCAGGGCTGAGCCGAGACCTCCTTCCGAATCTTGTGGCTGCTGTCACAGAGCAGGGAGGAGACTGGGGCGGCTCATGGAACGTCGTGGATGCCCTTGAGCTTCTCATGGACGCAGGACAATACCGCACGGCACACGCATTGGCGGATAGGGTGCGCCAATTAGTAGAGGGGGATGGTCGTGACAGATTGTTCCAGGCTTACCGGGTGTTGTGCGAGGTTATGATCGAGGGCGTTTTCGCAGGAAACCTCGAGAAGCTCGATGGGCTGCATCTCGAGATCTCGACGGGTAATCATTCTGTCTCCGACAAGATTCGCGCCGGCTTGGTATATGCGCGCGCTTTGTTACTCGGAGCGAGCACCACCTCCCTGCGCGAATCACACCTGCTCAAGGCGCGTGCCGTACTCAACGAGGGTGTCTCTCTCGCTATGGACGAGGGGGATGCGCAGCTTGCTTGTTTGGTCGGCTTCGAGTTGGCCAAGAGCTATGTCCACTGCTCCCCACACGAGATTGTGGTGCTCAGCGCTTTGACATCTCACCTCCGAGACGTCGCCGCCGACGAACGAGTGTATCCTGAGCTGAGGTTCGACATTCAACGCCTGGCATATCACCTCTTGCCGCATGCCGAAGGGGAAGATGAGGCGCAAACGTCCGCTGCCGATCTACGGCGCATGGCGCTACCGCTCGGAGCGGTCAGTCGAGGGCTCGCGGAGCTCTCAATTTCGCGGCGTTCGGACATTCTGTCTGCGCATCGTGCGACCGCCCGAGAGAAAGCCCTGACCCTCTTCGAAGAGTATCGCTACGTCTCGGGCATCTTCGAAATCCTGCACACAGAAGGCGTCGAGTACTTCGGCAACAAGGCTTACGACAAGGCGCTGAGGTTCTTCGTCGAGGCCGGGCGGCTAGCTGATGTGACCGGGTGTAAGTATGGAGTGGTGCTCGGTTCGCTCGGCGCTCTGCAGGCCTCGCTCGCTTTAGGTTCCCCGGATGTGGCAACGCACGTCGACCACATGCAACAACTGATGCGCTCGGAGATCGCAATGGGCACTACTGCTCTTGGAACGATCGCTGCTCTGCAGGTGGCTGGACGGTTAAACGACGCAATCAAACTCGCCGTGCGCTCCGAGAAGTTCTTCCACGAACGAGGCTTGGAAGCGCTCGAGAGTCAGGCTGGGTTTATGTTGGGCTCGGCTCATGCGCTGAGTGGGCAGTGGAAGAAGGCCCAAACGGTGTGGCGCCGAGGAATATCTCTTGACCTGCGACGCGAGGCGCATCTGGCTGTGGCAGACAAGCGCGCCGCACTCGCTCAGGCGATCGCCATGCAAGAATTCTCGAGCTCCTCGACGATATCTGACGCTTCTATGGCAAAGATTCAAAAGCTTTTGGCAGACGCCGAGCGGGCCGCAGCAAGTTGTGGAGACACAGTGGAGGGGGTCCGAGCGCGGGCCAAGGTTCTACAAACCCATGCTCAACTGTGCATGATCGCCCATGTGCCGGTCGATGCTGTCAAATATCTCAGTAAGGCCCGCGATCTTTACGCGACCCGCGGACTCAACCGAGATGTGGCGCTCGCGGACGCCTTGGTGGGGCTGGCTATGCTAGAGGTCGCCAAGCTCAATGGGGGTGTATTGTACGAGGAGTCGACCGTGGCGCTGCAGCGTGCCCTGGAGTACTTCTCCACCACGCAACACGCCCACATCCGTTGGAAGCTCAAGTACT
>JBIIOE010000052.1:0-24377 GCA_044337105.1 Bdellovibrionota bacterium | reverse complement strand
GCGAGGCAAAACCTATGTTTCCTCGCACGTGAACGTGCTCGTGAACGTGAACGTAAACGTACCCGAAACAAAAACCTCAAGTTTTTCGGGTACGTTCACGTTTACGAGCACGAGCACGTTCACGTGGAAAGGCGCGATTTATAGGTCAAACAAGGGCTTACACTGTCTCCAAGCTCGCTATCACCCACTCTAAAACGCGATGACCCTTCAAAAAAGGGAGAAGCACATCCACCTAGTCGCTTGGATTTATTGCACCTTGATCCCGGCATGCCTCGTTTTCGTCTGGGGTCTGAAAAAAATCGACTCCAGATCTCAAGTTTGCCCCCACACGTCCGACTTCCTGACTAGCGGGTTGTACAGGCAGCCGTTGGTGGTGTCCTTCGGTAGCCTGGAACCCGCTTCGCTCGTTCAAGGGTGAAGCTTTCTAGTCATTGGTGCATGCCGAGGTTGTTTCGTGACGGTGTCGTTCAGCCGCTCTTTGCTGTCAAAGACTTGTGTCGTTTCGCTAATAGTAGCGCTGGGCTACGTATGCAGCGTCGATTCGGCGGCTGCCCAGGCGTCTAAGAATCGAGCACGAGTTTTCCCTGGCGAATATTTGGTCACGCTTCCTGCTTCCGGCAAGGAGTCGCGCGCCAAACGCTCGCTGGAAGCGTATGGAGTTGCCGCAGTGCAACGCATCGCACGAGGAACCCTCCTCGTTGATACCGCAAAAAGCGCGCGACGCCGGAGCTCAGGAGCAGCTCGTCTCAGCGTGCCACTCGATCCACACGATACCTTTTGTAAAGATCTGCTAGCTACGGGAAGCGTTCGCTCGTGTTCCCCGAACTACGAGGTTCGGGTTGATGCCACAACCCCTGACGATCCGATGCTCTCTTCATTATGGGGGTTTGGAGATAGCGCGGGCATATCCGCTCAGAGAGCTTGGGACGTTTCAGTCGGTTCGTCGGATGTTGTTGTTGCGGTTATAGATACTGGCGTTGATTACACTCACCCAGATCTGCGCGCTAACATGTGGAGCAATCCGGGAGAGATTCCCGATAACGGCGTCGACGACGATGCCAACGGGTATGTGGATGACGTGCATGGTATAAATGCTATCCGCGGCGCCACACAGCGGGGAGACCCGCTGGATGAAAACGGGCACGGAACGCACGTCGCCGGTACGATCGGAGCGGTCGGTAACAACGCTGAGGGGGTGGTGGGAATCAACCACCGCGTCAAGATCATGGCGCTCAAGTTTCTCGGCCCAACGGGGGCAGGGTCGCTCTCCGACGCGATCACTGCCATTGATTACATGGTGATGTTAAAGGCTCGAGGAATCAATATTCGAGTGGCCAACAACTCGTGGGGAGGTTCGGGGTATGCGGCCGCTCTGGCCGATGCAGTGCAGCGAACCGAGGATGCGGGGATAATCTTTGCCGCAGCTGCGGGTAACAACGGTTCCGACAACGATGTAGACCCGGCGTATCCCGCAAATTTCGAGATGGCCAACGTGGTGTCTGTTGCGGCCCTGGATGAGTGGGGCAATTTGGCTTCCTTTTCGAATTACGGGGCTACCACGGTAGATATCGCGGCGCCTGGCGTTGGTATTTACAGTACCTTTCCCGGTAATCGATATGTGCAGCTGTCAGGCACCTCGATGGCGACACCTCACGTTGCAGGTACGCTCGCCCTTCTCTTTGCAGCAGAAACGAATCTGCCCTACACAGACGCGCTGGCTCGGCTGTATCAGTCAGGCCACGATCGAAGCTCTCTCTACGACGGCGGACGTCGAGTGCCCTTGGTGCGTACGATGCGCAGTGTGGACGCAGGTCGATTGCTCTTCAACGAGACCAAGCCTATTCCGGGCGGAGAGAGTGCTGAGCCAGCCTGTTCATATGACCTCAATGTTTCTAATCTGGTGTCTGAAGAAGCTGTCGACACATCAGCGGACAACCAGCCGATAGTACAACAGGCGGATGAAGGGGAGTTTTCCCGACTCGACCTCCCTTTTCCTTTCCCATTCTACGAGACGAGCCTGTCGACTGTGTACATTTCGCCTAACGGTGTCGTGTACGCCGCCCCTCCATCAGGCATCGACTTCGAAGCTGGTCGGCAGGCTCCATTGCAATCCATAGCTGCCTTCCACGTCGATATGGTGCCACTTTCTTCAAGACACGGAATTCGAGTCTCCAAAGGTAGTGATAAGGTCACCATTCTTTGGACGGAGGGCTTGTTCGCTGCTCAGAAGGTCAATAGTGAGGTGCGGGTTCGCTTGACTCTTCATTCGACGGGAAAGATCGATATCTCTGTCGCGTTCGAAGACGGACCTGAAGCAAGCTCATTGCGGCGGCTTGCGTTGGGGGATCCGTTTCAGTCGCCGGCATCTCGACCAGCTGCCCTGATCGGTGTTTCGGGAAGCTCCGCTGCAAGCTCGAGCACCGTCGATATCGGCGGTGCTCTCTCCCGTTTGGTCTCGTCCCTCGACCAGCGACTCGTTCTCGGGGTTTCGATGACGCCGCGCTGTCGGATAGGGACGAAGCCGAGCGTGGCCTCGATTGGCTTGAAGCGAGGGTCGTCATCGAACTTCTCAAAAGCGCTGAAAGTGTCGGCCGAACTGACGGGAGATGGCAATGGGGAGGTCCCGGTCTCCTTGGCCGTAGACAACTTCCGATGCGAGGGTTTCAAGATGGTGCAACTCCGAGAGGGAAGAGCCGCGTTCCGGTTGCAGGTTCCGCGCGGTCCTGTGCGGGTGGCCGCCTCGTCTGGCACAGCCAGTGGTAGTCTGCGGCTCTCCTCGAATAGCCGTGCTAGTGGCAAAGCGCGTGACCGGCGTACAAGCGCGAGGACCTGTAGATCCATGCTGCGTTCCTTGCGGGTCATTCCTTAGCGAAGCGAGGTAAAACCTACCCGTCGCGAGAAAGTGGAGGTTCGGTTGATATTCGATTTTCGCGAAGAGTAACTCAAGATCCGCTTTCGTAGCAGGGAGGGGTGGTGCCTCGCTTCCTTAGGAGCAGCCGTCATTGGAAAACCCCTCAGGCCGCAGGGCTTACCCGCCTCATGGTGTGCGAGCCGGGTGGAGAGAGTGCTACTTGGAGCTTCCAGTCGAGTCGATAGGAGTAAGATCGGCTTGCATCGCCTCGAATTCGTCGGCAGCTTGTCCAGACGAAGGTCGACCCGTGGAGTCCTGCTGCTGATATGGCGGGAGGTCGTCTTTTCGTTTTTGAAGCCAAGAAGACAGCGAAGCGGCTCTCTTCAAGGTATCGAGTGTTGCTATGACCTCTTGAAGCGCGTTATGCGTTGGGTAGTAATTGGCCGGCAGTGGCACCTCAGGGGCCTTTCTCGTTGTACGAATCGCTTCGCACCACAGCGCAGCCATTTTAACATCGTAGGCGAGCTCCATCTCTTCCCCAGCGCCGGTTTGCGAGAGGCATCCCAGTCCGTGAGCGATGGCGTTCGCCCGTTTGATTCCGAATCCGAGGCTTTGCATCAACACTGAGCCGACCTGGATACGGGTGCAGCCCCAGCGTTCCATCTCGAGATTGCAGTCCCAGCGTAGATCCTCCTTCTTGAGAAGCCTTCTGTGCTCCTTGAAACCCGATGGATCGTGACGCAGAAATGCCGCCAGCCCCAAAATATGGGCAGTTGCTTGTAAGAGGGACATGCCGCCGCCAATGGCAGGAATAGCTCGTCCAACCAGGAAGCTGAGGTTGGCCTCTTCAATGAGGTGTCCTTCTAGGGATTTTAGTTCCTCTGCATCGCACAGCGCCTGCGCTCGCCGAGAGAGATAAATCACTCCCAGCAATGAGGCGACCTCGGAGCACGAAAATGCTTTTATGACGGCTGCTTCGGGAGTTCGGGACGTGCTCGATAGCACTGATGGGCAAAAGGTGTCTGCGGCGAAATAAAATGGTGCAAAGAGCGAGGGACTCTTCATCAACCGTAGGAGTTGATAAAGTGTGGATGCTGAAGGTTGGGCCAACCCTGCCGATTCTTCTGAGAGAAGTGTGCGAATCGTCGTCGCAAAGGGGGTAGGTACGGTTCCGAATACGCCCGCGTATCCCCGGGTGTATTCCCAACTTTGCGCACTCATTAGTTCGATAGTGTCAGACATCTCGGCTGTATCCAGAGCAGACAAGCATAGTTACGAAACGTCCCCTCCTTTAGGGGCTTCCCGGGTAAGGCTCCGAGCTTCGCAATCGCCGTAGAGGCGGCGCTGAGAAGAACAAGTCCTTCCCTGTGGGGTATCGGCTGTCTGATGATCAAAGTTGAGATTCTCTTCCTGTTAGACAGCGAATTTCATGCAGGTTATCCTGGTGGAATCCCTGAGATCGCAGTTTGAGGCATCGCTTTCGCTACCTAGTGATGTACGAACACCTCCCGAAGTCAGATCAGGATAGCGATCACTCACCGTTTTTAGACGTTCACGTTCGCGCGCAGGCCGGCGTCTCCACCACGAGAGTGGGCGACTCATTTCCGGGATGAGCGCGATGTTCTGCCGCCCGAGTCGGTAGCGGCGAAGTAGCTAGCGGAGACGAAGCTGCGCCCCGCGTTTTTGTCTCGCATGCGTCTCACAAATGTCAGACAGGTAGACGAGAGCAGCTCGCGACGAGCTGCGCGGCCTCCGAAAATGCCACTGATGCGCTCGGATGGAACACTAGTTCGATCTTTGAGTAATAATTTGCATTCCCGTAGAGCATGTCGCGTGAAGGTTGTTCGTCGATAGACTGTGCTCTGTATTCGATCGATCGCGAGTAGTCGAAACTCAATTTTTTCGCGCAAAAGATATCGTTTTCGTTTTTGTAATTACGCTCGTCGTGTGCTCATCAGAGCACAACGGATCGCGACTTCGAAAAAAAAGTGCGACCCTCTCTCTCTAGTCGTCATCAGACAAGTTGAAATAAGTACTTGCCAATCTCGAAGAGCGGTGCCAACCTGCACCCAGATGAGCGTTGGGCACTGAGGATGACTCGCCGAGCAATCGACGAGGAAGAGGTGCTCACAAAGAGAAATACGTCCGCGGATTTCTCTTTTGCAAAGCGCTACGACGCAGTTCTCTCGCAGTAGATGAGAGAGATGCGGAGTTTGAGAAAGGTTTGTCGAGGAGCTCGAGCACAGTCGAGAGAGTGTGTGAGAGAGTGTCTCGAAGCTGTACGTAAAATTCTTTCTTGCGAAGTTTTCAAAACTGATCGCAAGATAGAGATAGGCAGCTAGTAAAGTGCAGTGCATGTTAAGCCCTAAATTCTATCAGCCGATAGGAGGGGCAAACAGACTCACGAGTGGTTCTGCGAAGCATCGTTCACTACTGAAGAGCTTCAGCAGCGCGTGAGGAAACAAGTTTCGGTCAAGCGATGCTTTCGGATTTGGGGAGATTTCTCACTAGAGTCCGATTAGTGGAGCGCGATCGGTAAACAAAGGTAGATGGGCTACTGAGGACGCTCAGACCTCATCAACATTGGAGAAAAAAAAATGGCAGCTAAGAAACCAGCAAAGAAAGCTACGAAGAAGACCGCTCCTAAGAAGAAGACCACTAAGAAGGCTTCTAAGAAGAAGTAGTCAGACGTTTGTAGCGTCTACAAGGGCGTCTCTGGTCTTCGCAGGCTAGGGGCGCTTTTTTTATGTGCCTGGTCGTGGAATCGACTGGGTGCTGGTGAACGCAGAGATTGCGTAACTTCTTGCTTTGACTTGGAAATAGTGTCGCTTCATGTGCTCGAGAACGTCAGTATAACGGTTGCGTGATGAGCGACACTCTCGTCGGCGTTCTTGTCCTACCCAAAGCATGCTCGCGGTAGCAATCCTCCCCCCTAATCCTCCTCCTTCTCATCATCCTGCACCTGCACCGGTTTCCTCGTCATCATCAGAAAACTACAGTGCTTTCGAGTTTAAGGTGGGTACGTGGACTCAAGCAGTCCTGGTCCCACTGTACGGAGTGCCTGGATAACATAGGTGGTTTTAAGTGGCGCGAGTCGAGGGATCTTTTAAGAGAGCAAGAACGTCGACGGGACTCTCGCCTATCATGCAAGCGTTCGGCTCGCTACCTCGACAAGAATCAGGAAGCCGGTGCAGCTGCAGGATCATGAGGAGGAGGAGGGGAAGGAATAGGATCGTGCTATGAACTCTTTCCAGACGAAGCCAGACACTCCCCGTAGCTGTCGACAAACGCTTGAATGTCCTGCCGCGTCGCCTGAGTAAATGAAGCCCTCGCGCTTCGGGGGGCGGGATTCATGACTGAGCCTCTGCCGGCATCGTGCACAGCGTTGAGGTTGTGCCCGATCTCGTGCGCCGCCAGGATCGGCTGAAGAGCTTTATTTACCGCTCGGGATATTCCGACGTTGAACCGCTCGGAATCCATGCACGCCGTTCCGACATAGGCTAATCCGATTGTGGCGCCGTCGAGCTGTTGGCCGGTGAAGAGATGCCGAACATCGGTGGCAACCCTTGACTGTCGCGATTGCCGCCGGAATCCCTCGAGAACATTTTCCGCTGACACAGCGGAGCTCTGTAGAGATCCCTGATTCATCACCCGCAGGGAGGTAAGCTTAATTCGGATGCCGAGCTCGGACGTATACAACGTATCCGCAGCGCGCAGGGTAGAGCGGATGTAATTACGCGTTTGTGCGCCAAATTTTCGGAAGAAAGCGTAGTCGGCTTCCGCACCCACTTCGAGAATGCGAGGAGGATTAAACTGCTGCATGCGAGCCCAGGATGTGGATGATCTGCCCTGCGAGTTCTGAACAGCGCTTTGTGTGGGCTTGCGCGCCTCAACAGCGCAGTCCAGAGAGAGGTGCGGGGCTGAAGAGATGCGCACTCTACTAAGCTCAAGCCCCTGCGAAGCCTTGGCGAGGGAGAACTGCACAGCGTGCGGGCGGGATCTGCGACGCGAGGAGAAGTATAAAAAAGCCGTGTCTTGAAAGATCGAGAGCGAGGCTGGCAGCTGAGTGCCATCAACAGAGAGGCGCCGCGACCTACCGACAAAATGCTTTTCCCCAGCTATCCCATCTTCCAGCGGTGAAGCTCTGAAGGTAAAGGTGTGCATTCCCTCCGCCGTTCGGACACTCAAGAAAAGCGGGGCAGAGGGCGAGGGGAGTGCGAGTGTGTTAAGCGTTCCCCGCAACGGCGAGGCCTCGACGCCAGGTACGATTCCGAGCAGAACAAGGTAGGCCGAGGCTGCGAGCTTCGCACATCTCTTGGAAAGCGAGGCAAGACCTACCCGTAGCGAGAGGGCGGAGAGCATCCTACGATTCGCTTTCGCGGCAGGGAGGAGTTTCGCCTCGCTTCCACTGTATACGCCTAGTCGATCTAATCGGAGAAGCTCACCATTCATGACGTCCATTCCGCTGATACCGAATAACCAATCTCTTCTTGTAGCAGAGTGGCGATCTCTAAGGTAGTGACACCTCTATAAGGTCAGACTAGCTCCCGCGGTGAGCCAATCCCTACCCCATACTGCTCATCTTTTCAGTAGGTTAGGACTTTGTCTCACTGCCGCACTCTCACCCGATCTAGCGATCGAATCCGACCCCCACCGATGCCGCCTGTCCTCCCACCTGCTCGCTGCGGAGTCGTGCCCCGAAGAGTTGACCAGCCGCGAACACCACGCGCGGTTCGAAAGCTTGGCTACCGTCAGGCCCATCGCGGAAGGGGAATGCGACATCGATACGCACTAGGCCACCTCCGGAGGCGCGCGGAAAGCCTAAGCGTAGCCCAAATCCGAAATCCCCGTAGGCATCGTTGGTAATCATGGTCCCAAGAGCATCCCGAGACGCGGCTCCGACGTCCACGAAGACGGCCGTTCCCACACTCACAAGTTGGAAGATGTCGTCGATGAGGTGTGTGCGTTCCTCCACGTTAAACACGACGCGCTTGTCTCCCTCAAAGGTGAACGCCTCGTAACCACGCAGGCCACTGTCCGCCCCTAGTGAAAGCTGACGATCGCGATCCAGGTTCTCTCCGAAGTCTATGAAAAAATTGGTCGCAAAGGTGTGCTTCCCCAGGTATTGCTGCCCCCAGAACCAATCGCCGAGGACTGAGTAGTACTTCGCTTCCGTTCGAAGGAGGGTGTTGGCCAAACGATCGTCTTCCCAGCGCCCCGAACCTCCGATCTCGCCGCGCAACATCGAGGTTTCAGAGAAGCGCCAGCCTCTGCTGCGGTTAAAGGATGGAATGAGAGCGTTCTCCGCCGACCCGAGGGTTCGGGGAGCGATCTGCATGTTCAGCAGAGACTCATCTCCGAGGTTGTAATCCTCTGGTCGATCGAAGCGGTCGATGTAGGCTAGGGTCATGAAATTCGGCTGAATGTTCTGATACTGCAAGACCGGACCACTAAAGCGCCGCAAGCTCGGAAGGCGGCTCGGGTCGTTGCTGACCTCAGTCGGGTCAAGGTCAAGATCTTTGTAATCCTGTGCGTCTGCCTGATAGAACGAGGCGCCCTCGTAGCGATAGCCCACTGAAAAGCGCTGCGACAGGATCTTTTGACCTTGGTAGATGCCAGTATAGCTCTGACTCTCTTCTGCGACAGCCTTCGTAGGGCCCGCAAAGGTGTACAGTGCGGAGAAATCGTCGAGGTGTTGTCGAAAGATGTACTCCTCGCTACCACCCTTGAAGAGCCGTCCGATCGTATTAGCTCCCGAGGCGTCCATCCTCCAGGCATCTCGTTGCATCAAGCTTCGAAATGGTAGGCCTCCGCCGAGCTGGTAGGTTTTTCCGTCGGAGCGATCCGTTGCACCGACCAAGAAGTTTTTGCGCGTCCCTAGAAATTGAGGGTCCGTGTATAGAAGGCCGTAGCTCTGGCGGGTGTATTCCTCTTCGTAGCGAGTGTCCAGACGTGCTGCGGTTCCGGCGATGTTGGAGTCGGTCAGCCCCACACCGCGGTTTCGTCCTCCCGTTCCAGCGGAATAGCTCAGGAAGGGGATGAGGGTCCAGGTGTCCCGAACTTCGATCAGCACATCGACGGCGTCGCCGTCGAAGGTGGGTGTGACCTGTACTGCACGGAGATAGCGGAGAAGACGGAGGTTTCGGGCCGTTTCCTCAAGTTTGAAGGGTATATAAGGATCCCCCTCCTTGAAGAGCAGTTCGCGGCGTACCACCTCCTCACGGGTCTGAATTTTGATGCTGTTGGCCGTCTTGTAGAGGAACGACGAGGTGTCCTCGAAGACCTCACCCACTTTGACCTTGATAGAACGAATATACTGTCCTTTTCGGGCAGGCACGATCTGATTTTGCTGGTTCTCGGCGCGCGCCGTAGACGGTATGAGCAGCAGCGCTAAGCAGAGTAACAAGAAGCGAATCATAACCTCGGACTTGAGAACCAACAGGGGGCATTCCTCTATAAGATGCGCACTACAGCCCGGACTGTGTGCCTGTTTTTGACGACACCGCCTTCTTTGCGACGCCTCTTGAAGTAATCACAGCCCCGGCGCTCAAGCTAGACTACTTTTTGAGCCCCACGCGCATCTTCCTATGTTGTCCAGTCCACTGAATTCATTGACGTGCTACGCGCCGCTGGCTATGGTTCCCAGGATGACCTCCTGGGCCTTTTCGCGAAAAATTGCACTCCGCTATCTCTGGAGCAAACGCTCCGAAGCGTTCATTTCCATTATCAGCGTGATCTCCATCGTAGGGGTGGCGATAGGGGTAATGGTTTTGAACATCGTTATGGCGGTTATGACCGGGTTTGAGCACGAGCTGCGCGAGAAGATCGTCGGCACCGACTCGCATGTGGTTGTCGCCAAAGTGGGAGGGCGCATCGACCGCTGGAAGGACGTCGTCTCGAAGATCGACCAGGTCTCGGATGTCTCGTCCGTATCGCCATTCACCTACCACCAGGTGCTGATCAGGACCGAGACCCGATCCTCTGGCCTTCTCCTGCGTGGGGTGGAGAGAGACACGGCTAGCGCCGATCAGGTCAAACGTTACATGCGAAGCGAGGCTGAGCTGTCACGCCTCTTTAATCCCCCTCCACTGCGTGTGGAGCTCGCCTCGGGAGAAGAGAGCGAGGCGCAGTTGCCGGCCATAGTGGTAGGGCACGCATTGGCGCGCTCACTCGGCCTGTACGAAGGCGTTCCCGTGTCGGTACTTTCTCCTCAGGTCACTTCGACCCCTTTTGGATTGGTGCCGTCCTTTCGCCGCTTTCTTGTCGTCGGAGTATACAGTTCGGGCCTCGTTGAGTACGAGAGTGGGGTTGCGTACGTGAGCCTTGAGGAGGCTCAAAAGTTCTTCGGGATGAAGGACGCAGTCTCTGGGCTCGAGGTGCGGGTAAAGGACATCAATGCAGCGCCGCAGATAGCGCGGCAGATCTTGGATCGCCTAGGTGGGGCTGGTTCAGGGTTTACTGTGAGCGATTGGACGGCGACCAATAAACCGCTGTGGGATGCACTACAGCTCGAGAAGCGAGTATATTTTATCGTATTGCTCCTCATTATCGTGATGGCGAGCTTCTCGATTATCACGACCTTGATCATGATAGTGCTCGAAAAGAGGAAGGACATCGCAGTGATGAAGACCCTCGGCGCTTCTACGAAGAGTGTCGGGCGCATCTTCCGTATTCAAGGCGCCGTGATAGGGGGGCTCGGTACAGCTATAGGCCTTCTCTTGGGATTCCTCGGATGTGTGATACTGAAGAGGTACGGGTTCCCACTCGATGAACGTATCTTCCAGATGTCGACGTTGCCGATTAAAATTGACTGGCAGAACTTCGCGGTGGTTGGGGCGGCGGCATTCCTGATCTGTTTCTTTGCAACTGTATACCCGGCTAGACGAGCCGCCCGTCTGGAGCCAAGCGATGTGCTTCGTTATGACTAACCACAGAGCGCTCTCATGCACGTAGAGATTCACCAACTGACAAAGCGGTACGCAGACGCGTCTCGGATGTTGACCGTGATCAACGACCTGACCTTCTCCTTTCCGGAAAGCGGCTCGGTTGCCATCATTGGGCGCTCGGGTATCGGAAAGTCGACCCTCATGCACCTGCTCGGAGGCTTAGATACGCCGACGTCGGGATCTGTTCGGTACGGAGAACACGTCGTGAGCGCCATGGACTCCGACCAACGTGCCGCGTTCAGGGGCGAACATGTGGGGTTCATCTTTCAGTTCCACCACCTCCTACCGGAGTTCTCCGCCATCGAGAACGTATCGATGCCCCTGGTTATTTCAGGGCTGGATGAGCGGGCCGCGCACGAGCGGTCGGCGGCCTTGTTGGAGCGCATGGGACTCGCTCAACGCATGGGACATCTGCCGTCGCAGCTCTCGGGTGGAGAGCAGCAACGCGTAGCCATCGCCCGGGCGCTAATCAGAGAGCCTCGAGTGATACTTGCGGACGAGCCTACCGGTAACCTGGATGTCAATACGGCAGCCGAGGTGCAAGAGTTACTGCTGGAAATGAACAAGGAGCAGCGTAACACCCTTATCATCGTAACCCACAGCCGAGAGCTGGCACGCAGCATGGACATGGTTGTCGAGATGCTACCCGGAGGAGCGTTGGTATCGCGACAGTTGAATGATGATGACGAACAGGTCGGAGATAGAGGATGAACATGGCCCAGTCTTTTTTTTCGGGGATGCTAGCGTCCTTCCGTACGTTCAAGTCAGGTGTATGCGGAGTCACTCTGTCAGCTCTTTTGTGGTGTGGCGTCGTTGCGCTGACGGTCGATGTCGCCAAGGCACAGGAGGCCACTGAGACGACGTACACCGTCTCGTCAGTTGTCATTCAGGGTAACAGGCGCATCGATACCGACGCTATAAAGTCACTCGTCAAGGCAAGCTCTGGGCGGGTTACCTCCGAGCAGATCGCCCAGGATGTCAAAACACTCTACAACGCCGGATTCTTCGATCAGGTTCTGGTGAGCTTCGGTACGGGCCCAGGGGGCTCACCGGTATTGACCTATACGGTAAAGGAAAAGCCGGTAGCGCGTAAGCTCTTCGTCAAGGGCAACAAGGATGTGTCAGAAGGAGACCTCGTCGATATCCTTAAACTGGAAGGAAGGCGCTTTGTCGATAAGAGTAAGGTTCAAGGGTTGGTACGCAAAGGCGTGAGCTACTATCAGTCGCAGGGCTTTTACGACGCCGAGATCGACTATTCTCTTACTCCTGTCAGCGACAACGAGGTAGACGTCACGTTCAATGTGAAGGAAGGGAAGCGCTATCGGGTTCGCGACGTGGCGTTACGGGGAGTTCAGGAGCTGGACGAAGACGACATGCGCTCCAAGATCCAGATTCAACGCTACAAGTGGTGGAGCTCTTGGATATTCGGCACTGGTCGAGTTAACCAGGAGATGATGGAGGGCGACAAGCAGCTTCTTCGGCAGTACCTCGTTGATCATGGCTTTCTGGAGGGAACGGTAGGAGAGGCGGCTGTCGAGAAGCGAGATGATGGTTTGTACGTCGTGTTCGATATAACCGAGGGGAATCAATACACCATCGGAAAGATAACGGCGGGAGGAGATCTAATCGACGGAAGCCAAGAAAAGACCATCGACGACATCGATTCCGAGGCAGGTGAGGTTTTCAGCGCCAGCAAGATTCGAAACGATATCTTCACGATTACCGACAAGTTTGCCGACAGGGGGTATGCGTTCGCCAACGTTGTGCCGAACACCAACCTGAACAAGACCGACAAGACGGTGGATGTGGAGTTTCAGTCCGCCAAGGGAAATCTTGTTCGCATCAATCGGATCAACATTACCGGTAACGAGAAGACCTACGATAACGTCATTCGCAGGGATCTCAAGGTAGAGGAGCAGCAGTTGTACTCGAGCTCGAAGATCAAGCGGAGCCAGACCGTTCTGCAGAGGCGCGGATACTTCGACGAGGTGAACATATCAAACGCACCAACCAGCGATCCGTCTAAGGTGGACCTCGATGTGCATGTAAAAGAAGCGACCACTGGAAGCTTCAGTGCGGGAGCGGGGTTCTCGACCAACAGCGGAGTTCTGTTCAATACCAGGGTCTCAGAGAACAATCTCTTTGGAACCGGTAAGCGCGCAAATCTCAACGTCGATGTGGGTAACCAGATTAACAATCAGATCCTCTCGATAGACGATCCACGAGTGAATGACTCCAATTTTTCGTTGGGGCTCGACCTGATGCGAACTGAACGGTGGTTTGTGGACTTCGATCGGCAACTCACTGGTGGATCGACGACCGTCGGATATCCCGGGGAGGGGCTCGGTGAGTGGGCAGAAGACATCTCTTTCAACCTCAAGTACGAACTCGTGGATGTGAATATCAAGAACGTAGACGAGGACGCTGCGCAGCTTGTGAAGGACTCTGAGGGAGAGAGTACCTCATCATCTTTCACCCCGAGTATTATTCGAAATACGATCAACAATCCCCTAAATCCGACCAAAGGTTCCAAGCAGGTTCTTTCGTTCGAGTACGCGGGCTTAGGGGGGGATCAAGATTTTACCCTCTTCGAAGCTCGTAACTCATGGTTCTATCCGCTATTTGAGTCGGAGTGGGGCGATATCGTTATCTCCGACCGCACCTCGTTCGGTTACGGAAAGAGTGGAAATGACGATCCCTTCCCGCTGTTCAGAAGATTTTTCCCTGGAGGAATCAATTCGGTTCGTGGATACCGTTTCCGGCGGTTGGGACCCAAGGATGAGAATGGCCATGAGTTCGGAGGCGCCAAGCAGCTCATCAACAACGCTGAGATCATCTTTCCGTTGATAAACTCGGCTGGATTCAAAGGGGTGCTTTTCTACGATGCCGGGCAAGCCTTTGACGATGACGAGCAGATCACGATAGCCGACCTACGCCTAGGCTGGGGGTACGGTATTCGGTGGGCCTCACCACTCGGTCCGATCCGAGTCGAGATCGGTTATCCAGTCAGTCCGCAAGAGGGGGAGAAATCTCCCGTTACCATGTTCTCGTTCGGGGCGCCGTTCTGACGGGAGATCTTGAAGGGGTGACTGGGGTTTTGGTTAATTAACGCTAAAGCGCGGAAGACGCGGAGGGCGCAGCCGATAACAATTCGCGCGGTTTCGCTTCTTAGGTGCGGGGCATTGAAGTTTAAGAGTGGCTAAACCTGCGTGCAACTCGGTGAGCTGCTGCAATTATCTGTTCGGTAACGCCATTCAGCTAAGCTCTCCGCGTTCCTCAGGCGAAATATTCGGACACCGAGGAACTAAGCTACCTTGCGAACAAGGCACAATTAGCAGCCACAAGCATCGACGGCACTGTCGTTCGCTCGTCACCCCATTGTTGCTAATCCGGCTCAGTTCACGTCCGAACAACACCGGAGTTACCCCCTGGAAAACCCGACCAGCCCAACAACTAGGTCAGCCGCGACTCTTATGGTGGCGCTTCGTGACAGGCCCCGAAGGCTTTTCAAGGGTGGGTTTCACCTCAGTTTCTGAGCGGGTCTGATCCATTTCTCGGTACTCGAGCACTTCCTTGAGTATGTTTTTAAGCTCAGGATTTGATTCGAACCAGGACTGGGGAATGACCGAGGCCTGAGTAATCAACCTCAAGATATCGCTCTCCGATTCAATCTCCAATTTGAGTCCGATAGAGAAAGGCCTTCCTGCCACCAAGGGGGGCTCCCCAAGAAGCGCGTAACGACTCAGTTTCCGAAGAGGAGCGTCTGGTTCGTCAATTTTCTGATACAGCGCGGATCCTTGCTTGTCTTTTCCAGCGTAACGATAAATATGATCATACCAGCTGGCTGCACTTGCTTCCAGGAGTGTTTCTCCGGAGATATTCTTGAGATCTCGAGTTCCAAGAGGCGCAAGCGAGATCCTTAGACGGTCAGCGAGTTCTTCGCGTACGAAGCAGACTTCCTCTGCGGCAGCTTCGCGGATGCCGAACTGTTCAAAGAGCTCGGCTCGCTTCTCGGCGTTTTGCTCTCGAAAGATGGCCTCAAGCCCGCACAGATTAGCGAGGTTCTCGGAACGCCTCATAAGGGGATGCAGTTCGGGCTCGACAAGTTCGAAGAGGCTTCTCTCCCTCTGCAGACGGAAGTCGCGGGTGCCGGCGATGGCAGTCATGTCGATCTGGCACTCTAGTGTCTCGGGTGTCGTCTTGGCCTTGCCTGCTTGAGGCCAAAGCATCAGTGCATCGCGGGGTTTGAGTGATAACGCATCTGCGAATCTACCCAAGGACGTAGGAGCGTGGGACTCATCAATGAAGCCGTGGGTCTGTAGCCACCTTAAGGTCTCCCGGCGCTTCTTTTGGCTGGGATTGTGGACAAAGTCGAGCTCTAGGGGATTCTCACCAGCCACCAGCAGACTCAGGAAATGCCCATGCAGCGAAGTCTGCTGCATGTCCCAGTATCCCTCAGGCAGACTCTCAGGAGGGAGGCCCCAATTGATGTGATATCCGGCCCCACCACATCGACCACCTCGACCGCGTCGCTGCCGATACGTACTGAGCGAACTCTCAGCGAGCAGCAAGAACTCTTCATCTCCACGCACGGTAAGCACACGCTCCAGTCCACCATCTATTACGACACGAACATTTTCGATCGTTAGGCTCGTTTCAGCCACATTGGTTGCTGGAATGTATTTAACTTTCTGAGTTGGTTCATGAACCCGATTCTGCTCCTTTGCCGAGAGCTGTGCGAACAGGGGGACCACAACCGCCGGATGAGGTTGCAACTTAAGCTCTTCGGCAATCTCCTCGATCTCTCCAGCACCTGGATAAAAATCCAGAACGTCTCCGATACCTCGATTGAGCTGTTCGCGGATGTCTGCCAATCGTGATTCGCCGCGAGGCAGATCTATAATTGGGAACTGCCTGCCTGGAATGATGAATATCAGGGGCGTCTTCTCCTCTCCGTATTCGGTAGGAATACTCAGATAGTTCGCTAATTCATCAGCGTTGATAGTTGCCGACATTATGACGAGCTTTGGGACGCTGCCCAGAGCGCGATACTTTTTGTACAAGGCTAAGATATGCTCGATGTTGTTGTTGAAGATGTGGCATTCATCGATGACCAAGACATCGTTGAAGTTGGCTTTATTGTAGTTTCGAAAATAATCTTCGCTGAGTATGCGCCTGAAGAGTAGTCCATCAGAGCAGAACATGATCTTGAAGTCCTTTCCGATCTTCTCTCCACGCCCGTGCTTGTATCCTACGAACTCGCCGTTGTGACCGCCCCACTGGGATTCAACCTCTTTTTGCAGGCTGGTCGCAGCCAGTCGGGTTGGTTGAGTACATTCGACGCGCCAGCCAAGCCGTGCAAACAGTTGAGTCCCCTGGGTCGTTTTCCCTGAGCCCGGTTCGCCGCAAACGATGATGATGTCATTGTTCTCAAACCCGACTTGAATGGCTTCAAGGCACGCCATTATAGGGAGCTGTTGAGGTTGATCGGGATTATCTAGAGTTGCGTCTTCAGTGCGGTGCGAGAATGCCTCGAATTTCGCTTCGGAGAGTGTTGGACCATCGGTCTCAGATGGGAGCGTTTTTCGTGGTGGGTAGGAGTGTATTAGATTTGATTGCACGATTTGTACTACTTCCCTGGTGGTGGACTACACATGCTGCTTAAGCGCCGCTCACGATAGCGCCCCCAGGATCGGAATTAAAGAGGAATGTGGAGTGGGAAGCCGAGAAGTTGGGCGTGCGACTCCTTCGACGCACCAGGCTGCGAAATGGCTTCGCAGTAGGGAGGGGGTTTTGTCTTGCTTCCCGAGTGATGGGTTTAGATGAGAGCGCGAGCAATCGCAGGTGCATTCGCCGCTGAAATACGCCAATACAAGACAGGATCAACCTCAAACGGACAGCTTAAGCCGCGATCTCCCAGGGAGTCTAATACGCTTTCCTCCACGGCAAATAAGACGTCTCTCGATAGATCCACCACAAACAAAATGCACAGAGTGCCCCCTCGGTGAGAACGGTCGAGATCGCTGCGCCGATCGCTCCCATGAGGGGAATAAGAAGTACATTCCCCACGATATTAACCAATACGCTCAGAAGGGTAGCCCACATGTAGATGTGCTGCTTCTTGAGCGCGATAAAGATGGTTCCTGAAGGGCCGTTAATCCAAGCAAGAACCGCGGCAACCATAAGTATCGACAGTGACGGCCACCCAGCGGAATACTCGGAGCCGTAGATCACATCGAGCAGGGGACGAGAAAAGAGCGCTATCACAAGCGCGATCGGCACTAAGTATCTGAGGAATAGAGCTTAGAGCGCGTAACAAAAATCTCCTCTGCTGCGGCCAGCTGCAAGCTCGCGGGGCTGCGTCTTCGGCTCAAAATGTGCTCAACGTGCCACAAAGGGCACGTCTCCGCGCCTTTTGAGCCTGCATCCTTGCCCCTCGACCTTTCGCGTGGCCTCGCGACGAGGATATTTTTGTTACGCGCTCTAAGATTCCCCGATACAACTGCCGGTATTCGGATCCTATGGTAAGACACGAGCGAGCAAAGTTAGGGAAGATCGCACTCATCATACAATTGGACACGATCATGAGTTGATCGAGGAACAGATAGCCTGCGCTATACTGCGCCACGACCTTCTTGGAGGTGAAAGCGTCGAGCATTATCACATCGATGCGAATGTAGAGGTGGGTGGCCAAGACCATAATGAGAACGGGGTAAACTTCGACGGCTAATCTCTGTAGCGTGTTCGTGTTCACACCTTTCGTGGAGAATGTTCGCCACGCCTTGGTCTGCACCAGAAGAGTAATGCCATTGACGCCGTGATAGGCCGCCCAGGTAGCTACAAGTGTCGTCGCCGAAAACCCGTACCATGCGGCGAGGCCAATCGAGAGTGTCGCGACTGTGTGGCCGAGAATGGAGGCGGCCACAACCTTTGCGATCTCTTCTTTACTTATGAGTAACGCCTGCGAAACCTGCAGTATCGTAGCACCGAGCACTGCCGCTACCCCGACACTGAGTGGTAGAGTCAGAGAGGCAAAGTAAGAAGAGTTGCGGAAAAACCAAAGGGAGACGATACCCAACGGCAGCGCGATGAGTGCTTGAAGCACCACGGCAGTAGTGATGATCGAATCTCGATCGGCTTCGGTGCTGTTGGAAAGCTCTCGTGTGGTGATCATGACGATGCCACCGAAGCACGAGAGAGCCGATACCAAAAAGAGCCATGCCAGTGTCAGTTGATACTGTCCGACCACAGAGGGTTCGTACGAGCGCGCGATGATCGCCAGCTGTGTAAATGATGCTGCTATCGTCACGACAGCTTCGGCACCTTTCCACAACACGTTTCGCCTGAGTTTGAGATCCAATTCCCACTCTCTTCTGATCGCTGAGATACCCTGAATTTCAGCTTCGAGCAGGTATCGGTATTCGCCGCAGCGGATGGCTCATTGATTCGCAAAATCTCTGCATGTCAGATGTCTTGAGCGTTATGGTCGCGGTATTGATCAGCGGATGGTTCTGCATGGTGTCATCAGGATCGATCGATTCATCGAGGAAGCCTTCGACACGCCGATTGGTATCGTTCATCAATCCGAATAGGCATACAGAACCGGGTGTCAGTGCGAGCATCTCGAGCATGTCCTCGGGTGATGCGAAGGTTGTTCCCTTGATGCCGAGTGATAGTCCGAGCGCTTTCAAGTCGACCCGTGTTTCCGCACGGACGCATACGAGGATATAGCGTGAGCGTTTGTCGTCACGCAAAAAGAGGTTCTTGGTGTCTACTCCCGGGAGCTGTTCGGGCAAGAGATGCACATCGGCGGTCGAGAATACCGCGGGGTGGGTGAAATGCTGATGCTCGATCTGCAGTTCCGAGAGCTTAGTGATGAGGCTAGTTGCGACTTCGATCATGGCGAAAGTCTATCAGAAAACGGTCGCTTGGAAACTACTATGTCGGCAGTCGAGGAGGTTGCAGTTGCTGGCCCTATCTCCGGGATTGAAGGAGACGCGAAGAGAGAGTCTTTCCCAGTAAAACCTCGCTAACCCTCTTCATCACTGATATAACAGGAGGGTTTTTGATATTCCTTGCAGCAATGGCAGATCGAATGAATAAGAGACAGCCGCGTGATGCGCGGCCGGACAAATCTACTCCGGACAGCAGTCGAAATCCTCGAGTGCCTGTATCGATGGATCGGTATGCCGCCAAGGGCGATCCAGCGCTTCAGATTGCAGTTCGCCTGACGCTTCAAGAGCCATTTACGTTTGAGCGTGATCTGGTTGAGCGCCTAGTGCGGCGAGGGATCAATGCCAAGGAGGCGTTCACGATTCGCGATGCCTCGGGGGACTATTTCCGAGCAAGCCTCAAGGAGTTGCACAAGGAGCAGGGTGTCGCGTTGCCCTATGAACGAATGACGCGCTCTCCTGAGTCAACGCTAGAGATCACCCTCGCATGTGCCGTGCTCGCGCGGCAACGCATGCTCTTCGTGATGCAGAAGGCTACGGAGCTGGGTGTGACCGAGATAGCTCCGCTCATTACGGATCACTCTGTGCCTCCAGAGGGCTTAGAGCACGAGAAGGCCGCTTCGTGGCCTGCCCAGTTGCTGCGTGCTGCGAGGCAATGCCGACGGGGATCGATTCCTCATCTGCATTCTCCCGTTACCCTGGACACGTTTCTAACTTCACCCACGGTTACATCCGCTGATCTCTGTGTAGTACTAGACGATCGCAGCGATCCCACGCTTGCATCGCAGAGCCCCATCCGACGCATAGTCCTGTTTGTCGGGCCAGAAGGCGGTTTCTCCGACGCGGAACGGTTGAAGCTCGAGGGCAAGGCTCAGCCCTGGGTACTTGGAGGTCGGGTTCTCCGGGCAGAAACGGCCGTATTGGTTGGTCTAACCGCCGCGCAGATGAGGTGGGGCGATTTCACCGGATAGTATCCGTTGGATGCCTACGATTGTCTGCGATCGGTCACCGTTGAATTATTTTGGGTGATTTCAACCTTAGCAGCTCTGGGAATGGCGATCTTTCTGAACGCTAGCTCGGTTATCTACGAGATTGCAATGTGCTCCACCCAGGTAGCCGGTCGGGCACTTGCTGATTATAGCCCCGAGCTGCGACGCTATTTGTGCACTTGGTAACATTTCCGTCATGGTCAACTCCGTTCCCTAACGTTGGTCCATCGCAGGACTATTACAAGGGATGCCGGGTGCTCTCGGTAGCTTTCGGTAGTACCTCGTGACAACCATACGAGAGCGCCTTCAGCAATTATGTCGAAGTCTCTCTCGCTGCCCTCCCAGTCCTCTTTGTTGACTGTTTACCCGCCAGGTCTCTGTCTTAACGTCATCTCTGAATAGCTATCAAACACCAGAGCTCGCAGTAGAGTGGGGTTACCAGAGTTCAGTTACCAGACCGCAGTTACCGGACCCCAGTTACCACAGTGCGGTTCTGTCTCAGGTTTTACCCAGGCCCCCCCCCCCCCCGCCGCCCCCCCCGCCCCCCCCCCCTCGCTCATAGGATAGATACGACCCGTTAGGTGCCGTGACAGCTATCATACAGTTGCGCAGGCGCACTGTTAACGTCCGGCGTATTCAACTCTCATACGCGGAGGATTTTATGCGAATACGTGTTTTTATGTTTGCCCTCGTTGGTTTGTTAGCCGTCGGCTGCGGAGACGACGACGATGATGATCTCAATGTCACAGGCGTCTGGCGAGGACCGCTCGTGCTCAGAGAGAACACCTGTGTCGGAACTTCACCGAAGCCAACGGTGAATGCGGTGCACAACGTCTTTAGGCGCGAGGGTGATGTGGCGCTCGAGGACGAGAATGGTATCCGGTACATCGGTAATACTGTCGGTGGCACTGGGTTCTCAGTGGATGCAGTCGAAATTCCGAGGCCGCCGATAACAGACGGAGGTAGGTGTAACTTCACGCTACGCATCGAGTATAAAGATATCGACGATGACGACGATATTACCGCCAACGTGGAACAGTTTCTCGAGGGAGATTGCCAGAACGCCAGCTGCACTATCCGCTACGAAGGAAATACCGTACGGACATTCAATCGGGATGATGCCACTCCGAGGCCGAATCGTTAGCTCACGGAAGGCTAGAAGCCTGTCGAGAGGATCTCGTCCTCGTAGTGCGTCGCACCACGAGGACGGGAGCCCGTCGATGCGCTCGTCTCACCGGTTTTTCATAGCGTCATTCGCTTTTTATTCGATGGTCTGTCGGATGAACGCTTTCGCGTCGTCATCAAGCATCCGACGGTCAGTACAAGATTTTCCGCCCACACACGAAACGTGATGGTTTTCTCCTGATAAAAGGAGTTACACAACAAGCTAGGTGGTAGAGCTGATATCGTAGCCCCACGCACTTAGTGAATAAAGAGAACGGAAGCGCAGCGAGGGGAGGGGGCTACCGCGCGTCTCCTGCGCTTTTCCCCTCGCTGTGCTCCCGCTCTCTTTGTGTCCCCCCGCCTTTTTTTCGCAAGGCGCCAACTCCGCCCCAAACGCTCAACCACACTATCCACGCGATTCCACGAAGAGCCTGATGGCTGGCGGTAAGCTCCGCAGCGAACAAATGCTTCATTAGGACTCGCGGTAGTCGGGTGTATGTGTGATAGACTCGACCCTTGCGTAGTCCACTTCGCACGCCCAACTGATTAAACACGCGCTTTTTGTCCCATGGTCCATGTATCTGAGCAGCTCATAACTGATCGATTGGTTGCTCGTCGCTTGAGCGAAGAGGATGTACCAACGATTTTCAAGACCTATGCGAGTGATGAGCGCGTAGCACGCTACATGACATGGCCGGTAGCCACAGAGGTTGCTCACGTCCAAGCATTTGTATCCGGCGCGGTCGCGTCTTGGCCCGCAGGAACCGCTTATGAGTTCGCGGTTGTTGAGCAAGCGTCAGGCGAGATCGTCGGTGGGTGCGGAATGCATCAATACGAGAAGGGAAACGACTCTCACTACGTGTTTGGGTATTGTTTTGCTGCTCGAGTTTGGGGGCAAGGATACGCAACGGAGATCGCTCGTGCTCTGGTAGCGTGGGTCGACCTGAAAAATCCAGCCCCTGCGCGTGTGCTTGAGAAGGCTGGGCTTCAGTGCGAAGGAATTTTGCGGCGATGGATTGTACACCCGAATCTTGGACCGACACCGAGAGATGTTTTCATGTATGCTAGGGTCAAATAGAGCGTGCCTAGAGAGAACAGTGGTCTAAATGGGCTGTTTGCCAGGCTATATCACGTGCTCAGGCTAAGAGCGCGTAACAAAAATCTCCTCTGCTGCGGCCAGCTGCAAGCTCGGGGGGCTGCGTCTTCGGCTCAAAATGTGCTCAACGTGCCACAGAGGGCACGTCTCCGCGCCTTCTGAGCCTGCATCCTCGCCCCTCGACCTTTCGCGTGGCCTCGCGACGAGGATATTTTTGTTGCGCGCTCTAAAACATAAGACTAGGTTGATTTGAATGAAGCGTATTTGCGTAACAGGTGCTGGGCAAGGTTTAGGCAAGGCGATAACGGCTCGTCTGATTGAGGATGGATACCGCGTCGTCGCTGTTGATGTGCGCGCCGAGCGGCTGACAGAGCTCGCTACTGAGTTCGGCGATCGTATCGAACCTGTAGTACTCGATGTTTCGGATTATTCTGCGGTCGAGAGAGCTTTGAGCGATGGCGACTCAGAGTCGTTGGTTGGATTGGTCAACAACGCCGGCATCTATCTTGGGAAAGGTATTCTCGATTACTCGAGCGAGGAGATCTCCAAGGTCTTTGACATTAACCTCAAAGGTGCAGCCTATTGCTCGAAGTTTTTCGGGGAGTCTTTGTTGAAGCGCGGAGTATCCGGCTCAATAGTCAACATCAGCTCCAGTTCGATACATGGTGGGTCTGATCCGATCTACAGCGCTTCGAAAGCAGGGTTGATTGGTCTGACCAAAAGCTGCGCTTTGAAGTTTTCTCCCTACGTGCGTGTCAACGCCGTAGCCCCGGGTATAGTCGTCGATACTGAGCTGGCAGGTAATATCCCACCAGAAGTGCTAGACCTGTACAGAGCGCGAGAGCTCATCAAAACCCCGCTGACTCCGCGGGATGTGGCGAATACTGTCGGCTTTCTCATGAGTGACTCGAGTCGCAGCTACACAGGGGCTGTGTTTGAGCTCAACAACGGTTGCCATATGTAAGGGCCTATAAAGTCACGACGGTGAACGGTCTTCGCGCACCCGGGCAGCGCTTAATTCGTCATAACTCGCTTGAAGGACAAGCTAGCCAGCCTTGCAGAGGCAAATCTGAAACATTGCCGAGCCTTAGGCTTTCCGAGACGTAGAGTGCTGCTCCTCCAGCTCTAGCGCTCTTTTCTGCGCTAGCATTCTCTGGTCCCCGATAGCCTTGTATGCAAGGAACGTCGCAGTTCCGACCGCAGCTAAAACGGGAAGCTGGAGGTAATGGATGATGGTTTCCTGAGTCGCTGCGTTGCTTGAGATACTCGATAGTACGCTCCGAAGGACGCTAGAGCTCAAAGCGTATTGTGCAGCCACCATAGGCGCAAAAAAGGTGCTGCAGGCCACAACTTGTCGAGGTAGTTGCTTGATGAGCCGTAAGGGTAAACTTTCAGTGAATGTTTCAGGGTCGAGCTTGATTCTATATGCGTATCGGTTATCTCGTTCGGTATCAGGGATGTCAGTTTTGAGGGCCTTCATGAGCGTTCGCTCAAGTGTGGAGATCGGTTCAATCGAAATCGTTATCCTCGTGCGGATGTTGGCAATCGATAGACACGCATCCTTGCGCCAATTCAGTTCCGCTGGAGACTTGAGGTCGATTGCGAGCGCTTCCTTGAAGATCGATTTGAGGCAGGCCGCCTGCTCAGTAGTCGTATCAGAGTTGCTCTTAATGAGCATGGCTAATACTCGCAAGCCTGGCTTGCTCGGAGTAACGCCAGTCAGACCCTGGTAATTAGTGATCGACTCCGCCAGTTGGTCCCTGTTGTTGCGCACGCTAGTGAGAATTGTTTTGAGATCGGTGTTGCGCAGATGAAGGTGCGGGCCGGTAGGAAAAGTGATGGTTATCCCGTACGATATCGGTTTCCCGACGAGGCAGTCGCGCAGATCTTGCATCGGTCCATGTAGGCCAGCAAGGTCGAGACCGCTTGACTCGTCGGCGTGCAGTGCTCGCAGAGTTTCAACAACGGCTCCGCGGACAGTCTTCACTATTGGAAACCGAACTTCGGCGTCCCAGCTAGCGCCGCCCCTCACGGCGGCCGCCTGTGTACGGTCCTCGCACGGTCTGTTACGGCTCCACATATGAGCGATATGCTCGGTTGAGCCCTACATGATACTTTGGCTACTTGAGGCGGTCGGGGCTAGGGAGTCGAGGTGCTGATACACCTACGGGTTTCCCACCTCGCGAAAAGGGAATATCGCCAAATCTCGGCCTCCTCGGAACGTACGGTACGGGTTGCTCGCCTCCTTCAAATAAAGGCTCATCGCGTTTTAGAGTGGGTGATAGCGAGCTTGGAGACAGCGTAAGCCCTTGTTTGACCTATAAATCGCGCCTTTCCACGTGAACGTGCTCGTGCACGTAAACGTGAACGTACCCGAAA
>JBIIOE010000051.1:0-24554 GCA_044337105.1 Bdellovibrionota bacterium | reverse complement strand
GGGAAGCGCGGCAAAACCTACCCCATAGTCTCACTTTTGAAATAACCACGTGAACGTGCTCGTGCTCGTAAACGTGAACGTACCCGAAAAACTTGAGGTTTTTGTTTCGGGTACGTTTACGTTCACGAGCACGTTCACGAGCACGTTCACGTGCGAGGAAACATAGGTTTTGCCTCGCTTCCCTAGGGAAGCGACTACGGCAGTCTACAGATTCTCATCCATGCGCTCGAGCTTCTCCTCAAATTGCTTGGCCTCGCTATAGAGGTGGTTTTTCTCGTACACGTCGACAGCAACTTCGTACAGCATCCGGAGAAGAAACAAGTCCGGATCGTCTATCGAGTACTTCTCGTACAGCGACAGCGCACTCTCAATCTCCTCGACCCCACCTCCCGAACCTTCCTCGTCCAGGAAACACTGAACCGAAGCTAGACTTAACAACATATAAATTTGAGACCATTGATAGGCTGTGCGTTCGTAATCCGGCAGGCCAGCCTCCTCCATCTTGGGCACTAACGTTGCCAAGAGCTTCTTTAAAACCTCATTCTGCGAAACATGAATATCCCGGTCGTCAAAGTGCGCCCCGACCTCTGCGATTAACAAGCTACATTCAATTCGGACATACAAGCTATCGTCGCTACAAAGTGTATCGGCCTCGTGATAGAGAACACTGGCGCGCTTCCACAGCTCAAGCGCTCGATCATGCGACGATTCGATGTCCTCTCGTTCGACGTATCCCATCGCGACCTCGGCCAAGCTCTCAACCGCCAGGAACAGGCCATCTTTTTGATTGAACTCTGCCAACGAAGCCAAGATATCAACTTCCTTGCACGCATCGGACAACAAGAGTTCCGCATGCTCGGGCTTCGTCGGCCCTTGCGCTCGCCTCAACTTTAAAGAAACAGCCGCCTTGCCTACAGACATCGCTTCATAGCCCAACTGCCGCTTTTCCTCTAATCCAAGTTTCTCAAATCCGCAGCGAAACTTCCGAACTCCCTGCTCGGCGTTATCAAGAGCGTCGAGATTCATTTCGCTTTTCACGCGCCCTGCGGTAATCCTTAACGCCTCGACGGTTAGCGCGTCACCAACATTCTCAGCGATCTCCTCGAGCCTGCTCCACATCTCCTGAGCGTGACTGAACTCCTCCTGGTTATGGGCTTGCCTGCAGACCATAGAGTAGTCTTGTATCCAATTTCGAAGGTCGAGGGGGTCGAGCCGACTGATGAAAGGAGCAACCAGCTCCAAGGCCTTCTGTGCGCGAAGAAAGATCCCTTGACCGCACGCCTCTTTGGTCGTTCTCAGAACACTCTTCATCAAAAGCTCACAGGCAACCCGGAACGCATCCTGAGCCTTATCCTCACATGCATTGCCATTCAATGCTGCAAGCTCCTGAGGTGGCGTCGTCGCAAGCTCTGCCGCCACCTGCGCCTGATTAAACGAGCTCGTGAGCACGTGCGCGTCAAACTGAGCGAGATTCGTGTCGTTGTTCATCAGAGAGAAGTAAGCGCGCGACACTCCCCACAATCCGAAGCGAGCAAGAGGGCTCAAGTGCGATGCCTCTCTAATGAGTCGCGGTAGATCGTCGATATTTTTAAGCTTACCAAGTCCGCTTATAGAGGAGATTTTTTTGGCAATAGACAGCACATCAGTGTGCGCTTCCGCTGCCACGAAATACGCAGTCCAGACCGAGGCCAGCTTATCTGCGAGAACAGCGCTAACCTGCAATTGATCAACCGGCACAGCCTTACGGCGTAGCTTCAGATCCGAGAGTATCTTTTGAGACATCTCGCCGATGGTCTCAATATCGGCGACCTGCGCTTCTCTATCGTTTCCACAATACGCCGCAGCCAAACGGTATTGGGACTCCGCTTCATCAAGCGCCTCAAGAGCTAGTACGATACGTTCGAGAGAAACGGTGGCTCTCAGATCGTCTTCAGCATCGAGCCCCTTCAGTCGCTTAATAACCTCCTCGAGTCCCTCGGAGGCTGCGTTCCGCGGGAAAGCAAGCTGTTCTTCGCGCCTACCCGCTTGCTTGCGATTGTTGTCCGTCGGACCAACTCCGTGTTTGTTCATACTGCCTCTGCTACCGTGAAAAGAATCGCAAGATGCTACCATGCGTCCACACGCTACAGTATGTCTGTGGCCTTAACGCACGTGAGCGCTCGTGTTCGAATCGGTCGGGTTTAGCGGGTTTCGGCAGCAAGTGCCTTATAAGAACACGACAGCTACTCGATCACGTACTGTTCTGCCGCGCACGCTTACCTGTTACCTGAGTCTTTGCTTGGAAACGTTCAAGCTGGGCACGGAGGTCCTGAAGTGCCTTGATACGCATACTGAAGGGTTGGCGTTCTACGGCCTCCATCTCTCCCATCGTCTTGTCACTACCATCCGGTTGGAATATCGCATCCCACCCAAAATCACGGCCTCGCGGAGGCACCACAAGACCGGTCACGACACCCTCACCGTAAATGAAACTTTGTGCCCCTAGAGCCAAACCGAAGATCGTACGAACCTCGGCCCGAAAGTCAGTCTTCGATGCCGCCAAGGAATAAACCCCTTCTCCCCCAAGCGCCTTCAAGAACCACTTGATGAGCGGACCAGGTAATCCATTGAGCGCCGACATCGCCAGGGATGTGTCTTCGATTAGCACCGGAGAATATCCTTGCGCGATCGCGGCCTGTGCTTTGGCTATCACCACCTTGCGGGGTTCAAGCTCTTGCACTTCGGGTAGATCGAGATGCACGTGCCTCATGGTACCGAGAACGGACTCGACCTCCTGTAGCTTGTAACGATTGCCAGTGACGAAGAATACGTCCTGGAGAACCTTGTCGATCTTGTCCCAGCGGCCCGTCATAGTGAGAGCTATCCTACATGAACCACAACCTCACGCGTATGGGGTCTTTTTCGGTGTTCCCATACATAGATCCCCTGCCACGTTCCCAAGACTAGAGAGCCCTGCATGACTGGAATAGAGAGCGATACATCCGTAAGGATAGCTTTTATGTGCGCTGGCATGTCATCCGCACCCTCGCTCGTATGCGTGTAGAGCGCGTCGTTTTCAGGCACAAGCCGATTGAGCCACCGCTCGAGATCCGCACGAGCCGACGGGTCCGCATTCTCCTGAATCGTCAGACTCGCAGACGTGTGACGAATAAACACCGTACACAACCCCTCCGAACAATCGGATTGGTGCACAATCGACGTTACTTCATCGGTGATCTCGTAGAGACCCTGCCCGCGCGTCTGTACTCGAAAGCCCTTAACCATGCGCTTGCTGCTTGACTACGCGTGCCCATGCCTCGAGAGAAGGAACTGCGACCTGCTCCTTTGTGACGAGATCCTTCACCTGAACCTCACGTGTCGACGAGTCGACGAAAAGCACATAGCGAATCCCCTTCGCATCCGCGTAGTCGATCTGCTTACCCAACTTCGGAGAACGATAGAAGACCTCCGTCGGCAAGCCCGCGTTTCGAAGCTCCTGCGCAACCTCGTTCGACAACACTCGATCACTCTCGGAAAACACCGTCACAAGCGCTCGAGTCGGACTCTTTCGAGCCGTATCAACCAGCTTCTCGCTGAAAGCCAACTCCATGAGGCGACTCAAGCCCAGGGACAGTCCAACCCCCGGCAACTTCTGATCGCAGAAATCCCCCGCTAAATTCTCGTATCTACCGCCGGCCACTACGGTCCCAAACTCAGGATAATTATCCATCCCGAGCTCTACGATCAGCCCCGTATAGTAATCGAGCCCGCGAGCCAAACTGAGATCTATAGTCACCTTGGAACGCACCGAAGCCGGTAGAAGTTCACACACCGTGAGTAACTCCTGCACCCCTTCCTGGATGGACTCACTCTGGAGATTGAGCGCCTGCACTCTCTCTGCGAGCTGCTCGGCCGAGCAGCGTACCGTTGTTGAGCTCAAGATCGACTCGATCGCCGTCTCCGATATCCCCTCGATCTTACGCAACTCCGCGACTACTCCGTCCGGGCCGATCTTGAGCAGCTTGTCGACGGCGATGATAGCCGCCTTGCGCGCCTGCTCGTCCAGTCCAACCGCCTGATACAACCCTTGCAACAGTTTTCGATTATTGACGCGAATTGAGAACGGCCCAAAGTTGAGCGTCTCCATCACGAGCCCGATCGCCGTAACCACCTCCGCGTCACACGACAGCGGCAGCTCGTTACGCGCTATTATATCGATGTCAAATTGATAGAACTCACGAAAGCGTCCCTTCTGCGGGCGATCCCCACGCCACACCTTCTGGAGCTGATACCTCTTGAACGGGAACGCCAAAGCATTGGCGTGTTGAGCCACATACCGGGCAAACGGCACGGTGAGGTCGAAATGCAACCCCATCTCGGCGTCCTCGGCATCGTCGGCCTTGAGCCGTTTGACGGCGAATATTTCCTTGTCGATCACCCCTTTGGACCCAAGGGTGCTTAGAAGCTCTACGGCCGGCGTCTCAATCGGGGTAAAGCCGAAGCTTTCATATATTTCGCGTATCCTGGAAACCACCCGATCTTCGGCCAACTTCTGTTCAGGGAGCCACTCCGGAAACCCCGATATCTTTGAGATTTTTGCCATACAAATCCTCCCGAGAGAGACCACAGTATACCACCCCCTCCCTCTCTCGGTCACTCCGTACTTCCCAGCTCATGCCACTTAATCCTTCCCTAAGAATCGGAATCACTGTACATTCTTCAAGTACTGCGTGGCCCACTACTCGCATATATGACGGTTGGAACGTCCCCTTAGACCCCAGCCCTCCGAGAATCGGCCACTTTCTTGCTTTAAAGTCAGAGGGCACATGGCAAAGATCCCCTGGAGTCACATTCGAGAAGCGTTCGCTGGTGAGTGGGTAGAACTCGTAGAGTACTCCTGGAAAGGGGAGTCCCTGCACCCCCAAGCCGCGATCGTACGGCATCACAGTGCCAATCGTAGCGAACTACTCCGCAAGATAGCAAAGTCGGGGCGTGTTGATGGCGCTGTGGTGCTCTTCGTCGGACCGTCATTCCCGGCGTTCTTGACCAGCGCCGCGACGAGCGCGCACAGTAGCTCTTTGTAGTTTCGGGCGAGCTACGCACATCGCATCGAGACCCCCTAATGGTAGACGTAACCCCTCTCCTTCGGCTCTACGCTCGCTGGCGTAATCAGCAGCTACGCAGCATGAACCCTGCCGAGACCCAACGGCAACAGCTCATGCAGCTCATACGAACCGCCGCTTCGACCCACTTCGGTGTCGATCACGGGTTCGGATCGATAACCTCTATTGAGGAATATCAGCGCAAAGTCCCCTTGAGGACCTACGAAAACTTCTGGAACGAGTACTGGAAGGACGCTTTTCCGAAACTCGAAAACCGCACCTGGCCTGGACTCATCCGTTACTTCCCAGTTAGCTCAGGCACCTCCTCCGGCACCACTAAATACATCCCCTGCTCCAATGAGATGCTGCGCTCCAACACCAAGGCAGGCGTCGACCTCCTCGTGCATCACGTCACGAACAAACCACACTCCAAACTCATGGGCGGCAAGAGCTTCATGCTCGGCGGTAGCACCGACCTGACCTCACCAACACCCGATGTATTCCTGGGAGATCTGAGCGGAATCGCCGTAAAAACGCTCCCCTGGTGGGCACGACAACGCTATTTCCCACGCGCAGAACTAGCCCTGCTCAAGAACTGGGAAGAGAAGATAAACACCCTTGCGACCCTCTCGCTGCAAGAAGACATCCGCATGATATCCGGCGTCCCCGCTTGGATGCTCATCTTCTTTGATAAGCTAAGAGAGCTCCGCCCACATGCGGAATCAATCGCGCAGATATACAGCAATCTCGAGATGGTCGTTCACGGTGGAGTCAATTTCTCCCCGTACGTCGACCGATTTAGAGAGCTTCTCGGAAAGAGCTCCGCAGAGCTGCGCGAAGTATACCCAGCGAGCGAAGGCTTCATCGCTGTCGCAGATAGAGGATACGGCGACGGCCTGCGCATGAACCTCGATATCGGGATCTTCTACGAGTTCGTGCCACTGGAAGAGCTTGGCAACACACAGCCCACCCGTCACTGGATAGGCAACGTCGAGCCTGATGTGAACTATGCGGTAATTATGACAACCTGTGCTGGGTTGTGGTCCTATGTGATCGGGGACACCGTCCGCTTCGTAGACACCGCGACACCTCGCGTTCTCGTCACAGGACGAACCTCGTACTACCTCTCGGCCTTCGGCGAACACCTGATTGCGGAAGAGATCGAGGACGGAGTCGTCACGGCAGCTCGGGCAATCCACGCCGAACTCTCAGACTTCACCGTTGGTCCCATATTTCCGGAGAAAGCCGGAGAGCTCGGCGGACACCTCTTCGTCGTGGAGTTCGCGCACACCCCGCCGACAAGCGAGCAACTCAAAGCCTTCTCGGCTGCCCTCGACAAACGGCTGTGCGAGCGAAACGAAGACTACGAGGCACACCGCTCACAAGGGTTCGGCCTCCGCCCGCCCACCATCCTAGCCGTCCAGGATGGCTGCTTCGCCGCATGGATGAAGAGTCGCGGAAAACTCGGCGGCCAGAACAAGGTGCCGCGCATTATCACCAACCGTGATACGCTATCCGAACTAGTTGAGTTTACTAAGTCTTTCAGCGAGCAGCACGCAACCGCCTAGCTGCGGCAGAGATCCCTGGCAAGGCGCCCGTGTCCACTCCCCTAGCCGCCCCCGGACGGCCATCATTCAAGCACCCCAACCAATCGCCACTTAGTTGCAAAAGCCCCCTCAGAGGGCCTACACTATCTCGATGTCGATACTCTCGTTTCTCTCCGTAACAGCGCTCTATACCCTCTCCCTCATCGGAGACGGATGCATAGTTATCGCCATAGCGCTGGCTGCCACGGTCGGCGGACGACCATGGCTGTGGGGACTCTCGTTTGCGAGCTTCCACGCTCTCTACGCCTGCATCGGCATGCTTGTCGCTGGCGAGCTTACGCACTACTCGAATTTCTTAGGCGACCTCCTCGTTTTGGGAGGAAGCCTCGCCCTTCTCAGGCACTTCTTGCACCACCGTGTTCATCACATCGTGCAAAAGGATTGTAGCTGCGAACACCACCACCACACACACATGAGCGCAGGTGGCATCGTATCCACCGCTGCTGCGCTCTCTCTGCATTCACTCGCTGCCGGAGCGATCGTGCGTGAGATGATTGGCCCGGTCGCTACCACCGTCGTGGTCTCGATACTCCTGGTAAGTTCTGCGGTGGTCGGCACCCTGATCGCGTTCATCGTATTGATCGGTGACACCGAGAGCGCCCCGATCCTGAAGAAACTCGACAAAACGCCAGGCATCTTCGCAACCATACTCACCGGTATGTGCTGCTGGGCACTCTTTCACGCACTCGAGGAGTTTATCACCTTCTCGTCGGTGCTCCTCTTCGTGTACGGAGCAGCATCGGTAGTAGTCTCTCTGGCCCTAGGCTACACGATCCACGAGCGCGGCAATTCGAACCTCGTGCAGATCCCATCGCGGAGAGCCTAATTCTCATGTCAGAGAACATCATAGAAACGCTCCGCTCGCAGGGCTTTCGGATCACGAAGGTACGACGTGGCATCATCGAGGGACTCGCCGAGGCTCCCCAGCCTCTCTCGGCTCTCGAGATACTGCAGCTGCTCAAGAGCGCCCTTCCCAAGCTGAACAAAACCACTATTTACCGGGAGCTGGACTTCCTCATCTCCAACTCGATCGTGTCCGAGATAGACATCTTAGAGGGGATGAAGAGGTACGAGCTTGTGACTTCATCGCATCACCACCACCACCTGGTGTGCACCGACTGCCACGCCATTCAGTGCGTGGAGATGGAGAACGATCTGGATGATTTAGAACGGAAAATCAAAACCCGCCACAAATTCTTCGTAAAGTCGCATATACTCGAATTTTTCGGGCGCTGTTCGCGCTGCGAGGAGAAAAGAGCATAGAAGATATCGAACGATCGCATCAGCTCACCTTGCCATTAGTAGAGATTGGTTTACAATTCACTCTGGATTCAACGTATTTCGTTAACACATGAGCGCCCAGAACAACCCCTTCAATCTCTTCAATATCATCAAACAGCTCCTCTTCTGGGGCATCCATCTTGGCTGCATTGGAGTCCTGTGGGTAGGCGTCAGCTGGACCGCCGTGGCGGTCTGCTTTGCGCTCTACGTGGTCCGTATGTTCACCATTACAGGTGTGTACCACCGATATTTTTCTCACCGAAGCTACCAGACCAGTCGCTGGTTTCAGTTCGTGCTCGCTTTCCTCGGGACGACCTCGGCGCAGAAGGGGCCGATCTGGTGGGCAGCACACCACAGACACCATCATCAACACTCAGACACAGAAGAGGATATCCATCCACCAAGACTGTACGGATTGTGGTGGGCCCACGTGGGCTGGGTACTCAGCACCCAATTCATCGATACGCGCTGCGAGCTCGTAAAGGATCTCATGAAGTTCCCAGAGCTTCGCATACTCGATCGACTTCATTTTGCACCGCCACTCATGCTGGCAGGCGCGCTCATAGGCTTGGGATCACTCCTGAATACCCACTACCCCGAACTCGGAACCTCTGCCGGACAACTCTTCGTGTGGGGATTTTGCATCAGCACTACCCTGCTGTACCACGGCACCTTCTGCATCAACTCCCTCGCTCATCTAATCGGGAAGCCGCGCTTCGAAACTGGAGACGACAGCAAAAACAGCTTCATCCTTGCCCTCATTACCCTCGGCGAAGGCTGGCACAACAATCATCATCGTTATCCTGGATCTGAGCGCCAAGGCTTTTACTGGTGGGAGGTCGATATCTCTCACTACATTCTCAAGGTGCTCTCATGGTGTGGCCTCGTGTGGGATCTGCGTGTTCCCCCTGAGAGGATCTACCGCGAAGCGGAGCAACGCGCGCTCTCGCAAGCGGCTTAGCATCAACCTCCGAGTTCTCGAGTCATCGACGACAAGGATTCGTTCACTACCTTGGGAACATCGGTGATACCTTTCAGGTCGCTTGGAGCAGGTACGTTATCATTACCGTTAGTGCTTCCACCTTTTTGAGCTCTCGCACCAGAAGAATCGTCGGGTTTTTTAGTCCCTGCGGGCTCAGCTCGAAACATATCCTTCAAGGAATCCACAAACCCCTTCTGCTCTTGCTTCTTTTCTGAAACCGCTTCGAGATAGCTGTCGTAGTCTACCGTAGTGATATCTGGAAGAGCTTTGTCGTTCATAACAGCTTGACGCTGTGCGGCCGGAACCTTTTCGAGGCTGTCTGTATACGCTGTATTGCCTTTGTCATCCTTGTAGCGATACAGGCGCGCCTGCTCTTTGGTCACCCCCTGACGCATCTGTATCCAGAGGAATCCGGCCGCTGACAAAAGAAGTATAAAGCCGACAACCTTCAGCTCCATCCCTCCACGCATTCCCCGATGACCTGGAGCCTTGGTACGTGTACTATCTTCTTCGCCCAGCCCCACAGAAATATCTCTATCTCTCATTCCCCATCCTACCAATATGTTCGAAGCTGCAAGTCAGCACTGGAGAGTTCGGCACGTTAGCTACACATGCTTAACAGCCTAACGCTAACCCATTGTTATCAAGAGGAAATCTTCGGTAACACTCGCTAGACATTCGAAAATCGATCCTCTTTGCCAGACGTTGCATCTTAACCCTGTGAAATACACCTACCCGCAGGTGACCGGGGGCAGTCTACTCGCAAACCAACACACCTACGACAAGCGGGGGTTTAGAGAGCTGCTTAAGAACGTGAAGATCTTACTTCTCAACCAGGATTGGTTTGCTACCGAGCTCAGAGACATGGGCCACGAAGTCGTCGTGTGCGGCATAGGCGACCACATGGAGGTCAGGCTCGCCTCGACCATGTACCACATCGACCACATACTCGGGGAATTCCTCAACGGCTTTGCACCAGATGTCATGGTGTGGCTCGACAACAGCGCTCCACTCCTAATCATCGGCCTCGAGCACTGCGGCATCCCGATGATCTTTTACTCCGTGGACACGCAGCACCACCACGAACTTCACTCCTTACTTGCGCACGCCTTCGATTACGTACTCATCGCGCAGCGTGACTACATGGTGCATTTCGCCGAGACAGACACCCCTATGGAGTGGTTTCCACTTTGGGCACCACGCCACGTAGAGGCGTCGAAGGAGAAGAAGTACGGGCTAACCTTCGTCGGAAATGTGAATGCGAAATTAAACCCAGGTCGCGTAAAGTTCTTTGAGGAACTCCAAAAGCTAACGCCGATTCACATACAGCAAGGCGCGTATTGGGAGGTATTTCCACTCGCGGAGATAATGGTCAATCAAACGGTCAAAGGCGACCTCAATTTCCGCGTATTCGAAGCGATGATGTGCGGCCCGCTTCTCTTGACCGAGAAGACATCCAACGGACTACTTGATCTCTTTACCGATGGAGAGCACCTCGTGACCTATGAGCGAGGCAACGCTCAAGCAGCGGCCGACATCGCCAACAACCTGCTATGCGATCCTGCGCGGAGAAACCGAATCGCCGAAGCTGGAAGGACCGAGGTGCTAGCGAAGCACACCGCGCAACACCGCGCCATCGAGCTCGACAAGATCATCAAGAACCTGCGCAAACGCACCCCGAGCCCTCACCGATATTTCTCCATGATGATCAATCATCATCTCGTCTCTTCCTCCTCAGAGCAAGACGCACGCGGGCTGAGCGTCAAAGCGATCATAGCGGGATTGCGGTGCGCTCAATGTGCGCTCGACGAAGGCGCAGAGCCCACTGACGTAGAGACCGCCCATCTGATCCGCGCATGCGTACGCTACGATAGGTTACTCGGAACCGGAGCTGGGGCAGAGCTGTTGAAAGTATACGCGGAAGCGTTCCCTCATAACTATCTTCTGGGCCTAGCCGAAGTTCGTTCACGCTTGAATCAGGGCAAGCGAAGCGAGGCGACAGAACTTGCCGCGCGAATCTCTTCCGATCCCTCGTCGAAGATCTTCGCTCTCGCAGAGAGCGCAATCTCGATGTTATTGAACTGAAACTTATCGCTGCCTCGGCGCCGCAGTCCGATCGCCCCTAACTGCATCGTACAGCAACTTGTTCAGCAGCAGATTCCCGACGACCAACTTGCCATCCTCATTCAGGAGATAGATCGCAAAGGGGCGCTGCTCTTCATCCTCTGTCCTAAAGGAACGAAACAAAGCTAGCCCCTCGTGACCATCGGCATCCCGAGTAGGCAGCGTTTCTACGGCATCGGTTAGCGCTGCGAAATCGGAGAAGAACGGCACGAATCGCTCTTTGATAATAGTATCGATAGCGCCCCTACCCATCGCGGCCTCGGTTCGCTTCACCAAGCTCGGGCTCAGCAGCCTCCGAAAACGCTCCGCATCCTCTTTGACCAACGCATCAACAGCCTCTTCAACTAAGACACTGTACTTGTCCGGCCTCGCCCTGTAGTCATCCTCAAACTCTGGCGTTGGAGTCTCTGCGTACACGGAGGAGCTCACAGCACACGCAACCGAGGCACACAGCAAGAGTATGAGAGTATGCAATCGTGGCCACGTGAATAAACGTCTACGCATGAAGAGTACCTTTTAATGTCAAAACAGGGGCAACGAGGGATCGGCTAGACAGCAACCCCGTCGACACCCAATGGTAACACTTTCAGGATACCCGACGCTCGTGGAAAGAGGCTATACGCTCCATCAATTCACGAAATCACCATCTCGAAGGCGCGAACGCTCCAACACTCGCGCCTCCTCGTACGAAACGGTGGCGCCTTGCCAGCCGACCGCCTTCAATAATTTGAACGGGACATGCACCTGAGCGGACATCCGCACCCTGGCATTGTTGTCGATCAGATCCCCAGATACCTGCAGGCAGTAGGGGTCGTTGGCCGCGCACGATTGACTGTAGTTGGCAGCGGGCAACGCAGCCTGCACCGTTTCGACAGTGCGTCCGATAGCTTGATTGAACGCGATCTGCATCGAGTCTGAGGCTCCGTCGCGTCCCTGAGATGTCTGCTCGTAACGACAGTCATTACCGGCTTCGCGACAACACGCTTTCACCACTGCACTAGCGACCTGTGCTCCGCACCGCACCTCCTCTACGATCTCGGTATCTTTTACAAAGAGGCAAGGTGCTACCGGTGCCTCCTCAGTAATCAAATCCGGTGCTGGCTGCCTGTCAGTGAATACTCTGGCGCCCACAGGAATTGCGTGTTTGGCTCGATAGCGCGCGATCTCTGAAGCGTAACTCTGATCTTCGCAGGAGTTCTTCATGAATGGCCCGAAGACCTCTGGCGATGTACTCACGACCTGCGTCGAACACGACGGAGAACTCTCTGCGACTACCGCTCTGCCAGCATCTTTCCGGTGACGAACAGCGCAGCTCGGTATTTCAGGGCCACTACACTCTCCTGACTCCATATATCTGTCTTTGAGCGGAGCCCTCTTGTACTCCACGCGGAGCTCTGCATCCTTTGGCAAGGGTTTAGGCAGTGGGCAATCCAGTATCAGCTCGTCCCGAGACCACTCTTCCACCTTACATCCTTGCAAGGCCTCCCTTCTCGACGAGTTGGGACACGCATACACTGCGGTGCGCGGCGCACAGGCAGAGGCATTCGACGCGAGGGTCCAAAACGTCCGTGCAGCAGGCGCAGCGTCGTTGGCGATCAAGCTTGAGACCTCCTCCAGAACTGCGCTTGGGTTCGCTTCAAAGGAGAGCGGCTGCTCCGCCTTACATACGCTGGAGGTTAGCTCTTTTAGCTTAGGCGACTCACTCTTGTTCGGTGCGTAGTAGGAAATTTCCACGCCCTTAGGTGGTGCGGCGCAGTGTGTGGGGTCCTTGGAGTATCCACACGGAAAGGTCTGCTTTACTAGTTCGAAGGTGGGGAAGAACAGCCTTAGTACACCCCCCCGCCAAGCGACTGTCTGGCCATTGGCACTCGTGAGGAAAAACGACAAAGTAACCTGTGCATCAACTGGGAGCGGACCGAGCGTTTGATGGCTGTTGATTTCATCTGCGTACCCCGCTGCGTCGTGCGCAGTTCGCGCTCTTGTTGTTAAATCCTCACTAGAAGCGCCGCGCACAACTAAGCTTCCCTTACCCCCATCCGAAATCAGTCGTCCTCCCAGCTGAACCGAGCCCGAGCCCTCTGTAGGGCTCGACCACCGCAACAGCATGACCAGCTTACCCGGATTGTCCTGATCTGCCTGAGTACCGGCGATGTCTCCTGATACGTGAAACATGAGCGGCACCTTGAGGGTAGAGCCATTAAAAATCGAGCTCGTACCAGCAGACCTGTAAGCACACAGCTCAGGCTCACCTGCTGCTCCCCACTGTACAAGGGAACGTCCACTCTGGCTTGATAACGGGCTCTGATAACACTTCAGGGACGCGTTGCGTCTCTTCATAAGCGCCAGAGCAGTGCTCAAACTCTCCTGTCCGCGCCACGCCTCTTGTAGCGAGAACGAAACCTCTCCGATTTTGTATTCGCGCTGGTAGTAAGCATCATTCGGAACTTGTCCATCAGTTGATGGAGGCACCGACTGAGTGCTGTCTCGAATATTCCGAAGAGATATAGTGGTGTTGGGCTCTACCAGATCACGTGTTCTACGATCGCGAAAAACCGGACGAAGTGGGTCTGCGCCATCAACACGCGGCAATCCTCGCTTCTGGACTATATACACTGCATGCGCAGCAACCGGATACAAAACCTCCTGCTGCACATACGACCTCTGCGGCTGATCGAGGGTGACTCTCTCGACCACCGTTTCCTCGCGTTGAACGCTCCACCTCTGCTCGGTATTCCACTGAGCGGAAGCCGTGACATACTCCCGTCCAATCGCATACGCCGGAGAGCGCTCGTTGACCCACACGTCGAACAAGATCGGTCGAGGCCCGACATTTGGGGTCGACGCACCGCACGACGCATCCAGCGGATACACGCACCGTAGCCCCTCCTGAACGGCAGCTTGCACGGCACTGCGAGCTTGAAAGATCCGGGCGATATCTGTTGCCCCCACTATAAAGAACGCCAATCCCAAGGAAGCGAACGCGAGCTCAATAACCGCACCACCACGCTGTCGTCCTAATCCCATACGTACACACCTCCTTGGAGAGGGGGAGTCTAAAGTCTAATACCTGTTGTACCGTGATCTCAGGACAATCCAAGGGGCAAAATTACGGTGCGATCACTTTATCCCTGATCGGGACACTACTCTTGCTCCGAAATAGCCTGAAGAGATATCGTCGGCCCTTATGGCACCAATTATCTTCTCAATGCATCGCGTGAACCGGGTTTACCCCCCGGGCAAACAAGTCCTCAAAGATATCTCCCTGTCGTTCTTCGAAGGGGCAAAGATCGGCATCGTCGGCTTGAACGGCTCTGGAAAATCGAGCTTCCTCAAGATCATGGGAGGCTTCGACAAAGAGTACAGTGGCGACGTAAACCCCCGTCACAACTTGACAATTGGATACCTGGAACAGGAGCCGCGCCTGGATCCAAACAAAACCGTTAAAGAGAACATCATGGAAGGGTGCAAGGAGGCGGCAGACCTCCTTGCCGAATTCGAAGCGGTCAGTGCCAAGCTCGGCGAAGACATCACCCCTGAGGAGATGGAGAAGCTGATCGACAAACAGGCCGCCCTCCAAGACAAGATAGACGCCGTAAATGCCTGGGATCTCGACCGAACACTCGATATTGCCATGGACGCACTGCGCTGCCCACCGGGGGACCTCCCCGTCACCAACCTCTCCGGAGGAGAGAAGCGACGTATCGCCCTGTGCAAGCTCCTGCTCCAGAAGCCAGAGCTTCTGCTGCTCGATGAGCCCACCAACCACCTCGACGCCGATTCGGTCGCATGGCTCGAACGCCACCTCCAAGAGTATTCAGGGGCAGTTGTGTGCGTAACCCATGACCGCTACTTCCTCGACAACATCGCCGGCTGGATCCTCGAACTCGACCGCGGACACGGCGTACCGTGGGAAGGGAACTACTCGAGCTGGCTCGAACAGAAGAAAGCACGGCTCGAACTCGAAGAGAAGAGCGAGTCGAAGCGACAAAAGACCCTCGCGCGCGAGTTGGAGTGGATACGCCAATCACCCCGAGCACGACAAGCAAAGTCCAAGGCGCGTATCGCTGCCTACGAAGATCTCTTGAAGGTCGAGCAGGACAAGAAGATCGAAGAGCTCGAGATCTTCATCCCACCCGGACCCCGACTTGGAGAGGTCGTCATCGAAGCTCAAGGGGTATCGAAGGCGTATGGAGACAAGCTCCTCTTTGAAAACCTGAGCTTCAGCTTGCCTCGGGGAGGTATCGTAGGAGTAATCGGACCAAACGGCGCCGGTAAGACCACCCTCTTCCGACTCATCACCGGACAGGACCAGCCCGACAACGGAAGCTTCAAAGTCGGCGACACCGTTTCGCTCTCCTATGTGGATCAGAACCGTGACGCACTCGGCGACAAGAAGACCGTATTCGACGAGATCTCCGGCGGAGACGACCTCATCAAACTAGGAACCAAAGAGGTCAACGCGCGTGCGTACGTTGCGAAGTTCAACTTTGCAGGACCTGATCAGCAGAAGCTCGTTGGAGCGCTTTCCGGAGGAGAGCGTAACCGTGTGCATCTCGCCAAGATGCTGCGTGCGGGCGGAAACGTCATCCTACTCGACGAGCCGACCAACGACCTCGATGTGAACACCCTGCGAGCACTCGAAGAAGCGATGCTGGACTTCGGCGGATGCGCGGTAGTGATAAGCCATGATAGGTGGTTCCTCGATCGGATCGCGACCCACATCCTCGCCTTCGAAGGAGACAGCCAAGTCGTATACTTCGAAGGAAACTATCAAGAATACGAAGTAGACCGGCGCAAACGCTTAGGTGCCGATGCGGACACACCGCACCGCATCAAGTACAAGAAGCTTACTCATTAACAGGCTACGAAAAAAATGGATTCGTAGCGGACGGTGGAGACGCCGACTCTCCTATGGCAAACGACCACATTCAGGAGGAACGGCGTCCCCACCATCCGCACATATCCGAGCCGGCACAGACGCGATCGCCCTCGCCATCCTCCTCCGAATTGGCTGGGCGCCGGCGAACCGCATTACCTCCGAACGCCCTTTCGACGCTGCTACATCTGATCGTGGCGTTTGCCGGATTGCTCCTCACCCAAAATACCACCCACGCACAGCGCTCCGATATCGAAAGCTGGACACAACTGATCGGCACTGTCTCGCTAGACAAAAACTGGTTCGCTACTCTTGAGGTACAACCCCGTGTCGGCAACAACGTGTCCAACCTCGACCGCCTCTTCATCCGTCCGAGCCTCGGATACCAAATCACCGACAACCTGGACGCCGCCCTCGGATACGCCTGGACCCCAGGGTTCGTGAACGTCTCCTACGAAGATGACTTCCGCAACGAAAACCGCGTGTGGCAGAGCCTCACCTATCGCCACTCCCGTTGGGGACTAAACTGGCAACACCGCTTCCGACAGGAACAGCGCTTCATCCAGAACGCCTCCGGTACTGCCCATCGTAGCCAATACGTTCTGCGCGCAAGCTATCCCTTTCCCCAAGCCCCCAACCGAGGACTAACCAGCTCCGGCCAACTCCTCGTCAATGAAAATTCCGTTACCCGTGGCCCCCAAGGGGGGTTCGATCGCACCCGCTTCTTCTTCGGCCCCTTCTTCGTCTACGGCCCTGTCCGGTACGAGGTAGGATACCTGGGCGAGTACGCCCACCGCTTCGGAGACGACTCGCGCGTAGTTCACGCCCTGCTCGTATCGGTAAACCTCACTTTGTAGATAGTGAGACAGCTCATCCCCCACCACGATTTCGGCGGACCTTCTATCCTCACATTGAAAAGCTTCCCAATTTCAACCGGTTAACAAACACCTGTGCCCCCAGCATACGGTTGACTCTTGCGGTAATAAGGCTACAATCGCCCCGCCTGTTGTTTCAGGCACTTAGACAAAGTAATTAAACTTTTGGGTCTTACCATGAATGACGTGACCTTATTCTTTTTCAAATGGGCCACACCGATATGCGGTCTTATTGGACTCGCGTTGGCCTATCAGATGTACGCCAGCATCAAGACGATGCCGGCGGGTAATGAGCGCATGCAAGAGATCGGCAATGCTATCCGCGAGGGAGCCTTGGCCTACCTCAGGAAGCAAGCGCAGTACCTCGCTGTGTTCATCATCTGTGCGTTCCTCGCAATCTGGGCATCATCGCTCGGCTTCGCGACGGCTATCTCCTTCGTGTGCGGTGCTGGAGCCTCGCTCCTCGCTGGCTTCCTCGGTATGAGAGCCGCAACGATCTCCAACGTGAGAACCGCTCAAGCCGCATCCGACAAAGATGCCGGCAAGGCGCTCATGATCGCCTTCAACGGTGGCGCCGTAATGGGCCTCTCAGTTGCGGCGCTCGGCCTGCTCGGACTCGGCGTACTGTTCCTGATCTTCGGAACACCAGAGCACCACGAGCCGATCATCGGTTTTGCGATGGGCGCATCCTCGGTTGCACTCTTCGCGCGTGTAGGCGGAGGTATTTACACCAAAGCCGCCGACGTAGGCTCTGACCTCGTAGGAAAGGTCGAGGCCGGTATTCCGGAAGATGATCCTCGCAACCCTGGCGTTATTGCTGACAACGTCGGTGACAACGTAGGCGACGTCGCCGGAATGGGCGCTGACATCTTCGAGTCGTATGTAACCTGCTTGATCGGATGTCTTGCTTTGGCAGCTACGATGAGCTCGGTTGGACTCTCGTCGCTCACCACCCTACTCCCTGCAGGAACAGCGGTCACACCCGAGACCCTCTCCTCTGCGCGGATATGGTTGATGATTACCCCTCTTATATTGGGACTCCTCGGAGCAGTCGCTTCGTTCGTAGCCATCAAGTGGATGGGCTTCCTCAAGGAAGGTGACCCAGCGCGCGCGCTCCGAATGACGGTGCTTTTAGCTTCCGTTGGCTTCATCGTTCTCTCGTTTGGGTTCTTGGTAATTGCACCACTCAAGCTCTTCGCGCTCTGGATGCCGATCGTCTTCGGAACCTTGTGCGGTATCGGTATCGGAGTCGCTACTGAGTACTACACATCTTCGAAGCCAGTATTCGAGATCGTAGACGCCGCAAAGACCGGACCAGCAACCTGCATTATCAACGGCATCGCCGTCGGTTTCCGCAGCGTATCGCTTCCGATCCTACTCATCGTTATGGCTGTGTTCATCTCGAACTACTTCGGCGATGTATACGGAGTAGCTATTGCAGGCGTTGCGATGCTCGCAACCACCGGTATCATCATGACCGTTGATGCGTACGGACCTATCGCCGACAACGCCGGCGGTATCTCTGAGATGAGCCACCTCGGAGCAGAGACCCGTGCCATCACCGACAAACTCGATGCTCTCGGCAACACAACCGCCGCCATCGGTAAGGGTTTTGCAATCGGATCGGCCGGCCTCACCGCCTTGGCAGTGTTCGGTGCGTTCACCCAGAGCTTCCAGACCGAAGTGAACGGACAGATCGTTACGACTCTGAACCTCAACATCACCAATGCCAAGCTCATCATGGGCGTGTTCATCGGTGCTATGTTGCCGGGCCTCATCGTCGCCTTCACGATGCAGTCGGTAGGAAAGGCTGCTTCGTTGATCGTGACCGAGATTCGTCGTCAGTTCCGCGAGATCCCGGGCCTCCTCGAAGGGCGCGAGGGAGCTAAGCCAGACGTATCGCGATGTGTTGAGATCTCGACCAAGGCTGCACTCTCAGAGATGAGGGCCCCAGGACTTGTCGCTTTCATCACTCCGATTCTCGTCGGATTCCTCGTAGGACCAGAGGCTCTCGCAGGACTCCTACTCGGAACAACCGTCGTAGGCGTTGTACTCGGTATCTTCATGGCGAACACAGGCGGTGCCTGGGACAACGCCAAGAAGTTCATCGAGCAGGGCCTCGTAGAGGGAGAGAAGAAGGGATCCGACGCGCACAAAGCTGCAGTCGTTGGTGACACCGTAGGCGATCCTTTCAAGGACACCTCCGGACCTTCACTCAACATCCTCATCAAGATGGTATCGATCTTGGCACTCTTGATCGCCCCACTCTTGAAGTAGTTTCAAAGAACCAATCTGAGAAACTCAAAGGGCTGCCGCAAGGCAGCCCTTTTTTTTACTCGTACATGGACCATCGATTCAGCCAGCGCCCGTGAGGCGCACACATGGGATCAACCGTTCGAATTGGCGCAAACACCGCATTCAAGATTAACGAATTAGATCGATCATTCGAATATCAGCGGACGGCGGGGACGGCGTCCCCGCCGTCCGTATCAGAATCACCACAACGGTCAAACCTGACATGTCGCCCCCCCCCTCGGACCGCGGAGCTTCCGCTCCGCCTTTACGAGTCACCCAACCCAGCCCGACAGCGTATCGCAACGTGACGATCGAGCAGCCGTCACGTTGCTAAGGAGAAAGGACTTACTTCGTCAAAGCTGCAGCCGCACTCGCCGCATTAACGGCGGCCTTGGCATCAGCGACCCCTTTCTTCGCTTCTGCCGCACCTTTAATTCCAAGGCCATCAGCAAGCTTCGCCTTCTCATCAGCCTTGGCCACAGCCTCGTCTGCAGATTTCTTGACGCTACCAGTTGCAGCATCAGTCTTCTTTACAGCATGCGCTTGATGATCGTGTACATGAGCCTTAGCCATATCCTCCACTGGCGATGCTACGGCAACCGAAGCAGAGAGTAGAAAACACGAAACTGCACATGCAAAAGCGCAAACAAATGAGCCCTTAACCATGAGATATCCTCCATAAAGATAGTAAAGAGCGCAAAATCTACCACGCACCCCACACTCGTCCAAGAACAATCTCCGCCCACGGGGAGGGAATGCGCGCTAATACAAGCACTGCCTACTAGCCTTCTCGCTGAAAAGCGATCGAGTGACGCCCAAAGCTCACGCGCGATATCGGAACTTCAGATCTATCTGCGAGTACAAGAAGTGAGGTGATATCCTCTTCCTTCAAACAGTGACCATTGATACGCAGCTCACCACCAGGTGCAAGATGCTGCATCCCGCTCTCAATCACAGACCAGGCAAAAGCCGCGGGTGAGTTCGGTCTGTACGCCCATTGCATAAACTGCCCCACCTCATCTGTAGGAACAGCTCGTGGCCCATCGCCCAGGATACGGAACCTTATCTGCACCATCTCCGGCATCTCATCCAGAGATAGCTGATGCTTGACCACCTTGGGATTAAACATCAAAGCCATACCCAGCGTTTCCGGGATCAGGATGTACTGGTATTTATTCATCTCGACCGGCCAGCGATCGAATATATCAAACTGCACTGTCTTCACACCAAGATCAGCTGGATAGCTCGAAAGATCCACGTCTGCCGCAGTTAGGGACTCAGGCCGAACCGTACTCACCTTTATGAGATACCGCTCTAGATCTCCGCATCCAGCGCCAACTATCAGAACCTCTGCTCCCTGTTGTGCTCTCGTAACGAGATCCGGCGTCAACAACCCAGAGTGCGCGTGGTGTAAGGGGGCGAAGAACACCCAATTCTTAGGATTAGCGATCCCCTCTTTACTGAGCTGCAGATCGTTACGGCGCAAAAGATCCCCGTAGAGCCCGCGCTGCTCCCTAGAAACTTCAGATACAAATTCGTGATTCAACTCCACCGCGTCGAGTTGAAACGCCGGGCGTCTGCTATCTAACGACTCCGAAGGATCCATACCACAAGCTCTCAGACCTCAATCCAAATCCTTAAATCCTAGCCGGGCACGCAATTCCTCAACATCAAACCCGACGAAGCTAGAACCACCTGCCTCCCTCTGCTGCCTGCGGATCGCAAAGTCATCGAGCAAAGCCTCCAGAAGCACCCGACCGTCTGCTGTTTCGGCAGCTTCGCGTGGCGTCAAACCTCCAAGCGCTGGGATCGGCTGCGTTAGCCACTTCTCCTGCATCTTTTGCATGTGCTGATTCAGCGCCTCCTGAACCTCCGGTCCAGGGAGTTCTTGGGCGACCTGCCCTGCCTGCTGCCTGCTCATAAACAAGTCTAAACTCTCAGAGCTCTCACTTACAAATGAAAGGATATCGTTAAAGTGAGTCTCCACAATCTGCTTGATCTCCGTCGAGCGATTGACCGAATTAACTTCGATGCTGACTTCATGCGGCTCAATCATAAAACGAGCCACTAACACGGTGTCCATCATCGCCTCACCCTTGGGAGCCCTGATGTACGGAACGATCACCTTGATCGGAGCGCCGCTCTCGTCTCTCTGCTCCACCTCCGCCCCTGGACCATCTTCGACCTCTCCCAGAACCTGCTTTATCCTTTCAACGAGTACCTCAACTGAGGCCCCCTGAACCGCATAACGAATACTGGACGGCTCCATCGGATCCCCATCGGTGTTGCACATCTCCGGCGCAGCTACTTGTCGTGTATCCGTCGCACATCGTACATAGGTACTCACTATCGCCGGAGACAGTAATCCTATTTCAAGCCTACCAACCTTTCCTTCGAACTCGTCCGCAGCCATGTCACGGATCTTCCCTGCCATCTCTCTCAGCATACCGAGCGCTAGGGGCGGCAGAGGACGCGCACCGAGGCCATGCAGCAGCGCTACTCCATCGAACTGCAGCACCTTGGCGCAGAGAATCCAACCCTTCTCAGCCGAGCGAGACACTGCCACATCGGCAACAAAGGTCTCCCGATCGAGAATAATATCGTGTAACAGGAGCCCCTCTCCTGGCACGACATCTACGACGCGAAACCAGGAGAACGAGCTTTCAAGAAGCTCCTTGAGCACCACCTGTCGATCTCCCTTACTCCAGCTCCCCTTCTCGTCCTGCAACACAAACAGAATCGCCGCAGGTGCCGCCTCAAGCAGCTCATCCTCATCATCAGAGAGCTCAAGCTCGTCTTCTGAGGGCAGATCTATCGGATAGTGAAAGAGCGTAAAGGCATCCCACAACGCAAGAAAATTCTCGAGGTCGATGGACTCCGAGACTTCTTTGAGCATCAAATCGGCAGCCTCATCACGAAGCTCGTCAAGCAACTCATTCCGATCGAGGAAATCAAGGATAGAGATCGCGCATTCGTCTACCAGCTTGCCCCAATATCGCCTGCGCAGATCCGGCGAGGCATTTTTAGGAAGCTTGGTAAGCTTCGAACAGCAATCACGATATAACTTTCCGCTGTTACAGCGACATTCACTGGTAGGACGCAATGCGTACGACATCTCTCAGACACCTTTTTGGGCCATTCCCTGCTCCCGAAGTTGTTTCAAAAACATCCTCTGCTTTGTAACAGGAAGGGCTACATCAACCCAGTAATCATACGATCGGGTGAGAAGACCTGTCGATGATTCCACCTCAGCTACGGAAGGAAAATCCTGTCCCTGCGGCCAGCCGCACCAACGAGCATCAGGAAACCGATGCAGGAGCAAGATTGGCTATCGCTTGTCTGCAAAAAACGCCGCCTACTGAGCTGGTGAATAGTGAGCGACGCCTCCCGCTTGCAAGCACCCCTCAAACCTATTGATATTACTTGAAAATAATAGCGCTCAACCCGAAGTGCGCTTTGGCCGATACTAGAGGAGTAGAGATGCGGGTCGAGACAAGCAACGCCCCACGTCTCTGTCACTACCGTGTAGTTGTAGTTTTGGTAGTTCGTTTGTGGCAATAAAGCTCGGAAGTCAGATCGCAGCACTGAATGCGACCCGAATCCTGAATAATACAGCGGAATCGCTGTCTCGGGTATCGGCACGTCTGGCGTCCGGCCAACGCATCAACCAAGCAAGCGATGATGCCGCTGGATTGAGCATAGCTTCCTCACTCAACCTAAAATCGAAGGTCTACTCACAAGCGGTTCGCAGCATCAACGACGCATCAAGTATGCTAAACATCGCAGAAAGTGCGGTGTCAGCGCTCGCGGAGATAGTAACACGCCAAATGGAGCTGGCAGAGCAGGCGGCAAACGGGTTGTACTCTGGTAGGCAGCGCCAGTCTCTCGAGAGAGAAGCCAATGTGCTTCGAAAGGAATACAACCGCATCGTCGAATCCACGGAATTCAATGGAATCAAGCTACTTGATGGCTCAGCCAAGGATATCCGCATTCAGCAAGGATTCGGGGCCGAGGAGACGTTGCAAGTGAGTATCGGAGGCCAGCTGGGATTCGCCGCAGGAAATGGTGAGTTCACTAATGTACAGAACCAAACCTCCTTGCTCACCGCCTTTTATCAGTTAGCAGCCGCAGATTTCAACAGTGATGGCTACCTGGACCTCATAAGCTTTGACGAGAGCGTACTGGGTACCACTGGAGAGCAGGCACAAGTGGCGCTTAACCGAGGAGACGGAACATTCGATACGTTTCAGGAAGTCCCAGTCGAGCAGGCGGGCGCGCTTATCGCATTAAGAGACCAGATAGTCTTCGGCAGCGCTAGTGACTTCAACTTCGACGGATTTATCGATAAGTTGAATTTCGATAGTCTTTCAGATTTGAAGATTCGATACGGCAGTGTCGACGGATTCATCACACAAGAAGACCCCTTCGGTGGGATCGTCACACAAAATGCGCAAGTAGGAGACCTTGATGGTGATGGTATCGAAGACGTCCTTCTGTCAAACTTTGACAGCGGCACGATCACATCATTCCTCGCCAACGGTGATGGCACGTTCCGGATGGGCGGTTCAGTAACAACAGCGAACGGTCCCGAGAAGCCCCAGGTGGCAGACATCAACGGTGATACGATAGCAGACATGATAGTAGCTACCGCTGATGGGAACTTTCAGACCTTCCTAGGGAAAGGTGATGGAACATTCTCAACCGGGTCCAGCGTCGCCATCGCCTCAGGGCGTGGCGAACTGATCGCCTCTGACTTCAACAACGACGGAATCACAGACGTCGTGGTCCTGGAAGACAGTGGCGGTAGCTCAGCCTTTTCCGTCTACCATGGAGGCAAGGACCCATCCGGCCGTCGCAACAACCTTCAAGCAGAGTTCGACTTCAGCGAACCAACACTCGCTCGCCGATCGCTTACATTGGCCAAACAAAACCTGCTGAGACTCGGGAACGAACGGGCCACTATCGGCAGCACTCAATCGAGACTTGCAACGTCTGCAAAAGTCCTCCAAACGAGGATCCTCGAATACGATCAAGCGAGAAGTAAGATCATGGACGCAGACATCGCGGAGGAAGCGGCTCAAGCGATCCGACTCAAAATCCTACAGCAGATTGGCTCCATGGTACTCAAGGAAGCAACGCTTCAGCCACAGCTTGCACTCGCGCTTCTTAAATAAAGGGTCATCGCGGAATCGAGTGGGTAGAACTCGGTATTATCCCGACGTGAACGTGCTCGTGCACGTAAACGTGAACGTACCCGGAGGAGGAGTCACACTGGCTGAAGGCATAGCTTGGAAAGCATGGCTCCGATCCTTGTCAGCAAAAGCTTACCGGCACCTTCGGCAATGTTGAGCACTATCGAGAAAGATGCGCGCTTGAACTGGTCCACGAGTTCCCCGTTTCCTCTAGGAAGCGAGGCAAAACCTATGTTTCCTC